>CAYQRW010000071.1:0-14073 GCA_964419735.1 uncultured Spirochaeta sp.
CACCGCATCGGTGATGCGCGTGATCCGCGCGCTGACCTCGTCGGAGATGATCGTTAGCGGTCGCGGGTCGCGCTCCCGCTCACTCCAGAGCAGTTCAAACTCCGCCGCGGCGTTGGCCTCGATCCGCTGAATCACCGCCTCCACGTAGCGCCGGCGAAACTCCGGCTCCGCGCCGGTACTCGCGGCGACGGCCCCGGCCCCCGGACCGGACGCGGCCCTATCCCGGGCGATGGCCCCAGCGCCACTTCCACCGCCACCCGCCTCAGGCACGGTCATGTGGGTGGTGAACTCCTCATCGCTCATGGCCAGGCCGGCGTACACTTCCAGAGACGAGCTCGTGACGCCCCCCTTGTTGGTGGAGGCGTCCTTGAAGAGCAGGACCCCCCGTTCCTCGAGACGGAGCCGCGCCTCCTGGGTGATAAACAGGTTCGCCCCTTCCACGATCGCCCGGATGCGAGGGGTGCCGTCCTCCCGGAGGAGATTGGTCCAGTTGGCGACGTTAATCGCAGAGGGGCGGCCGCCGCAGGGCACGAAGAGGTCGGCCTCCATGTAGGGGCTCAGGTGAAACCGGTTGCGGAACTCCTCGCCATTGGCGTGAGTGCTGCCGTCGGGGAGGGTAATATCCCGGTCATCCACACCGACGAAGAAGCCGCCCTCCCCCAGCCGCTCCCGCGCAAACTCCCCAATCGGGAGGCGCGCCCGCGCCAGACGGGTAAGCTCGGTGCGGTCCAGGCCGGCGGGGTCGTATGCCACGCCGCTGCCGTCCACCACCGCCACCGTCTTGTCCGTGGATACCAGAATCTCATTGCTCCCCAGATCCCCGTCGGGGCCGCCGGTCTGAATTTTACGGACCGATTCCTCCTGCAGTCCGAGCTTTTCCAGGAGCAGGCGGGCGTAGGTGTGCACGCTCCGAGTCGTCATGCCGTAGCGGTCGTGGGGAACCCCTCCGAGGGAGAGCGACTTTCCGGTGGTGAAACCCTTCCAAAACGGGTAGCCCCGCTCCCGCGCGTGGAGGGCCGCCCAATCCATGAGTTCCGCGGACCCCTCGTCGGGGCCGAGAAAGAGCACGTCCGGTGGATCACTCACCGTCCCCTCGTCCGATACCTCCCGAGGAACGATCAGATCCAGCAGCGCGTCCACGTACCCGCGGAAGGCGTTTTCCGCGCTTGCTGCGGTGGCCGCGGCCTCCGGGTTCATGAGGATGATTCCCTTACTGCCGCCCTCGGGAATATCCTTATTCTTGCGCTGCTGCGTGGAGGCCAGGTTGTAGTTCTCTTCAAAGATTGTGTCCACGTTGCGGCTCCAAGCATCGGCGGTGCGGCTGCGGACGATGCGAATTCCGCCGCGGGCGATGTCCCGAAAGCGCACGTGAAACCCGGTGAACTGTCGCCCCACCATGAAGAACACGCCGAAGGGATCTTCCGGAAAGTCTTCGGAATCCAGAAATCCGCCGTTTAGGCTAAAGGACAGAGCCGCTTTGTCGTCGCGGAAGAAATTGGTGCGGTGTACCAGCTCATTGAAGGTGAGAAAGTACGTGAGAATGGTACGGTCCCGGTGGTACGGCACGTCCCGATCGAACAGCGCTTCGATCTGGCCGCGAATCTCCGCGGGGTCGGCGCTCCCCCCTACTTTTCCGTTCCCTGCTGTCCCCGCGGCACCACCGTGGAGCGCGGTGAAGTGTTGAAACAGCAAGGCCACCGCCGACGCGTGGGCTAAGACCGTTTCGGCGATGCGGGAGGTGGAGAAGGTGTTCTTGGTGAAGTTGCTCTTGAGCGATGCGAGAATGCCCTTTGCCTCAGGGTTGGCGGCCACCGCGTCCCGCAGAATATGGTAACCCTCGGCCAGTTCCGATACGAACTGATGCGCGAAGGCGGAGGCTGCGATGGCGTACATCGTTTCCCGGGCGGGACAGCCGTGGATGAAGAACAGATCACTGACACCGCTCCGGGGGAGCATCGCCACCGCGTTGAGCTCCTGCGCCAGGGTCGTTGTCTGCTCCGCGGTGAGCTGGCGCGTGTAGAAGGTGAGTACGTACGTGCCGTCGCGAAACGGTTCGATGTAGCGCCGTCGCAAGGGAAGGTCCATGGAGGCAAACAGTTGCGTAAACGCCGACAGGATGAATCGGCTGCCTGACCCATGGATTCCCAACATGATCCGTTGCTCGTTGGTGTCATCCTTCTCCGTGATGTGAATCACCGGAGCGATGCGCTCATTCATCAGGTTCCACACGTTCCGATAGCGCTGCAGCGTTTCCGGCAGTGAACGCTCCAGGAAATCGGTTGTGGCGGCGGTTTCAAAACCGTGGGACTCCGTTTCGGGATACTCCGGCCGAGTCGTGATGTAGAAGCGCAGCGCTGTTCCATCCGGCAGTGACCTGGCGCGGTAGCTTTCCAGCCGAAAGCTGGGGTACCGCTCCTCGATCCGCGTCTCCACCTCTCGGGTGCGCCGAGGCGTATCTTCGACGATATAGGTGGCGCGGTTGCTCTCTTCACTAATCAACTGGATCGTGACCCCGTCGCCGCCGTGGCGGGACACGAGCTCCGAGGCCCCCAACGCTAGGATTTGCCGGGCGATTTCATCCACCGGGGTCGTTCGGAAGTAGTAGTCGTTAATGCCCAGATCTCGGACAAACCATTCGATCTGTTCCCGAACCGTTTCGCCGGTGAACACGCCGGTGCCGTTGAGCGTGGTTTCGATGTACTGCAGGTCTGCCGCGGAGAGGGGCGAGTTCATTGCCAGGTCGGTAAGGTCATGCATACCCGCCAGTATACTCCCGGTTTGGAGCGGATGCACCCATTGAACGTCTGCATCGAGCGTGGAAACATCTTCTTAGACAACTGCCAAAAGTTTTTGTTGACACCCCACATAAACCGGTTTAGGGTGCTACTAAACCGGTACAGTAAACTGGTTTAGTACTACCAAAAGGAGACCCATTATGAAGAAAATCGTAGCGCTTACGCTGGCGATGCTCATGGTTGCCGGTATGGCCTTCGCCTCCGGTGCACAGGAAGGGAGCGGAATCACGCTCATGCAGAACAAACCCGAAATCGACGCGATGCTCCAGGAATACGGCGCAACGTGGTCCGAGGAGACGGGAATCGATGTGACGATTAAGTCGGTAGGTGGTTCCTCGGGAACGACGCTGGGACAGCAGCTGCGCGCGGACTACGCCGCCGGTGAAATGCCGGACATCTTTATCATCGCCGGTATCGAAGACTACCGCGAGTGGGAAGGGGTAATTCTGGATCTCTCCGATGAAGAGTGGGTTGACGACACCTCGGTGGCGTTTACCGTTGACGGCGACGTCTACGGGTACCCGGTTTCCATCGAGGGTTACGGCATGGCGTACAACGCCGATATCCTCGAGGAAGCGGGCGTGGACCCGGCTGATCTCACCAGCCTCGATGCCTACCGCGACGCCTTTGAGACGATCGACGGCATGAAGGATGAGCTCGGACTGGACTCCGTGGTTTCCATGGCCGCCTCCGCCGACATGGGCTGGGTTACGGCGCACCACAACTTCAACGCCCTGCTCTCCAACGGTCTGCCCTACGGTGACACCAGCGTGGTGGAAGAACTGCAGGCCGGCAACGTGGACCAAGAGCGTCTCTCGCAGTACGCCGACTGGGTACAGCTACTGTTTGACTACGCCGACGAGACGGTGCTTACCACCGGCAACTATGACGACCAGGTTGGGGCGTTTGCCACCGAGCGAGCAGCGTTTCTGCACCAGGGTAACTGGGTCGATCCCAATATGGAGTCCGCCAATGCTGACTTCCCCATGGGTTTTGCTCCCCACGGTTCGATGGAGGAAGACACCAACGGCATCTTCGTCTCGGCTCCTTCGTTCTACGTGATCAACTCGGAGTCCGCGAACATCGAGGCGGCCAAGCAGTTTCTCGCCGACATGGTATACACCGAAGCGGGTAAGAACTTCGTCGTGAATGAGGCGGGAATGATTCCGGCGTTCAGTGCGATCGACCAGTCTCCCAGCGGACAGCTGTCACAGTCCGTGCAGGAGTGGAACGCCGCCGGTAACGTGTACTCCTGGAACCAGTACCAGTTCAGTGGTGAGTTCCGCGACCAGACCCTAGCTCCCATTTACAACCGGTTTGCCACCGAGCAGATCGACCGCGAAGAGTTCATGCGTCTGATGACGCGGGCCTTCGAGGACAACGCCGAGTAACTCGGAACGTTTTAGTCCGGAGCCGACCCTTCGGGGTCGGTTTCCGGGCCATCCTTCTATCCCACTACAGGACCAGATATGCACAAGTTCAAGAACAATAGCCTGACGTTCTGGATGTTCTTAGCGCCCGTACTGTTCGCCTTTTTTATGGTTGTGATCATTCCGTTTTTCGTGGGTGCGTTCTACTCGCTTACCGATTGGAACGCCACCGCGAGAGCCGGCGCAACCCTCAACTTCGTCGGGTTTCAGAACTTCACCGACAGTTTCCAGGATCCCGCCTTCCTTTATTCCTTCGGGTTCACCACGATCTATACGATTCTCAACGTGATCGTGATCAACGTCGTGGCGATCGCCGTGGCCCTAGCGGTCACCAGTAAGCTCAAGCTTCGCAACGCCTACCGCATGGGGTTCTTCATTCCCTACCTCATCGGGGGCCTGATTCTCGGATATCTGTGGCAGTTCATTTTCAACCAGGCGATTCCTTCGATTGGCGAAGCGATTCCCGCCTTCCGGGCGCTGGCCGATCCAGACAATTACATGCTCAGTAAGATACCTACCTCCATGATCGCTCTGGTAATCGTGGGCAGCTGGCAGTACGCCGGCTATATCATGATGATTTACGTGGCGGCGATCGAGGGAGTTCCCCAGGAACTGTACGAGGCGGCGCGGATTGACGGAGCCGGTAGCTGGCACCAATTCCGCAACATTACCATTCCGATGATCGCCCAGGCGTTTACGATCACCATGTTTCTCACCCTGGTGAACTCCTTCAAACAGTTTGACGTGAACTACTCGCTTACTGCCGGCGGGCCGGCCACCACCTTCATGGATGAATCGATCTTTGGAACGGAGTTGCTGGCGATGAACATCTATAATACCGCCTTTGTGGGAAACGACCTCGCCGCCGGCCAGGCGCGGGCGGTGGTGTTCTTCGTGGTGATCGTGGCGTTCTCGCTGATTCAGGTTACCTATAACAAGCGCAAAGAGATGGAGATGTGATGATGAGCAAGGCACCCCGCTACTTGTTAGAGGCCGTTGTTCTGGCGGCGCTCGTGTTGTACCTCTACCCGTTTGTGATTGTCTTTATCAACTCCGCAAAGGACGCCTTCAGCGTGACTCAGTTTCCCATGGCGCTACCGGACAACTGGGGACAACTCTTCGTGAACATGGAGACGATCTGGACCAGCCCGAACATCCGCTACTCATCGTCCTTCTTCTCATCGGTGGTGATTACCGCCTCCGCGTTGGTGTTTGTGACGTTTTTCCCGGCGCAGGCGGCATGGGTGCTGGTACGGACCAAGACCCGGACCTCGCAGTGGATCTTTCTCGCCTTTGTGGCGGCGTTGGTGATTCCCTTTCAGATCGTCATGTTTCCCCTGGTTTCCTGGTTTCGTACGATCTTCGAGATTACTGGTGTCCGCCTGTTGCGGACGTACTTCGGCATGGTGCTGGCCTACCTGGGTTTTGGACTGTCGCTGTCGGTGTTTATGTACCATGGATTCATTAAGAGTATTCCCTACGAGCTGGAGGAGGCGGCGATTATCGACGGGAGCACGATGCCGGGGGTCTTCTACCGAATAATCCTCCCGTTGCTCACTCCCGTGCATGCCACGATCGCGATTCTCCACGGGATGTGGATCTGGAACGATTTTCTCCTGCCCCTATTGATCCTGGGTAAGGGAAACCGGATTCAGACCCTACCCCTGGCGGTGGCAAACTTTGCCGGCGCCTATGTGAAACAATGGGATCTGATCCTCACCTCCATTTTGATGGCGATGATTCCGGTATTGGTGTTCTTCTTTATCGCGCAAAAACGAATCATGAAAGGAATGGTCGCCGGCTCGATCAAGTGAGCGAGGCGCGAGGGTAGACAACGTGGCACGGGTAACAATTAAAGATATCGCCCGCATTTCGGGCTTCTCCAAGACCACGGTCTCCTTTGCGTTCAACGACCCCTCGCGGATCGGCCGCGCTACGCGGGACAAGATCCTCAAGATCGCCGAAGATTTAGGGTACATTCCCGATCCCGTGGCGCGCAATCTCAGTTTGCGTCATCACGGTACAATTGGCCTCCTCCTGCCGGAGGTGATCTCCTTCGCGTTCTACAATCCGTATCTCTCTCAGATCGTGCAGGGCATTGGGGCGGTGTGCGAGCGGGATAACCACTCCCTCACGTTAATCCCGCCGATTCGGGAGTCCCTGATGGAAGGGGTCCGCCGCGCCGCGGTGGATGGCCTGATTACAATCGGTTTGGAGCCGGGCATGGAGGCGGTGGAGTTTATCCACCGCCGTCATCTCCCCTTTGTAGCGATCGATGGACGCGTGGGTGGGGAGTTTCCCGTGGTTGGTATCAATGACCGCCAGGCGGCGACGGATGTCATGCGCCACGTCCTGAGTCTGGGGCATCGCAGGATCGCCGTGGTGGCGTTCGGATCCGAACCTAAGCTCAGTACCGGCTCCCACGTGAAGACGCAGCGTTTGGCGGGCTATCAGGATGCCCTGAATGAGTGTGAGACCGATCTGAGCGACCAGGTGTTGTACGTCTACGCCGAGTCCTCCTTCGAGGGGGGCCGGAGGGTGGCGGTAGAGCTGCTGGCCGGCGGCAATCGGCCCACGGCGATTATCGCGATGAGTGACATTCTGGCGTTGGGTGTTCTGGAGGCGGTGGCTGAGGCCGAACTACGGGTGCCGGAAGATGTCTCGATTGTAGGTTTTGACGATATTCCCGAGTCCCGCCTAGTGCGGCCACAGCTCACCACCGTTTCCCAGCCGGGATATGATAAGGGTCGGCACGCCGCCGACACCTTGATGCAACTGATAGCCAAGGAGCACACCTCCCGTCACATTATCCTTCCCACCGAGCTGGTGGTCCGTGGTACTTCGGCGGTAGCGGCTGGCGCTGCCTCCCGGTAGCGCGCGGGGTTTCGCGATGCGGGTCCGTCCTGGTTTCCAGCGTCGGATCGTGGTAGGGTAACTACCCAGATGAGATATCTTTCACCAGGGACGGCCGGAGCATGGGTCGGATTCTGCGCATTCTTCTTGGGGATACCAGGCAGCGTACCGTACGCCCAGGACGCGGGTCCCAGCATCGAAGATCAGGAGTTTCGCGGAGACATTGACCAGATCGTCACGGAAGAGACGGTTGAGCAGGGAAGTGCCGCCAGTTCCGAGGGTCAGCGCAACCGCCGCGAAATTTTGCACTTCTCTGAGGGGTCGGTGGTCCAACAGGTCCGGGTGTTCGGTGACGACGACGTCCAATCCTACAGCGAGTACTCCTATGATGATCAGGGGCGGGTAGTGGCGTGGACCGGCTATGACCGCAACGACCGGCGTCTCTGGCGGTACGAGTATGAGTATGACTCTCGGGGACAACTCGTGCAGGAAACGGTCTTTGACGAAGCGGGCCAGGTTGAGGAAACCACCGTGTATCAGTACGAGGACGGGCAGCTCATCGAAGAAGTGCTGTATATCGGGTCCCGGGTTGAATGGCGCAAGTCGTACTCCTATGCCGATGCTGACGGGTATCGTGAGTGGAGTCTCTATGATGGTGAAGGGGTGCGGTTTAAGCACGTTGAAGAATATCTGGACGAGGCCGGCAACGTGGTGCGCGAGGTTCACTATGACCAGTTTGGTGGAGTGTATGAAGAGGTGAGCCGTGAGTACGACCAGGCGGGTCGGCTGCAGCGAATCGAGACTCAGGACGGTTTGGGCGAGCTGATTCGCCTGGAAGAGCTCCGCTACGATAGTGCCGGACGCCTGCTGTGGTCGCGAACGACCCTGGCGGAACCGGAAGTGCCCACCGCGGAGATCACCCGCTATTACCGTGACCAACGGGGAAACTGGACGCGTCGGGTTACTACCGTTCTGGTAGGGCCGGTTGGCGAACAGCGTATTGCGCGACGCAAGGTGGCGGAGCGGGATATCCGCTACGAGGACGGGACCGCCACTCCATGAGATCCATATTCGGGCGCTCCTTCTGGGGGCTGGCGTTCTCCCACTTCGTAGTGGTACTGATTCTCAGTGGATCGTTCGTTTTTGCGGTGCAGCGATCGATCGACAATTGGAACGTGAGCCGGGCACAGCGGCTGCAGAACCTGCTTGCCCCGGTAATCGTGCGGACCTATCGCGCTCAGGGCCGCCTCCAGGAAGCGGCGATCCACCAGGCGATCCGCCCCTTTCTTAGTACCAACATGTTCGTATATGTCACCAACCGCAGTGACGAGCCGGTGTACTTCTACTCCGGAGGCTCCCAGGTATCGATCCACAATCCGACGGAATTGGATGAACGCATCCGCGAGGTGGACGCGCATCGATCTATGCCGACCAGTATCCTCGATGGCGGCGAGATCATCGGTCAGCTCTATACGGACACCTTTGGATTCCGGTACGACATCGCCAACCAGCGGATGCTGCGGACGCTCTTCCTGTTTCTCGGAGCCGGGCTGGCGGTGTCGGCGGTATTTGCGGTGGGGATCGCCTACGTCGTTTCCCGGTCGCTCTCTCGGGAGGCGTTTGAGGTGTCCCAGCGGATCGGTCAGTTGGCGCAGGGGCATCGAAACATCGCCTTCTCCAATCGAAGTGCCACGGAGCTGGCGTCCATCGAGCAGTCTGCCGAGATTCTCCAGGGCCGGTTGCTCACGGAAGAGCGGATTCGTCGACGCTGGATGCAGGATATCGCCCATGACCTGCGAACGCCGATCGCCGCGATCAAGGCGCAGATCGAGGGGCTTACCGAGGGGTATATCGAGTTCTCAGCAGCCAAGCTACAACAAATCCAAGTGGAATTCGGTCATATCGAGCAGCTGGTAAACGACCTGCGCGAATTGACCCAGATGGAGTCACCGGAGTCGTCCATGAGTCGCGGGGAGATCGATGCCGACTTGTTTGTACGGAATCTCACCAACCGCTACCGGTATCGGGCGGACGAGGCGCGAATTCCCCTGTCCGCCACAAGTGAGATCGACCGGTTCTGTGCGGATGAAGGCCTCCTCGAACGGGCAGTTTCCAACGGACTGGATAACGCGCTCCGTCACGTTGCTCCTGGGGGACGGGTGGAGCTGCTGATCACCACCGACACCGACACGGACATGGTGGAAATCACGGTACGGAACACTGGCATGATCGATCCCGCGGCGGCGGAGCATTTCTTTGAACGGTTCTATCGGGGTCCCGGCACGGAGAAAAGCCGTGGATCGGGGCTGGGGCTATCGATTGTGCAGGCGATTGCCAAACGGCACTCCGGTGAGGCGTTTATATGGCAGCGGGGAGCGAATACGGAACTGGTGATCCGAATACCGGCGGACTGCGCCGATGATCAGGACGTAGTGTCCGATGAGAATCGGTAGCCGTACCCGCGCACCGTCTCGATCCAGTCCGGGCTTCCCAAGTGGGCCCGGATAGCGGCGATGTGCGTATCCACGGTTCGTTCTGAACCGCCGGCCCGATATCCGAGACAATCGCCGAGGATCTGCTCCCGCGAGACGGCCCGATCCTCCCGCTGCGCCAGGTACAGAAGGATCGTCCATTCCGCATTGGTCAGTTCCAGTTCTGAATCGTTGACGGTTGCCCGGCGGCGAGCGGTGTCGAGTTCCAAGGTGTCCGCCCCACGGGTCCACGATCCTCCGGATTCCTCAACATCCAATTGGCGTTGGTCCCGTTTCATTACGGCCACCGTACGGAGGTAGAGCTCCTTGGTGGAAAACGGTTTGACCACGTAGTCATCGCCACCAATTTCGAAACCCATGACCCGGTCAGACTCAGATTCCTTGGCGGTAAGGAAAATGATGGGCACGGAGGATTTAGTGCGGACCTCCTTAGCGATCCGATAGCCATTCCCGTCGGGGAGCATGATATCCAGAATAATCGCATCAGGATGGGCTATTTCCAAAGACTCCATTACTCCCGCAGCCTTGTCGAACTGGATCACTTCATGATCGTTCAGCATGAAATAGTCCGCTACTGCGCTACGAATTAGTTCATTGTCTTCAACCACATACACGCGTGCCATTTGACCCTATTGTTACACATTTTTCTCGGCGACAGGAGCACGTCTATTCGATGTTTTGCAAAATCTTGACGAACCGTGGCCGGGATCTTGGCACTTGTCCACTAAGCTGTGAGTACTGATATGGAAGGAGAGAGATATGTCGCGCAAGCACGATGAAGAGCTGGTCACCCGAGTTCAACAGCGACTCGAGCAGGACCATGTGGTTCCGGACCCATCTAAGATCTCGGTAAAGGTGGAACGACGCGGTTCTCTGCTTAATCGAGAAACGGTGGTAGCTGTGTATGGAACGATCGCCTCTGAACCGGAGGGAACGCGCATTATGAACAGCGTTGATCAGGCACTTAATGGGACGGAAAAGATTTCCGTAGAGAATCATTTGGTGGTTCCTCTCGTATGATCCGACAGCTGGGCGATAAACAAAGAGGTGGGAATTCATCCCACCTCTTTTTCTACCTCAGGTAGCGCCAACATATCGACTAGTTGGCCGGAGTCCTGCCCGTTTACAGGCTATCGTTCAGTGCGTCCCGAAGTTCGGGATCCTGTTGGACGGAATACACGATCGCGTTGAAACGATCCACCGTGAGATCGCGATCCTCGATCACCTCGATCATCTCTTCCTGAAAACTCTGCTGGGTTGAATTGATCTCATTCGCCAACGCTTCGTACTCCTCTTCCTCAGCGGAAGACAGGTCCATCGACTCAGATCCGAATTGGGTCTGCTGATGGATCTCCATGAATCGATCCTCGTCCATGGACGCGTCGGAGATAATCTCGTCCACGCGGACGCTCATCTCCTCCTGAATCGCCTGCACATCTCCCATTGCCTCGATGAAGTTTTCGAACTCGCCGGAATCAGGATCGATTGATCCCGCCTCGGGCTGACTCTGTTGCTGGCTCTCCATGTTGTTGTTGGCCTGAGCCATCACCACCAATCCGCCGGTGGTCAGAATTGCCGCGATAATCGAAAACACCATTAACCGTTTATGCATAACTGTCATGTTTGCACCTCCTAATACCCGGAAGGTTAGTCACGACGTGTCAACCGATCATTGGAGGAGTGTTAACGTTTTAGCAAGATTGAAGCGCGCGATTATTCTGCTATACTCGCGCCAATGGAACCCACTGATACACCCTATGGACCTGACCATGCGAAGGACGTTCTCAGACGCCTGGACCCGACGATCGAGGTGAAACATTTCGACGTCACCACGTTTACCAGTCAAGACGCTGCCGACGCGATCGGGTGCGAGTTGGGCCAAATTGCAAAAAGCCTGTGTCTCTTTGCCGACGGGAGCCCCTTTGTCGTGGTCATGAGCGGTGATCGGCGCGTCTCAGACGCGAAACTGGCACAGCGCTTCCAGGTGGGCCGGAAGAAGATCAAGATTGCCAAATACGACGAGTGTGTGCGGGTGTTTGGCTACGAACCCGGCGGCGTTTCTCCGGTGGGACACCGCACCGCCGGAATACCGGTTCTGATCGATGAGAGCCTCCGCCGATGGGACGAGATCTGGGCCGCGGCAGGCAGTTCCAATGACAACTTCATGATTACCTTCGACCAGCTCTGCCGGATCACCGCCGGAGAGGTCATCGATTGCGCCAAGCTGTGACGTGACGGGGATCACGTGTCACCGGGGGACGTGTGACCGGTCGCGGGGTAGGGGTAACCGCAGAAGCCCGTTACCCCCGCCTTATTCCACCGATATCCGGAAACTTCCTCCGTTGGAATCGAAGACATCCGAGACTTCGATGATGTAGCGTCCCGCCTGAAGAGGACGCTCGATGCGACTGTTCAAGTCGCCACCGCTGTCATTATCACTGGCGATCTGGTTTCCCTGGGAATCGCTGAGCGTCATATAGGGGTCGAAATCTGCCGAGCCGGTGCGCCGGAAATCGATGGTTACCGTGCGCTCCTCGTTCAGGGTGAGGTTGTAGGCGTATGACTGTCCGGGATTCAGAAAGCCGTCATACCGTTGTCCCAGCGAAATTGGAATCAGGTCTGCCCGCGCGCCCTCGGTGACCGAAATCTGGAATGGGCCGCTGCGGCTGTTACTCAAATCCCGGGCGATCAGTGCGTACCGCCCCGCTTCCAGCGTACGTCGGATCCGGCTGTTGAACCCGTCACCGCCGTCATCATTGTATTCGATTTCCGTGCCGTACTGATCCGCCAGCACCAGGTAGGGATCGATAGTTCCCGCGTCGTCGCGAAGCATATCGATCTGCACCGTCTCTTCAGCGCCCAGTTCAAGGATGAAATACTGCTCCTCCCCGGTGATAACGTAGGAGTCCAGGGTCTGTCCCATTTCAATTGGAATGCCCTCGAGGGGATCGCTTCCTTCACCGATCACCGTGAGATGAAATTGACCGGACTCGCTGTCTCCGAGGTCGGACGCGATAATCTGGTAGCGTCCCGCCTCCAGGAACGTGGTGATCCGACTGTTGAATCCTTCTCCGCCATCATCGTTAGAGGTGATTGGGATACCGTACTCGTCGGCGAGTTCCAGATAGGGATCGATACTGCGACTTTCACCGCGCTCCATATCGATCTGTATGCGTTGACCTTCCTCCAGTTCCAGTACGAAGCGTTGCGGCTGCCCATTTGTGATATAGGAGCTCAGCGACTCACCCACCGTTACCGGAATCCCCGAGACGGTAGACGCTGAGTTCTGGGCGTTTACGGAGAGCCGATAACGTCCGCTGTCGTCGCGTCCAAACTCTCGGGCGACGATGTGGTACCGTCCGGCATCCAGTGTTCTTACAATCTGGCTGTTGAACCCCGATCCCCCATCATCATTGGTCTCGATTACCGCGTCGTTCATCGTAAGGAGTTCCAGGTACGGATCTATCGATCCATTGATCCGATCGAGGGCGACAACCACGCGACCCTGCTCCGGTATTTCCACGGTGAACATGTGCTCCTCACCGGTCCGCAGTTCACCTTCGATCGCCTGTCCCGGCTGAATAGAACCTTGTTCCACCCGCTGCTGTGCACCGACACCTACGGTACCGATCACGATAAGTATCCCGGCTGCCGCTAAGGCGTGAATCCAACGACGTGCCATACGCCCCCCTGTTCTGCTGTCTGTATGCACTAAGTGTAGGCCGCCCCCCGTGAGCCTGCAAGTAGATGCGCTCAATCCGCTGTGAACGCAAAAGATGAGTGATCCTCTCCGAATTTTGCGATAGAAAACAGTATACTGTACGTGACTATCTATGCGACGAAGTGAGCAATACACCGTACCGGAAAAACTTTTCTCGCTTCCTCCCGAAGAGACATACCGGCAGGCGTATCAACAGTTGCCGCTCTTCCAGCGTTTGTATCTTCTGGTTCGGGCGTGGTTTGGTAGTGCTAACATCACTACGATCATCAAGGAGCACGAGCTTGAAGAGGTAAAGACCCGCGTCATGAACGTCGACGAGATGTTGGCGGATGTGTCAATTCCTGCCCTGCGCAGCGGCTTTCACAGCCGGGCCCGGGTGGTTGCGCAGCATGTGAACGCCTTGAAGAACGTTTTTACCTACGTCCGGGGTACTGGAGCAGGTGGCTTTCTTCGAGAGGCACTCAAGCGGGTGGATCCTCAGCTTTACGAAACGCTTTCCGCCTCCTGCAACGTACCGGAAGATCTCCTCACAAATCCCGCCACCACGATATCCGGCGCGAAAGAGGTGGTCAGCGAACACTTGCAGCAGTCACTGGAGGTGAACAAAGATGCGATTCGCTCTCATTTGGACCCGGTGTGGCGTAGTATCGAAGCGTTCGCGGCGCTGGCGACGGTAGACTTCAAAGGGCTTATTCCGGAGAAGACGTCCGAAGAGATCCGCACCCCCATGCGAATCGTGCGGAAACCGCTCACTGAGCTTGCCGCCACGGTGGATCTCTGTA
>CAYQRW010000072.1:0-7157 GCA_964419735.1 uncultured Spirochaeta sp.
GAGATTGACAAGATGGGTCGCGTCAACCTGAGCCTTATCTACGAAGGTATGAACGAGGGCGGAGATCGCGGCGGCGACCGGGGTGACCGGGACAGAGGCGGAGATCGAAACCGTGGTGGCGGACGCCCCTCCGGTGGCGGTAATCGCGATCGTGGCCCCCGGCGCGACTGATACACTCCGGGTGGGCCTTCGCGCCCATCCGGGATTCGAGCCATACTTTGCCAGCGCCGGTGCAGCCGGCGCCGATCTCCGCGCGTGCATCACGAACGATATCGTGCTGCATCCTGGAGAGCGGCGCGGCGTTGCCACCGGCGTTTCTTTGGAAATTCCCCCAGGTTACGAGGGACAGGTACGGCCCCGCTCGGGTCTGGCGCTCAAAACCGGGGTAACCGTCCTCAACAGTCCCGGTACGATCGACAGTGACTACCGCGGCGAAGTCCTGGTACCGCTGATCAACCACGGGGCGGAACCGGTGACGATCGAACGCGGCATGCGCATCGCTCAGTTAGTGATCGCCCCAGTAATTCCGGTCGCCTTTGATGTGCGAGCCGAATTGTCCGCCACCGATAGAGGGGGTGGTGGTTTTGGTTCCACTGGGAGTGCGTAAGTCCTTTAACGGCCCGTCCTGGCTGATTTACCGCTATGTGGCGGCGGAGTTTCTGGTTTCGTTTCTGGTGGCGTTTGCCTTCTTCTTCTTTATGTTTTTCATCAATCAGCTCCTCCTCCTGGCAGAAGACATCCTTCAAAAGGATGTACCGCTGCTGGATGTAACGCGGCTGATCGTGTTTTCCCTGCCGTCGATTATCGCGCTCTCGGTACCGTTTGCAACCCTGGTAGGCACCTTGATGGCCGTGGGAAGGCTCTCCGCCGACAACGAAATCGTGGCACTCCGGGCGGGGGGATATCCGCTGCGGCGCATCTTTTCGCCGGTACTGACGCTGGCGATCGTGCTTTCCGGGTTGTCCTTCGTAACCAATGACTATCTCTTGCCCCTGGGAACACTCAATTTCGGTCGCCTGTATCGCGAATTACTGTATTCCAATCCCGCCCTGGAACTGGAGCCGTATTCGGTGAAGCGGTATCAGGACGATGTACTGATTACCGGAGCGGTTGAACCAGGCCGGCTGGATGATTTCGCGATTATCGACACCGACGGGCAGGGGAACCGGCGGATTATCACCGCCTCCGAGGCGCGGCTGCTCCGCGAGGGTGATCCCAACGCGATTGGACTGGAACTCTCCGACGTCACCACGCACTCCGCCGTCTCCGACGACGAATACAACTACAGCAGGGCCGAGACGATGCGGTACAATATCCTCCTGGAAGATATCACCGTGGCGATTCGCAGTCCCGGTCCACGAGAGATGAGTGCCCGCGATGTACGGTCCGAGATCGAGGAGAAGGAGGGGACCCTGGAGCCCCGCCTCGAGGAGTGGCGCGCAGACCTGCAGGCAGCTCACCGGGAGTTGGATCGCCTTCAAGACGAGGCTGCCACCGGTGCGGGTACCGGCAGTATAACGGAAGACGAGATCACCGCAGCGCGGCGGGAGGTGGAGCGATTGGAAGAGCGCCGTCCCTTTGATCGGTCACTGCAGGTGCATCGATTGGAGTACCACAAGAAGTTCAGCATACCCTTTGCGGCAGTGTCGTTCGTGTTTCTCGCGTTTCCGCTGGGGCTGTTCTCCCGACGCAGTGGGCGCGGAGTAGGATTCGGAATCGGACTTCTGATCGCCACCGCCTACTGGTCGATGCTCATCGCCGGGCAAACGTTTGGTACGCAACGGCCGGAAGTGCCTCCGGCTCTGGCGATGTGGGCCCCAAACCTTGTATTTCTGGTGGTGGGAGTCGTGGTATTTGTGAAGCGGGCGCGCCAATGAGACTCCTCACGCGCCTGCTGTTTCGCAATTTTCTTCCCACGTTCTTCGCGGCGCTGACCCTTTTCGTCCTGGTGATCGAACTGGTTGACCTGTTCTCCAATCTTGTACGGTATCTCAACCTGGAGGTGCCCGTGGCTTCCATTATCCACGTGCAGCTGCTGTATCTTCCCCGGGCGCTGGGATACGCAGTACCGATCGCGTTGCTCTTTGCCACCGGGTTCACCCTGGGAACGCTCTACAGCAACAACGAACTGATCGCGGTCTTCGGCGCCGGGGTTCCGATCTGGCGGTTCACTGCCCCCCTGATCGTGGCGGGGTTCATACTCAGCGTGGCTACGTTCTTTTTCCAGGAATACATTATCATCGATACCTATCGACAGAAGAACGAACTGTCCCGGGAACTTCTGAATATTACCCGCTCCTTCAGCAATACCAACGTCACCGCTCGGTCCCCCTCCGGCCGACTGATCTACTCCGCGGAGTACTATAACGACAGCAATCAGGAACTGTCGCGAGTGCTCGTGGTCGAGCGTGATTCCCAGGGTCGGTTTGTCCAGCGCATCGATGCCGCCTACGGGCGGTGGGACGGATCCCACTGGACGTGGCACGACGGTACCCGCTACTTTCTGGATTCCACCGAGACGGAAGCCGAGGAGGACGCGGAACCGCAGCGAACCCCGATCGTGTCTGAGCCGTTTTCAACGCTCCCGGGTGCGCGATTCAGTATCCGTCCCCGCAGTTTCCAGCGCAACGCCCGCGATGTGGATGAAATGCGCTTCGATGAGGCTAGAGAGTGGGTGATGGGCCTGCGAGACGCGGGCCAGCCGTACCGTCAGGCGCTCACTGACTACTACAGTCGCTACTCCTTCTCCCTGACCCCATTCATAGTCGTGTTCCTCTCCAGTGCGCTCGGTGGACGCTTCCGCCGGAATGTACTGCTTATGAGCCTCCTCATATCACTGGTGGCGGCGGTGGTGTATTACGTCACCGGTATGGTCTCGGGGATACTCGCGGGCAACGGGGTTATTCCTCCGATCGCGGGAGCGTGGACAGGTGTGGTGTTATTCACCGCCGTCGGTGTGGTACTGTTTCGCACGGCAAAAACATGATTGAACAACACACGGATTTAGACACCCAGGCACGAAGTGGGCGCATCGATCTGCCCCATGGACCGGTTATAACCCCGGCGTTTATGCCGGTGGGCACTGCGGGCACGGTAAAAGCCGTCCACCACGACACGTTAGATGAGATCGGCTACCGGCTCATTCTCGGCAATACCTATCACCTGTTTCTTCGCCCCGGCATGGAGACGATTGGCGCCTTCGGTGGTCTGCACAAGTTCTCCACCTG
The DNA here is from genome assembly GCA_964419735.1 of uncultured Spirochaeta sp. Classification (GTDB taxonomy): domain Bacteria; phylum Spirochaetota; class Spirochaetia; order DSM-27196; family Alkalispirochaetaceae; genus Alkalispirochaeta. The sequence goes on from CAYQRW010000072.1 coordinate 3,228, forward strand.
GGAGCACAACATCCTTACCGACTCCGGCGGATACCAGATCTTCAGCCTCGCCCCCTTTCGCAAAATCACCGAAGCGGGGGCGGAGTTCCAGTCGCATATCGACGGAAGCCGCCACCTACTCACCCCGGAGCGGGCGGTGGAAATTCAGACGACGATCGGTTCGGATATCCAGATGGTTCTAGATGTCTGCACCGGTCCCGAGGAGGGACGTACCGGCTCCGAGGAGGCATTGAAGACCACCACCCGCTGGGCGCAGCGCGCCAAGACGCGCTGGCATCGGGCCCGCGAGGAACAGGGCTATCCGGGGCACCTGTACGGTATTGTGCAGGGAAATTTTTTTCCGGACCTACGCACCCAGTCAGTGGAAGCTACCGTGGCGCTGGACCTGCCGGGAATCGCCATTGGCGGGCTTTCCGTGGGCGAGACGTTTGACCAGTACGAAGAGATGCTCGCCCATACCGCTTCCCAGTTGCCACGAGACATCCCGCGGTACGTCATGGGGATCGGGACGCCGGAATATATCCTGACCGCCATAGAACACGGTATCGATATTTTTGATTGCGTCTTTCCCACCCGCGCCGGCCGTACCGGAACCCTATTCACCACCCAGGGGCGGCTCAACATCAAAAACGCTCAGTACGCTCACCGAGACGATCCGCCCGATCCGGGGATCGATTCCTTCGGCGGACGCACGTATAGCCTCGGGTATCTGAGGCATCTCTTTAAATCCAATGAGATTCTTGGAGCAATGCTGGCCACGGAACACAACTTGAGATTCATGAAGTGGCTCACGGACCAGGCGGCCACCGCGATTCGGGAACAGCGGTTCGCTGCGTTCAAGCGATCATTTTTGTCGACCTTTTTTGACGGAACCCGTCCATGAGTGACCGCCGCCGGGCCCATGTCGTATCCACCGCGATCGTCATGGTCTCCACGTTTCTCTCGCGTATACTGGGGTTCGTCCGAATAGCGGTAATCGGCGCCGTCTTTGGGGCATCCGGTAGTGCAGATGTCCTGAACCTGGTGTTCAATATCCCTAACAACCTGAGAAAACTTCTCGCAGAGGGCGCGCTATCCTCCGCGTTTGTCCCGGTGCTCTCCCGGGCCCACGTGGAGGACAGCTCCGGAGAACGCTCGCGAGGCATCGTCCGCCGCTTACTTGGTCTCCAACTACTGATCCTCCTTCCGCTGCTTACCGTGGCCGCGATCTTTCCCCAGGCGATCGTTGACATCATTCTGGATTTTCCGGAACGCTATCGGCAAGTGCTTGCAGCGGATCTGTTCCGCTATTTGATCCATTACGTGCTACTCATATCGGTGGCAGCGGTGTTCATGGGCACCCTCAATTCGATGCAGCGGTTTCTCATACCGGCGCTCTCCCCGCTATGGTTCTCCGTGGCGGTGATCGGATCGATCCTGGCCCTCCACCGGCAGCTCGGCGTGTATTCCATGGTGGTGGGAGTCGGCATCGGCGGGATCGGGCAGGTGCTGATCCACGTTCCCTCCATGGTTACCGCCGGCTACTCCCTGCGGCCTCAGTTCGAGTTTCGCGATCCGCACTTTCGCTCTATCCTGACACGCTGGATACCGGTGGTTTCCACAGCGAGCGTATTTGTGGTGAACCAGCAGATCGCCCTGTTCTTCGCCAGTGGTTTGGACGATGGAAGCGGCTCAGCCATGACCAACGCCCTCGTCTTCTGGCAGCTTCCCTTCGGTATATTCAGCGCCTCTATCACCACCGTGCTCTTTCCCGCCATGAGCCGTCATTTTGCCGAGCAGGACTTTGGCGAGCTCCGTGAAACGGTGCTGAGCGGTCTCCGCGGGCTGATTCTTCTTCTGGTACCGGCGGGAGTGGGACTGATCGTTCTTGGCCGGCCGATGATCGCCGTGGCGCTGCAGCGAGGCGCGTTTACCCCGGAGGCAACGCGCCTGGCGGCGGAGGTGCTTGCGTGGTATAGCGTGGGCCTCTTCAGCGTAGGAGCATTTACGTTTCTGCAACGCTTCTTCTACGCCTGTGATGACTATCGCACCCCCTTACGGATCGCCGCGATTACCGTGGTCCTCGATGTGGGGCTCAGTCTCTGGCTCAAGGAGACACACCTTCGGGTAGCCGGTCTTTCATTGGCAAATAGCGCCGCCTTCACCATCGGACTGGTACTCATGCTTCGCAGTGCCCGCCGGGCGGCGGGGGCTATTCCACTTAGGAGCCTGATCCCCAGCGTGCTCCGCGCGGCCGCCGCCTCGCTGGCGGCGTTACTGGCGGTGTGGGTAGTGCGCGCCGTCATGGTTCGCGTGGGCCTGGGAGAGTGGTCACTGGCGGGAAGCTCGCTGCGGACCTTCGGACTGTTCCTACTGGAAGCACTCCCGGCATCCGCCGCGCTGGTCGGGGCCTACCACGTAATGGGCATAAACCTGCGGCGGCTCCTTCGCGGCCATTGAGCAAGACCCTCAAGATGACGAGAATAGCAGTATGCAGACACGCTCCGCTTCACTGATGATGATCCTGCTCAGCTTGCTCGCCGTGATGGCGATCTCCTGGCCGCAACATGTGACTGCGCAGGAAACCGCCCCCGATGGCGGGCAACCGACCGACCAGCAAAACCAACCCGCAACCGACGCCCCCGATGGGGAGGTGGAGAACGATCCCGCCAACCCCCAAGTGACCGACGAGGAACGGGAGCAGATGCTCAACACGATGGAGGAATGGCGCCAGACACTGCTCTACGGCATCAAGTCGGAAATCCTGGAACTGTTTCCCACGCTCATTGAAAACCAGGAGACGGAGCTCATTCCCGATGTGATCGAGCTGTTTGAAAGCAGTAACGACTCGGAACTCCTCGCCGCAGCCGCCGATTATCTCACTACGGTGGAATCCTCGGACGGTCAGGCCCGGGCGCAGGAACTCTTACAGGCAGGAGAGCGCACCGCTGCGGATCTACCGATCTCCCTCATGAACTATCTGCGGGACACGGAAGCGGAACTGGAAGAAGAAACGGTAGAAGCGTTACTCGAAATCGCCACCACCGGCGCGACCCGGGAAGCGGATTCCGCTGTGCAACTCCTCGGCGCCTCTGAAGAAGTACCCAGTGCACTCCTGGTGGAACTCTACCAGGACCAGTTTGTCTCCGGTGAGATCAGGGGGAGGATTCTTATAGAACTAGGTCGGCGAGGCGATCCCGACGTCTACGATTTTGTCTCCGAGATCATCCAGGAGGGGGAGGAAGCCCAGACAACTCTCCAACGCTATGCGATCGATACCTTGGGAAAGCTCGGGGATCCCCGCGCCCTTCCCACGATACTCAGTCAGTTCGACTCCTCCGACGCCATGACTCGAGCGTATGCGGTGAACGCCCTCACCAACTTCGACACGCCCGAGGCAAATCGCGCCCTGGTGGACTCTCTACGGGATGACTTCTGGCGCGTCCGGGTAGCCGCTCTCGAGACGATCGCGGAACGGGAGATGACGGACGCCGCACCGGCGGTCATGTATAAGGCGCGCCGCGATCCGGAACGGCGGGTCCGGTTAGAGGCGATAAAAACGGTGGCGGTCTTGGATCATGAGGAGGGCTGGGAACTTTTGCGGGAACGCTTCCAGGAAGATCGGACCGCGGTGGACGAGCGGGGAGCGATCGCCGACGAGCTGATTCGTCACAACCTTGACCAGAGTATCGATACGATTCTGGAGGTGATGGAACGTGAATGGGATGAAGAGAACTCGCGGCTCCTCGATACGATCGGCCGCATTATCTCCCAGGTGGATGATCCCCGCATCGAGCCGATCGCGTCCCGCTACATCGACCATCCCAACTTCATTCTGCAGATATATGGCCTGCGGGCCGTAGCTTCCAGCCGTCTTACCGGTCTAACGGACATTGCGGAGGCGCGGCAGGAAGAGGGGAATCACCGCGCCGTCCGCCGAGCTGCGATACG
>CAYQRW010000072.1:7257-13985 GCA_964419735.1 uncultured Spirochaeta sp.
GGACTCCCAGGGTCCCAGAATTGAGTAGACCAGCTGCGTATCGTTCTCCAGATCACGGAGCGTAACCTTGGTGCCAAACGCCACTTCATCACCGGCTACATCACCCGGCTTAACCACGTGGGCCTGCTCCAACTCGGTCTTAATGCGGGCGGCACGATTGTTCAGCGAGTCTTGGCGCTCTTTGGCGGCCTTGTACTCGGCGTTCTCTTTCAAGTCACCGTACTCGCGGGCCTGCTCGATCTCCTTGGAGTTCTGCGGGACCTCAACCTCCTGCAGATACTTGTACTCCGCCTGTTTGGCATCATACTTCTCCGCAGTACAGTACAGAACTTTCCGCGTGCTCTGTTCCACCACATCCTCGCCGTAGAAGCGAAAGTTGGGAAAGCGGTTCAGCACACGTTGCTTCAGATCCAGCAACTCCTTCGGATCCATCTCTTTCACATCGGAAATCAGCGTGAAGATCCGGGTAACCGCCTCTTCGTCCGCCGTATCGAGAAAGTCCGGGAGGGTACCCTCCTTAATCAGGTAGGTATGGACTTGCTTGTTGATCTTGCGGTTGTAACTGACCTCTTTTCCGTTGTCGATATCGCGGAAGGTCATATCCAGAATATGCACCATCGCGATCAGACGCTTCTCCAGAGTAATGCCTAACTGGTCAAACCAGGGATCGTCGGCGGTATTGCGGACCAGCCATACAAAAGACTCCCGCATATCGCGATAGTTCTCGTAGACCCGGCTGATAAACGCCAGAATCAGATCGCTCTGCTGGTGACGGTCCAGATCAACGAGTACATCCCGAGACAGGTGATAGGGGAGTAACCGCGCATACACCGGGGCCCAGTTCTTGTCGACCTTTCGGACGAGCGATAGAAACCGTTTCTTGAGGTCCGTGGAATCGATGCGAGAGAACACGCCCTCCAGATCATCGATCTGCTGGTAAAACGTCTCAAAGTCCAGTTCCAGATCACCCCGGAGAAAGGGAAACTTAGCGACGATATCCCGCAGCACGATCACCGAGGAGATGACGTATTCATTGACTTGCGCCGGGTTACGGATAAACGCGGCAAAGTACTCAAACATCTCTCGGAAGAACTCGCTATCGATTCCGTCGCCTTCATCCTGAACGTAATCGATAAACTCTTCCACCGTTTTCACCCGATCAAAAAACGTCTTCTCCGCCTTGAACTTGTTAAACGTCTTCTCTTCGAAGGTGATCGGCTGATCCCGCACCACGAAGTGATCCACCTTATCCGTGAGCGTCCCAAAATCAGGATTTGTCTTGAGGATCTTGCGCGCCTTGGTACTCCATGAAGACCACTCGCCGGGTGACAGAATCGACGGAACGAGCTCCGCCTTGATCTTCTTCATGTCCGCCGAATTACCCAAGCTCCGGATCACCGTCTTCAAGGCCCAGATAGGATTCTTCTTCACCAGGTCGTGGAGTTTCTGCCGCTTCCAGACTGCCCGAAGCACCCAAATGTGGTCCTTCGGCAGCACGTCCAGCGCGTTAATCGCCATCTTCAGCGACATCTTGTGACCACGCTTCTTCGCGAAGTCGATAGTGATGTCATCACCGGCGATACTGCGAATCCGTCCAATACCCCAGCTGCGATGAAACACGAAGTTACCGGTATCGAAGGAGATATGCTTCTCAAAATCGGCGATCGCTTCCTGGATGGGACGCCAGTTCTGGGTGATATTGCTGACGCGGATATACTCGTCTAGGTTGCTGTGATCCGCGTGCTTCGCCTGATAGCACTCAACGATCTCTTTCCGCGCCCAGGGGTTCTTGGAATCATAGGCCAGAACGCGCTTGAGCAGTTCAATCGCACGATCCCAGTCCTCGTTCTGTTTGTAGTAAGGGTAGAGATCTTCCAAGAGCTGCACGGCGCGCTCGGTGCTAATCGTCCGGGCGATCTTGGACTCGGCGTGATAGAAGAACTCCGCTTCGCCCGGAGCGAGGTGCACCAACTTGTGCCACACCTCTTTTACGCTGGAAAAGCTCTTCTTGGTGATGTAGCGATGCAGCGCTTTCTTGTAGTAGGCAACCGCGTCCTCTAGCTCACCGTTCTCTTCGCGAATCTCCGCGAGGTGGCGGACGATATCGGCCTCTTCATAGTCCACCCGAATCAGGCGCTCCCAGACGTCATGGAGCTTGGAGGTCTCATTCTCATTGCGGTAGACATCGGCCAGAATGCGCAGGGCGAAGCGGTTTTCTCCGAATTCGAGCATGCGATTGGCTAGATACTCGACGATATTCCATTTGTGGTTGTCGGTGAATATCTTCGTCAGAAGCGTCAGATTCGCGTCGTCCATGGACTGCCGCGCAAGATCGAGCAGACCGGAGATATAGAGCGCGATGATACTATTCTTTGTGTGCTGCAGGTGTTCTTCGCACAGATCGCGAACCTCATCCTCCAGCTCTTCCGTAGTAACCCGTTCAACGATCTCATCCAACTCCTTGAAGTTGGCCACCGTATAGTTGTTGATTGCCGCCCGGGTCCATTTCTCCTCGTTGAGGAGCTCATTTACATGCTGAATCAAATCAGGCGTTGTAGTGGTGGTAGACATTGGCATCCACACTCCGTATTTTCACTAAGACTTCGTCGATTTTCCCCTGCGCTTCTTTCACGGCTTTATAGTGGTCAATAAGCCAGAAATAATGGTTGATCAGTCGCGGCCTAATCAACTCAGGCGCCCCTGTTCCCTCGCGCAGTTCCCGTTCCAACTCATAGATCGACTGTTTGAGTCGTCCGAACTCAATCGACCGTAACTCGCGCTTCACGTTAAGCACGTCGTATAGCACCCCAAAGACGGGAATCCACTCCCGCAGTTCCTCGTCCCGGTACCCTCGGTCGTACACCGCCCGAACCAGCCTCTGTATAAGTTCCGATTCGAGCCGAGTAATGTCAATCTTTTGGGCATCTACAAAGAACGCTTCCCGAAAAAACGCCTTTGCCTGAGCCGTTTCATTCACCAGAGCCAACACATCCGCCAGCTCCGCCAGTACCTCGGCATCATCGGGCCGTTGCGAACCGGCAGCCTTGAGAAACCGCATTGCCCGATCGAATTCTCCCGCTCCCTTGTAGCAGCGGCCGATGCGCACCAATAGATCAGCATCACGATTGCTGCGATCCCGATAGACCTCGCGATAGAAAGCTAAGGCTTGTCGAAACACGTGTTGCCGGAGGGCATTGATGATTACCTCGACCGGGGGCCCGATCCGCTCGGCAAACTCTTGAAATACCGCCCATTGTCCCAGCAGATACTCGCCGCGTTCAAAAGATTCTGCCAATCCCTCGACACGCTCTTGACGATCGCCCCAGAAATTGGTGTATTTCAGGGCGGTAACGACGTCGATGCTGTCAAAGTCAAGTGACAGCGCCCGCTCCAACTCCTCGTTGGCCTCTCGCAATTGGTGCGATGCAATAAGCACGGCGGCACGGTGAACGTGATCATGCGCCGTATCCGTGTTGTTTTCCAAGCTGATCGCAACCTCGTAAACTGTTTCGGCTATTATATCATGTAGACAGGAAAGGTCAACGAAGGGCCTTTGCCAGCATATCGGGATTACGCTATGCTTTGCCCCATATGAAGTTTCCAACACGCGTGGCACCTTCGTTATTGGCCTGTGACTTCGCTGATGTCTCCGCCGGTGTATCCCTCATCGAGCGCGCCGGGGCGGAGTGGATCCATCTGGACGTGATGGACGGTCACTTCGTGCCCAACATCAGCTTCGGTCCCAAGATGGTGCGGGATGTTCATTCCCGGACGAATCTGCCCCTGGACGTGCACCTCATGATCACCGACCCCGAGCGCTACGTGGGCCTGTTTGCCTCTGCGGGAGCCAACTATCTCACCTTTCACATCGAAACGGTAGTGCACGCCCATCGGCTGGTGCAGCTAATCCGGGAGCACAACCTGCGACCGGGAGTATCAATGGTTCCCTCCACGCCGGTAACCGCGATCACGGAGCTCCTCCCATTGGTTGATCTGGTACTGGTGATGACGGTGAACCCCGGGTTCGGCGGACAGCAGCTGATTCCGAGTACGATAGACAAGGTGGCCCAGCTTGCCGAGTGGCGCCGGCGTGAGGGCGGGGCGTTCCTTATTTCGGTGGATGGCGGGATTAACCATGACACCGCCCCGGCAGCGCGAAACGCCGGTGCTAATGTCCTCGTCTCCGGCTCCGCGTTTTTTACGGCGGAAGACCCCGGTTCGTACCTGGCGCAGCTGCGCGGAAGTAGCGGAGAGCTGGCGTGAAAGCGATTCAACCCGAGGCAGACGGTGACCGACAATAAACAGGGGGGAAAACTGATGAAACGACGACGGTCCGTGACACACCTGGTGTCACTACTGCTTGCCCTGCTGGTTGCCGCTTCCGTGCCGGCGCAGGACTCCACTTCCGACGAGATTGCGCTGGACGAGATCCTGAATGAGGGGCTTGAGGCGTTCCGCACGAGCGACTTCGAGACCGCCATGGTACGTTTCCGGGAGATCCTGTTGGAAGAACCGGATCGCGAAACTGAGGCCACCGCCTACTTCTGGCTCGCCAAGTCCGCGATGGCTACCGAGCGCCTCACCGACGCGCAACGGAACCTGGAGTACTACCTGCGGACCTTTCCCGAACACACCTACGCGGTGGAAGCCGCCTACCAACGGGGACGTTTGCTGTTTATGCAGGAAGACTACGCCGCGGCGATTGAGGCGCTGAACGGGTTCATGGACGAACACCCGGAGTCGCCCTTCGTGGCGAATGCGCTCTACTGGAGCGGGGAATCGCTCTACAACCTGGGACGGCTCGATGCCGCCCGCCGCGTCTTTCAAACGGTGGTGCGCGACTATCCCCGCAGTTTTCGGGTTGAGGCGGCCCGCTACCGCATGGCACTGATCGATCTCGATGAGCGTGAAACGGAGCTGCTCGAGTTGCTACGGTGGAGCCACGAAGAGTATCTGCAGGCGCTGGACGAATTTGAGCGGCGAGAGCAGGCGTACCAGGAAGCGATCGCTTCGTACCAGGAGCAGCTCACCGCCTTGCAGGACGGCCGCACGGGCGCACGCGGAAGAGAGTGAAACAGGGCGCCGCGCACGGTCTGAGGAAGGCCCGTCGACTCTATCGACGTCGCAACTTCACCCAAGTTATTAACTTCCTCGAGCCGCAGGTGTTCATGTACCGGGACAGTTACGAGTACTACTACCTCCTGGGCATGAGCTGTCTGTACACCGGAGACTACTCCGGAGCCTATTCCTACCTCCGCCGCGCCCTCGATATCGAAGATAACGTCAGCGCCATGCTCGGCCTGGGAGCGGTGCTCCTGCGTCGACGACAAACTGACCAAGCGCTTCGCACGTACCTGGACATCATCGATTTGGACAACCACAACCGCCGTGCGCGGCGGGCGCTCCAGTGGCTCCGCGGGCTCGATTCGCCGGAGGAAGCCTTGGAGTGGTTCGAATCCAATCGCGTCCGGAGGATACTGCCTCCGATAGGATGGTTTCTCCCGCGCTGGATCACGATTCCCCTTATCACCGCCGCCGTGGTGGGCGCGATTCTTTTAGTCCGTCCCCAGGTCGAATCCGTACTGTCTGATCTGCTGGCCCCTCCAGACCGGGAGGGCTCGGAGTTCATTATCCCCGAGGATACGGGGGATGCGCTCGTCACACCCCCCGATGAAGAGCGGTTTCAGTTCACCCCACGGGAGGCGGAGCGCCTCTTGGATCGGGTAGGGGACTACTTCAATGACCGTCGGGATAACCTGGTCCGGCGGGAACTCAACCGCATCCAACTTTCCAACGCCAGCGCCACGATCCGGGAACGGGCCGAAATGATCCGGTCCTACCTGACGGAGCCCGACTTCACCTCCCTCACCGACAATTTCACCTACGAGGAAGTCTCCGCGGATCCCGCCCTCTACGCCGACGTCTACGTCCGCTGGCGCGGGCGCGTGGCCAACTTGGAAATCGGCACCAACGCGATCACCTTCGATTTTCTTGCCGGATACCACGAACGGCGCGTGCTGGAGGGAATCGTTCCCGCGCGGGTGCAGTTCGCGGTACTCCTGGAGAATGACCAACCCGTAGAACTCATCGGCCGGGTACAGCCGCAGGAGGACGAAGGCGAGTTCACCCTGCAGGTTACCTCGATTCGCCGGCTTAACCCCTCCGAACTCTCTCTCGAGGATGCGGAGTAGCCGCGGATGAGAGCGTTGGTTCAGCGGGTACATCGAGCGTCGGTCACCGTGAACGAGGAAATCACCGGAGAGATCGCAACCGGACTCCTGGTATTCCTCGGCGTTGCCCGCGATGACGGCGCCGGGGACCGTGACTACGTGGCCCGCAAGATTCTGAGCCTCCGGATATTCGAAGACGAAACGGGGCGCATGAATCGCTCCGTGATCGATGTGGCGGGGTCGATTCTGCTGGTGTCACAGTTCACCCTCTACGGGGACCTCAGTCGTGGACGGCGCCCCGGTTTTGACCGGGCAGCCCCACCGGAGCTCGCTCGTGCGCTCTACGAGGAGATGGAAGCTATGCTGCACGCTGAGGTGCCGGTGGCAACCGGTGTCTTCGGGGCGCATATGGACGTGGCCCTGGTGAACAATGGACCCGCTACGTTCTGGATCGATAGTCGCGAGCGGTAGCGAGCTCCGCACCGCTCCCTCGAACTCCGCAAGACCGGCCCGCCGCTACAGAAACAGCTTCAAATTGGACAAGTAATGTCGCGGGTC
>CAYQRW010000073.1:0-2531 GCA_964419735.1 uncultured Spirochaeta sp.
CGGGGCGGACTATGAACCGCAAGTAGAACACAAAGACCACCAGCTGGGCGACGATGAACGTTACGACGAAGACAACTATCGGTGGGAGCAGCGTTCCGAGGACATCCTCCACGACCTCAGACCGTGGATTGATGATCGAAACCGACCATCGTGTATCGCCTACCGGCGTTGTTACGATCATCGAGTGACCGAGGTGGGTCATACCCTCAAAGTAATGCGGTTCGTCACCGACCAGGTTCGTGACGAGGTCCCCCGCCTCCGCGTCAGTATATCCCAGACCTTGGCTCCACGATGCCAAGGAGATCGGGTCTTCAGGATCATAGAAATAGGTCGAGTCGGCAAACTCATTCCATAGGAGATAGCGCCCTCTCGTGTCGAACAGATTGATCGATACGTCGTTTCGTTCCATCTCATCACGGATGAGGGTAATAATCTGATTCAGCCGGTAGTTGAGTGCGACTACTCCCACTACATCTCCGACATCATCAGTAATCGCTGTCGCCGCGGTTATCACAATGATCGGTTCCGCACTCTCCTCCGCGGAGATGCGTGGTTCAGAGATAAAGATCCGTCCCGCGCGGGCAATCGCACCTTGGTAATAATCACGACCGCGGACATCGAACGAATCGGTCAACTGGACATCGCGGTTCAACACGAGGCCCGAGGATTCCAGCCCGGCAACGAACACCAAATCGGCGTTGGTGTTCGCGATCGCTCGATCCATGAGCTCGGTAAATGCGGGGAACTCATGGAGTTCGCGGTAGTCATCGTTGTCGATTCCCCGGGGAACACCGTTCATCCGTGAAGCGATTCGAGCACTCATGGGGTTAACGGAAATCGTCCGAAGAATTTCAAAACTCTGGGAGAGCTCGAGCTGAATACTGCGCTGAATGTTCTGGGATCCCGCTTCCAGCAGTTCCTGCTCTTTCACCATTTCCGTCGTGAACTGGCTATACAGCAGAACCCCGGATAGGACCAACACCAGTATCGTCGGCACCACGATCGAAAGTAGTACCGTTTTTACCCTTACACTGACTCCGCGTATCGCCATATACGACCCCCTTGTACGCCCATTGAACAATAGGTAAAGCGATCTCGGAACGCAAGTCCGAAGCGGCGACAATCGTCGAGGTTGTCGCGCGTGCACAGCAAAACGGTAGTTCTACGACCGCTATGCACGTCTATCACTCCCCCCGGGTCATCGTAGGATAAGTCCGGCAGAACGCCGCAAAACGGTCGATTGGAATCGGGCGCGAAACGTAGTACCCCTGAATGACGTCGCAACCGAGCTCTTGGAGGAGATCCATCTGTTCCGTTGTCTCCACCCCCTCGGCGATTACCTGCAACCCAAAGGAATGGGCCATCGTAATGATCGCCGTCACGATCGAGACCGAACCGGGGTCTTCTGGAAGAGGCGTGATGAAACGTCGATCAATCTTGAGAGAGTCTACGTCGAGGTTCTGCAGGTATTCGAAGTTCGAAAACCCGGTTCCAAAGTCGTCGAGTGATACCGAAACGCCCATCGCCTTGATCCGCCGCGGCGATCGAATTGTGGAGATTCTGAATGAGCCGGGACGGCTCAGAGCCGTCGTGGGGTGCCAGGGTTCCTACTACGGTTCCTCGCGGATACCACGGCTTTCCGTCGAGATGGAGCGGCCGCAACGGACCGTCCCGTAGGTCCACGAGGATTCGAGCCTGGTCCTCAGGGTCCCACCGGTACGTGGGAAGAAACGCGAACGCGGCCCCTGACATTCGGTATACCTTATACCGACCTCCAAGCTGTTCGAGGCGCTCAGCGATCTGCCGGAGCACGCGGTCCCCGCCGGCGTAGCCGTTGAGCTGGTTTACGCGCGATAAATCGTGAACCTGTAACCCAAAAAGTGCGAGCTGATCACCGGACCGATCAAGATCGTGGAGCGCCGTGGTCAGGTCGATCTCGAGCTGATGAACGTTCTTCAGGTGGGTTGTCCCGTCTACGTACGCCAGGAGACGGAGCTCGGTGAGAAACGAGGAGCGCTGCTTAGCACCTATAAAACTTGGTACCGCTACCGCGACGAAGATGAACGAAGTAGCGATCACGGTTGACCGAAATATTTCGGTATAATCGTGGGCGATCGCAACGGTGAAGCGGGTGACGATGGACACGAGTATCCCCGCGAGGAACAGGGTAACGATTCCGCGAACCCGAGCTTGGTACTCAAGAAAGTTGTTCACCTGCATAATCAGAATCGCACTGGCGAAGATCGACAGGTAACCGGTGACGCTCCTCGAGTCGAACCATATCGACCCGACAAAGAGCGACACGGTCATCGCCCCGACGACGAGCATCGTCGCCACACTGGTGTATCCCTTTCGCGCGGGCAGGAACGCCAGGGCAAATACCGCGATCTGCGAGACGCGCAGGACGGTGAGTGGTTGCGTACGGACCCCTGGGTTGGTAGTGGGAGAGAGTGCCACGGAGACTACGACCGCCACTGTGTAGAAGACGATCAAGAAAGCAATGATAACGTAGAGATATCGCTGTATCGTCC
>CAYQRW010000073.1:2631-10417 GCA_964419735.1 uncultured Spirochaeta sp.
GTGTAGAAGACGATCAAGAAAGCAATGATAACGTAGAGATATCGCTGTATCGTCCGCCGCTCCGATGCAACCAGGAGCGGATGGTTCGGCTTTTCTCGAGCCGACGCGAAATCGTTACCTCGAATCACGGAGCAGAACCTCCTTGTCTGGCTCGCCGCGGCACGCGACGTACCGATTCCCGTGAGACACATACTCGGGCATCTACCGAAGAGTTGCAATGGACGATGAGAAAATGAACAGCTCGCGTAAGCGTGAGGGAGCCTGGCTCATTGGAACTCTCCTGCTTACCGGATTCACGAGTACCCGGAGATCGTCACCCTACTCCCGGAGCAACCACACGCACGATAGCGCACGACAACCCGATAACCCACTTCTACGCTCGTGCCCGCCGGCGCACACATTGTGTATTGCTTATTTAATCACTCAGGATTATAGTATTATTTAGAATTTTTGTGGGGGCGCGTATGTTGCAAAGAAACTCTCGTTTCTCGGCTCTTCTGATTGTGGGAGCCGTGTTGCTCACCACCGGATGTGAGAACCTGTTTAACTCCGATAGTGAGGATTCCTCGACCTCCCCGAGTGGCTTCGATACCCTTGGTCGTGGCTACGACGTCACCGGGGCTTACGCCAACCCCTCGGACGTCAAGGATAGCCGCATTCTCGACTTAGAGGCGCTCGAGGCCGACGGACTGCTGAACCGGCGAGCGAACAACCAGGGAGAGACGGTGGTCATTTCCGGGGAGAACCTGGAGGAGTACCGCTCGGGACTGACTACCTCGGTCTCGGTGGGGGGCAGCTACAAGGCGTTTAGCGGCTCCGTGAGTGCAGGCTTCAGCCAGAGCTCGTTCCAACGGTTTGGTCAGAAGTTTGCCACGGTCCGAGCGGAGGTCCGACAAGACAAGCTGTCCATAGACGGTGATTACAACGCCGCAGATCTCACACCGTATTTGACCGACCGGTTCGAGGAACGGATCAATGATCCCGACACCCCCCCGGAACGCATCTTTCGCGACTACGGCACCCACGTGATAACCAGCATCTTCACCGGTGGACGGCTGGAGTACAATGCCACCGTTCAAGAATCTGAGTTTTCATCGAGTAGAGCCTTTGGAGCGGTGGCGGAGGCCGCCTTTGGTGTAAAGTTCTTAGAAGTAGACGCCACCGTAGAATTTGACTCCAGCGACGAGGAAACATCCTACAATCGTCACGCCGAAACCCGGGTCAACGTCTTTCCCGCCGGATCCAGCGCCATAAACATCGCCAATGCCGAAGACTACCGCGCATGGCAGCAGGCCGTCGAGGAGTCAAATGACGACCTGCTCGCCGCCTTTGACCCCAATGGACTGATTCCGGCATGGGAGTTTGCGGAGGAGCAGAGCCGGAGAGACGCGCTCATTGCGGGATTCGAGGACTGGCTCCAGCGAGCCGAAGAGAGTCTCGGTCTCCCGGATTACGAACAACAGACGATGACGGTTCCCTTTAGCGCCTACGGTGGGTGGCCGCTTATTGGCGGAGACGCGGACATGGATATTGATGGTGGCCCCTTCAGCAACGACAGCGTCCCGGTGACGGCGCAGGTGCGCCTCTCAGTGAGCGATGACGATCAGTTGGTGGTAACGCTCAGCTTCAATATTCAGGAGGACGGGGGTGACGGAACCCACTACAGCGGCTCCCAGACGCTTAGTTTTCCCCATACAGCCGCCGGAACGATTGTGGGGCTGGAGGGAGTCAATTCTTGCAGTCTCAGCGCGGTTGCAACCGGTGGAGACGGCCGGACGGGCACGTTCGCGGCGTCGCAGTGCGGGCTTGGGACGATCTCCTGGCGGGCCGACGGAGATGGCCCCGATCAGAATTACGTAGGCCTCGGTGGAACCCTTCAGGTGCCCGTTCTCGTAAGACTCGAGGAGCGCGAACAACTGTAGGGGATAACGATCATGGCGCGCTGCGCGACACCTGAAGAGTATATTCTTCCTCGCGGCCATGCAGTTCTACCGTAATCACGATTTCGGTGGTTGGGTCGTCAAGTGGTTGCGGTACGCCACTGGTTTCGCTGACAGTTGCGGCACGGTCCGAAGCTACCGCCGTGACTGTTATTGATGTAGTGGTAGACGGAACGCTGACTTCGTACTCCCACACCTGGCTTGTGAAGCTCGGAACGAGGATGCCCTCGCTGACCTCTAGTGATGCAAGGAGTCCCACGTCCGCCGCTGGATTCATCCCATCGAGATCCGGTCTGTCGATAAGCCATCCGAGCATCAGTGGGTGACACCCACCCAAGACTACTATCACGGCAGCGCTCACGATCATCACAGGAATTCTCGCGGACCATCCAACGATACGGCACCCTCGCATTGCAACCTCCTCAGATTCAGCCCCGGGTACGCGGCGGGATCGCCCTCATCGCAGGATCACCTGCGACGTCCGTTCTTCACGCCTCGTAGCATGTCTCCCAATTATACGGCGAGGCGCCATGTGTGTGCCACCGCACCGTATCGGACCGGAAGCGCTCCTCACCACAGCAGGAACGCCCGACGCCGGGAGGGCTCAGCTCGCCTACTTGGGTTGGTGATTTGCCAACGTGGTCTGTTCGCGTGTGAGACCTCCATGCGCCGTTCGGCACACCCCGAGCACCTCGGCCTGCAGGTCTCCGTCCTCGGCGATCGGCGGATAGTAATCGGCGCCCGTGGTGATTCTGAGCTCGTCCATGAACCGGAGCGGCTTCCCCTCCGCTGTGGTGGCGGGCGCCGGCTCCATGATTTCCAGCCGATGGTTGATGTTCCGGCCGGTGACACCGCGAAACTTTGGGTCCGTGGTTATTCGGAAGTAACGGTCCGCCATGAACTCAGGTGGCTTCAGCGCGAGGCTCTGCAGGCGTCCCATAATCCGGTAAGAGAGACTGAACTTCCGGACCGTTTCCCGGGAGAGTTTAGCCCCGTTAACCTGAAGGTAGTTGACGGTGATTCCGTCGGTTCTCAACTCTTCCGCCTGCGCGCGGGTGAGCATCAGCAGCGCCATCTTTGAGCGGCAGTACCGCCGGTAGACGCTGGAGCTTTCCGGCCCCGGACCGCCGTACGCCGCTTCCCGGCGCCCCTGCAGATCCGATAGGTCCATCGTCAGTTTCGGGCTGAAGAAGTGCTTGATGATGTTGCTGCCTACGTTGAGAACCCGCGGATCCTCCGCGCGGCTCAGCTGTTCCCGTAGCAGGGTTGTCAGCAGGTAGGGCCCGACCACGTTGGTGGCGAAGGCGATCTCCAGTCCGTCCCGGTTCAGCCGGTAGGACTCGCCGTGGTTGAAGTAGGCGGCGTTGTGAATGAGCACGTCCAGCCGAGAATACCGATCCGCGAACTCCCGCGCGAACGTTTCGATCGACTCCCGGGAGGAGGTGTCCAACTCCATCAGGTCTATCGTCTTTGTAGCGGTCCGTTGCACGATCTCTTCTTGGACCGGCGCTGCCCGCTCGGTGCTTCGGCACGCCATGACTACCTGGTACCCCTCAGCGGCAAACCGGTGCGTTGCGGCCTTGCCTATACCTGAGTTGGCGCCGGTGATAATGACAATCCGTGATTCCTGACTCATGAGTTCTCCTCCCCTGTGCGCCGGAGTTCGGCGGCAATAAAGTCGTCAGCGGCACGTTCCATGATGCCGATGAGTTCAATCTCGGTGGTCTCTTCCGGGAGCTGGCCCGTGGAGGTCATAACGGTAAGGCCCGTCTGGAACACCTGCATTCTGAACAGGAGCTCCCGGCGCGTATTAGGTGACAGCCCCGCCAGGTCGGGATCGTCCTCCATGCGCTCCGTGAGCGGAGCGTCCATTCGGGAACGGTACGCCGCAAGGTAGCGGTTGGGGCGCAGGGTGAGATCCCGGGATATGACCGGGTAGCGTCGGGCAAAGCGAATGCTGGCACGCCCGATATCCCGGAACGGCCGCCCCGTACCGGTCTCTTCAAGAACCTCCCGACTGATGTCGACAATCCGCTCCACCACGGCGTCTCGGAGTTCTTCCAGGTCACTGAAGTTGACGTAGACCGGAGCCACGGAACTACCGAGTTCGGCCGCGATCTTTCTGACGGTAATGCCCTCCATTCCGTCCCGGCAGGCGATGGAGAACGCCGCTTCGATAATCTGCTCTCTACTGAACTGTGTTTTCGGGGCCATGGCCTGTTTTCTCCATCGGATATCAATCGTTATATAACTATTGTTATCTAACATACGTCATCTGTCAAGGGATTGATTTGATATCCCGTGGGATCCGCCGCAAAAACCGAGGCGGAGAGCGATACACCCCAAGGTCTCCGGCAGGTTCCGGCAGGCACCCACAGCCACCGGCACCCACCGCGCTGCCGACCTACCCTTGACACTCCGCTGGATTCAGCGGTCAATGGCAGCTGAGGAATCCATGACATCTTTTAACCAGCTGGGTTTGATCCCGGCCCTGCTCGACGCAATCGGTGCCCGCGGCTTTGAAACACCAACCCCAATCCAGGCGGAAATGATACCGTTCCTCCTCAGCGAAGAGCGGGACGTTACCGGTCTGGCTCAGACGGGAACCGGGAAAACCGCGGCCTTCGGGCTACCCATTTTGCAGACTATCGACCTGACAAGCCGTACTACCCAGGCGCTGATTCTCACCCCCACCCGGGAGCTCGGGCTGCAAGTCTCCCGAGAGATCGCGGAGTACGGGTCGAAACTTTGCGGCCTCCGTACGACAACCGTGTATGGCGGGGCCGCCTTCGGGCCGCAGATTCGCGACCTGAAGGCGGGACCTCACATTATTACCGCCACACCGGGGCGGCTAAAGGATCTCCTGGACAAGGGCATCGCCGACCTCTCGGCGCTCCGCTTTCTGGTGCTCGATGAAGCGGATCAGATGCTCGATATGGGGTTTAAGGACGAACTCGATGCGATTCTTGCCGTGGCGAATCCCGACCGTCGGACGCTACTGTTTTCCGCGACGATGCCGCCGGAGGTGGCCAGAATCGCCGCCACGTACATGACCGATCCCCATGAGATCGTCGCCGGTAACCGGAATCAGAGTGTGGGAACCGTCACCCACTACTACTACCGCGTCCACGCCCACGATAAATACGAGGCGCTCAAGCGACTCATCGATGTGAAATCCGGCATGTACGCCATTATCTTCTGCCGTACCCGGGAAACGGTAAAGGACGTGACGGCACGACTCTCGCGGGACGGCTACACCTCCGACGCGCTGCACGGAGAACTGGCTCAAGGGCAACGCGATACGGTCATGGCTCGCTTTCGAGAAGGGAATCCGTCGCTGCTGGTCGCCACCGATGTCGCGGCCCGCGGCCTGGATGTGGACAACCTGACCCACGTCATCCACTACGACCTTCCCGATGAGGTTGCCTCCTACACGCACCGCAGTGGACGGACCGGCCGAGCGGGCAGAAGTGGGGCGTCCTTGGCGCTCGTCCATATGCGCGAGGGCCACCGAATCGCCCACATAGAGCGAGCCATCGGACGGAAAATGGAAGAGGCCCGAATTCCTCGGGGACGCGATATCTGCGAGGCTCGCCTCATGGACCTTCTTGCTCGGGTTAAAGAAGTCGAGGTGAACGAAGAAGCGGTGGGGCCGTACTTACAAGCGGTTCGGGACTCTCTTGCCGATTTTGACCGGGAGGAGCTGCTGCAGCGTTTTATCTCGGTGGAGTTCAATCGTTTTCTCGAACAGTATGCCGGCGCAGCGGACCTCAATCCCACCGTCAGCAACACGCGACCAAAACGGATACCAACCGAATCGATGGTGTGCTTCCGCCTCAACATCGGCCGCCGCCAGTCGGTGCTCCCACCGCAGATCATTGGACTGATTAACAAGGCCACCGACTCCGGCAATATCAGCATTGGCCGGATCACGATTGACAATGACTCCTGCGAGGTACAGGTCGATGGCGCGATGGCACGGAGAGTAGAAAGCGCCCTAAACGGATACTCCTACCAGGGCAGGAAGATCCGGGTAGAACGCGTCACCACCCAACGCCCCCAAACCGGAAAGCGGCAAGGCCCACGGTACCCGGCGGGGAAGGGGCGGAAGGGAAAGCCTCGCCGCAATAACTGAGGATGTGCAGAGGCACTGCTGAGGCAGCCGCCTTCATCACGTCCCGTGGATCGGCCGGCGGCTACCGGCTGCACTGAGAGATATTCCGTGGTAGGATGGGCGGGTGGAGATGGAACGAGAGTTTCGTGACATTTCTATTACCCTCGCCCGCCGATATGTCACGTCGCTCCCTGGCTGTACTCCCACCGGAGACGTGTACTCCGGTCCCGATTGGACGATCACTCTGCATGAACTGGATCCGGTGCCGGTGGGACCGATGCAGTTTGACCGTGTCCACTTCTTGCTCACCGGCAGCCGAGAAGCGATCGACCGCGTCTGGGGAATACTTCAGCACAAGTTCATCCGCGGCGGGGCGTGAGTGTGGTGCCACCGCGGACTGAACATCCCCTACGTCGGATACGATAGGTAGGCGAGCTCATCCGTTCCGTGATCCCCCCGCCTCTGGTATACTTCCCAGACGGTGTTAAACGACTTCGTCATTTGGATGCGGATGGTGAGCTTTACCTCACTGTTCGTGGCTGTCGTTCTTGCGCTTCTCTCCTACCAGCAACGTCCCTTTAAGTGGTTGCTCAGCTACGTTCTGTTCCTCGGGGCCCAGGCGGCATTTGACCTGGTATACACCTACGCGTTGATCCGGCGTCTCTACCTGGTAGAGTCCGCCGCGGGTGAGATCGCGGCTACCAGCGGTCTGATCTATCTAATGATCGACGCAATCGCAACCGGCGTCGTTCTCTACTTCGCCCCGCGATTTGTTTTGCACGCGGTGTCGTCGCCGTCTCGCAGGCGGCTGCGCCTGATCCTCGTTTTGGCGTTGGGTATCACAATCGCAGCGGCGGCGGTAACCGGAATCAGCAGCACCGTGGCGTGGCGGCGGGCCGTCGCCGGTATCGTGTACCTGTACCTCGGCGGATGGTTCGTCTGGGGATTTCTCCACCGCCGCACGCTCGTTGAGGGTCCGTGGCACCGCTGGATCTTGCTGTTTTTCGTGGTAGCCACCGTTTGGCATCTGTCCGTTGCGGTGGAAGCTGCCCTGCTTCCGGTATACCTCCCCACAACCCCATCGATTCCGCTGGTAGCATTGAGCTCGGCGGTGTTTAACGTGTTCTGGGCGATAGTGGTCGCCGTTCCGGTCCTCGGTCAGTTTCGCCCTGGGGGAGTTGTCGGGAAAGGCGCACGTGGTCAATTACCGGAGGCGTTTATCCGGGAGTACGATCTGACGCGCAGAGAGGCGCAAATCGCCGGACATATCTGCCGCGGTGACAGTAGCCGCCAGATCGCCGAGGAACTGTTCATCTCTCCCCGCACCGTGGATACCCACATCCAGAACCTGTACCGTAAGTGCGACCTTGGGCGTCGCGTGGAGCTGATAGCTCTCGTCCAGCGCTACAGCTGAACCGGTGGCTGGCCGGCAGCTGGGCCCGGCAGCTGGGCCCGGCGATTACGTAACTTTACGTATTTCTACGGTCCCGGCTAAATTCAGTAACTCTCCCGATATCGGTCCGGACGCACAAGAACTACCATCAATCGTATGAAACAGGATACCGGGTCTGTCCGTCGCGATGCCCGCGGCGATATCGCGCTGTTTGTTGCGCTCGTGTTTGCAGTGTCGCTTGCGCTGTACCTACCGATCTTTCTTCGCTCAAAGCCGGTTACGGAACAGCCGCTGCTTATCGTGGCACTCATGTGGACCCCAGCGCTGGCAGCTGTGGGA
>CAYQRW010000073.1:10517-13842 GCA_964419735.1 uncultured Spirochaeta sp.
GCCTACGGTGTTGCATGGATTGCCGGGCTCGCAGAGCTGGTCACGATGACGCCCGGGGTGAGACCGATCATTAGTCTCCTGAACGAGCTCGTCCGGGCGATCACCCTGGGAGTTCTACCGGGAGTTGTGATAGTGGCCGGTGAGGAATGGGGGTGGCGTTGGTTCCTTGCCCCGCGCCTGCGATGCAGCGGTATCTCCCATCCCCTACTGTTTGGAGGAATCGTCTGGGCGGCGTGGCACGCACCGCTGATCGCGTCCGGGCAGTACGCCGCCGGCGGTGGGCCGGTGATCGCCGTGGCGGCGTTTACCGTCTTGGCAATCGCGCTCCACGCGCTGTGGTCACACTGGGTACACACAACCGGGTCGCTCTGGCCCGCGCTGATCGGCCACAGCGCCTGGAACACGATCATTCAGTTTCCCTTTGACGGCCATACCACCGGGGAACAGGCAGCACTCTGGATCGGTGACTCGGGAGTCATCGTCGCTCTTGTCTGCGCCACGTTCGTCGGCGCGCTGTTACTACCGGCACGGCGCCGGAGCGGAGACACACCATGAACTATGGAACGAACTGGCTTATCCAGGAACACCTGGGACGCATTCAGCATGCCGAACTGGTCGCGGCATGACCATAAGAATTACAAAAAAATTGCAAATTTCTCGTTGACTTTTCCCTTAGGGCAATCCGTAGAATCACATCATGCTCACAATCGGAGAGTTTTCCAGGATTAACAAAATCACCCCCAAGACACTGCGTCACTACGACCGCCTCGGTCTCCTCACGCCGGCGAGGACTGACGAGTGGACGGGGTACCGGTACTACGCGCCGGAGCAACTATCGGAGATCGGACGGATTCTGATGCTCAAGGGCTTCGGCTTCAGCCTCACCGAGATCCGGGAGATTCTCACCGACGAATCAAGACTGGAGTCGCTCCTGCGGGAGCGCGAGCGGGCAGTCAAGCGGACGATTCGAAACGAGCGCGGCCGCCTCGATCGGATTACAAGCTATCTCGCTCAGATCACACAAGGAGAGAAGATGAACTCTGAAATCACCCTTACGTCCCTGCCGGAGGTCACCGTGGCCTCCATGCGGACGACCGTTCCCAACTACGATGCCTTTTTCGAAATCGTGCCCAGGATGGGGGAATATATGACCTCCGTGGGAGCGGTATGCCGCACACCGGAATACTGCTTCACGATTTTCCACAACGATGAGTATCGAGAGACCGACATCGATGTGGAGATCTGCGAGGCCGTGGTGGAACCCCGGGAGAATTCGGAAACGGTCGTATTTCGTACCGTCCCGGCCGTGGCCGCAGCAGCGTGCATGAGCCACCGCGGGCCGTACACCACGCTGGGAGAGAGCTACAATGCGCTCTTCTCCTGGATCGACCGCAATGGGTACGAGGCGGCCGACCACCCGCGAGAATCGTACATCGACGGGATCTGGAACAAAGAGGACCCCGCCGATTGGCTGACGGAGGTGCAGGTGCCCGTCAAACGCAAGGAGGAAGCATGAACGACAGACGCGCAGTAACGGTTACCGGATTGACCAAAACCTACGGGGGGATCACCGCGGTCCGAGATCTCACATGCGCCGTCAGGCGGGGCGAGATATTTGGAATCCTCGGGCCGAATGGTTCGGGGAAGACAAGCACCCTGGAATGCATCCTGGGGACGCGAACGCGCGACGCCGGCGAGGTGACCGTTCTGGGACTGGACGCGAAACGCGATCGGCGGCGGCTCTTTCAGCGGGTGGGCGTGCAGTTTCAGGACTCGGCGTGGCAACCGGGCATCCGCACCGGGGAGCTCTGCGAGGCGACCGCGGCGCTGTACGAGCCGGTCCCGGACTGGCGGGAAATGGTGGCGCGCGCCGATCTGGAGAAACGGATCGACACCCCGGTGGAATCCCTGTCGGGAGGCGAGCGGCAGAAACTCTCTATCCTTCTGGCGTGCATCCACCGTCCCGAGCTCGTCTTTCTCGACGAGCTCACCACCGGACTGGATCCGATCGCCCGGCGGGGTACGTGGGAGATGATTAAGGAGATGCAGCGGGACGGCACCACGGTGGTGCTCACCTCGCACTTCATGGACGAGGTGGAGTACCTCTGCGACCGGTGCATCGTGCTCAAGGACGGTGTCAATACGGCGGAAGGTTCCGTCGACGAGATCAGAACGGCGGGGAACGGCACAAATCTTGAGGAGTCGTACATCGCGCTGGTAGGAGGAACGCTATGAAGCGCGGCATAAGACGGTTTCTGACACTCTTTAAAACGGAGCTGAAGCTGACGCTCCGCAGTCTGGATATGGTGATATTCGCAGTGATCATGCCGGTTGTCGTCTTGGTGATCGTGGGCGTGATCTTTGGAGACGGGGGTGACGCTGGTATGATCGCCGATACCTTCGGCGCATTTCTCGCGATCGGGATCTGCGCGGTGGGGCTCATGGGTCTGCCCCTGACGCTGGCGGAGTACCGGCACCGCAAAGTGCTCAAGCGGCTCCAGGTTACCCCGGTTCATCCAGGGTTGCTGCTGGCGGTGCAACTGGCGACGCAGACGCTGGTGGCGGTAGTCTCCGCCCTCCTGGTCACGATCGCCGCGCGACTCCTGTTTGGGCTGGATCTCCCGGGGTCTCCGGCGATGATCATGGGAGCGTTTGTTCTGGTGCTGATCTCAATCTTCTCGCTGGGACTGATGATCGCCAGTTCGGCACGAGACGTGCGCCGGGCGGGAATGATCGCCAGCATCCTCTACTTTCCGATGCTGCTCTTCTCCGGGACAACGATTCCCTTTCCGGTCTTCCCGGAGGCCGTCCAGCGACTGGCATCCCTCCTCCCGCTGCGCCACGGGATTGCACTGATTAACGGTGTGGCCCAGGGGCACCAGTTTGGCAGCTTCCTGCCGGAGATCGGCCTACTGGTCGCCCTCGCCGTGGTCGGGAGTGTCGTCTCCGTCCGGACCTTTCGTTGGGATATGGATTCATGAGACGTCGGCCGCTGCGCCGCGCCCCCCGGGGCGTGGCGATATCTGTCCTCGGTCTGGTGGCCGCGCTGATCATGGGCGGGTGCGCCGACTCCGGCGATCCGGCAGAATCCGCAGGAAGCGAAGCGGACACCGTAGCGGAGTTCACCACCGTTCTCGATACCGAGCTCCCGCAACTGATGGAACGGTTCGACGTGCCCGGCGTCGCGGTGGCGCTGATCCGTGAGGGGCGCCCGGTATGGAGTGGCGCCTATGGCTACGCCGACGAAGATGCGGCTCGTCCAATGGCCGTGGATACGGTGGTGCGGGCGGAATCGATCTCCAAGTCGGTTACCGCCTGGGGAGTG
>CAYQRW010000074.1:0-13728 GCA_964419735.1 uncultured Spirochaeta sp.
AAGATTACGTTTTATCATGGTGAGATACTTGCTTTGGCGGCGATTCCATTTTAAATTGTACACAAGTAAATCGATAAAGAATGACCGGTTCCTCGGTAGAGGGGCCGCATGTACTGCGGAGGAAAGAGCATTATGCAGACTACAGAAGTAACCGAAGGCGTGTACCGACTCTCAGCAAACATTCACGATCTCCTGTTTGAGGGTATGTGGCCGATTCCCCACGGATTTTCCATGAACTCCTATATCGTTAAGGGTGATAAAGTTGCGATTATCGACGGCGTCTGTGACTGGGACGGTACCCCGGAGGTGCTGTTTGACCAGTTCAAGCAGATGGGCGTGAAGCCGGAAGATATCGACTACGTCATTATTAACCACATGGAACCGGACCATTCTGGATGGCTGAAGGACTTCAAGAAAATTCGGCCGGACTTCAAGATCATTACCACGGCCAAGGCCAAGGATCTGTTGGAGTCGTTCTATAGCATCGACAACGAGGTGCAGACGGTAAAGTCGGGGGATACGCTCGATCTGGGTGGCGGCCGGGTGCTGGCGTTCGAGGAGATTCCCAACGTCCACTGGCCGGAAACGATGGCCACCTTCGATACCAAGTCCGGTACGCTCTTCCCCTGTGACGCGTTCGGCGCGTTTGGCGCGATCACCGATTCGCCCTACGATGACCAGCTCTCCCAGGACGAGATCGATTTCTTTGAGGAAGAAGCCACCCGGTACTACGCGAATATCGTCGGTGCCTATTCCGCCCCGGCTAAGAAAGCGGTGATCAAGACGGAGAGCCTGCCGGTGAAGATTATCGCGCCGGGCCACGGCATCGTCTGGCGGCAGAATCCGCAGAAGATCGTGGATGACTACAAGCGCTACGCCCAGTACAGCAAGGGGCCGGCCAAGGAAGAGATCACGGTGGTCTGGGGATCGATGTACGGCAACACCGAGCGCGGTGTGGAGCCGGTGGTGGAAGGCATTAAGAGTGAAGGGATGAAGGTGAACGTTCATCGCGTCCCGGAGACGCACTACTCCTACGTCTTGCGCGACGTGTGGAACTCCAGTGGGGTGGTGCTGGGCATGCCGACCTACGAGTACAAGATGTTTGCACCGATGGCGGTTGCCGTAGACGAGATGGGACGCAAAAAGGCGATGAACCGCAAGGCGTTCCGCTTCGGGAGCTACGGCTGGTCCGGTGGCGCGCAGAAAGAGCTCGATGAGATCCAGGAGCGCTTCAAGATGAAGTGGGACTTCCTGGAGCCCGTGGAGTTCAAGGGCGCTCCCTCGCAGGAAGAGCTGGACCTGATCTTTCAGCGGGGCAAGGAGCTCGCGGTGAAGGTTCGTGAGTGGGTGCGCGGCGAGGCGTAACCCGCACGCCGCAGCCGGGCGGTGCGCGGCGGCCTTCGCCGCCGCCGCCCGCGGCCCTGCTCAGAACTCCGCGCTTCCCACCGCTCGGGGGAAGGGAATTACGTCGCGGATGTTCTGCATGCCGGTGACGTAGCGTACCAGGCGCTCAAAGCCGAGTCCAAACCCCGAGTGCGGCACGGATCCGAAGCGGCGTAGGTCCAGGTACCACTCGTACGCCCCCCGGTCCAGGCCCATCTCATCCAGCCGCGCCTCCAGCGTGGAGAGCTCTTCCTCACGCTGGCTGCCGCCGATGATCTCCCCCAGGCGCGGCACGAGAACATCCATCGCTCGCACGGTGCGGCCGTCGTCGTTCTGTTTCATGTAGAACGCCTTGATATCGCGGGGGTAGTCGGTGACCACCACCGGGCCGCCGATGTGCTCGTCGGTGAGATACTTCTCATGCTCGGTCTGCAGATCGATACCCCAGGAAACGGGGTATTCAAAGCGCGTTCCCGCGGCTACCGCCTGCTCCAAGGCGCTGATCGCCTCATCATAGGTGATATGACGAAATTCGCTCTCCGCTACCCGCTGGAGGTCGGCGAGAATTCCCCGCTCAATACGCTGGTCAAAGAACTCCATGTCCTCCCGGCAATGCTCGAGCACATCGGACAGCAGATAGCGCACAAACTCACTGGCCAGCGCCACGTTGCACTCCAAGTCGCAAAAGGCGATCTCCGGTTCGATCATCCAGAACTCCGCCAGGTGACGGGTGGTGTTGGAGTTTTCCGCTCGAAAGGTGGGACCAAAGGTGTACACCCGTTCCAGGGCGGTGGCGTACGCCTCAGCGTTGAGTTGGCCGCTCACCGTGAGGTAGGCGGGCTTCCCGAAGAAGTCATGGGCGTAATTCAGGTGGGTTCCGGGCTTGGCGTTGATCAGGCGTTCCATGTCCAGGGTGGTCACCTGGAATAGCGCGCCCGCTCCCTCGGCATCGCTGGCGGTGATGATCGGGGTGTGGATATAGAGAAACCCGCGCTCCTGAAAGAAGCGGTGCACCGCGAAACTGAGGCGATTGCGCACGCGCATCACCGCGCCAAAGGTGTTGGTGCGCCCCCGCAGGTGCGCCTGTTCCCGCAAGAACTCAAAGCTGTGACGCTTCTTCTGCAGCGGATAGGAGTCCGCCGGGGCTTCACCGATAATGGCCAGCTCCGAGCATGCCAGCTCCACCTTCTGACCTTTTCCCGGGGACTCTACCAGATGGCCGCGGACGTGCACGCCGGCACCGGTCTGCATCCGGTCGATCTCCGCCTGGAGATCGTGCTGTTCCTTATCAATAATCGCCTGCAGTCCCTTCAGGCTGGAGCCGTCGTTGAGCTCGAAAAAGCACACCGCCTTGGAATCGCGCTTGGTGCGGACCCAGGCGTATACATCGATGATCTGGTCGGAAGGTTCCGACTGCCGGAGAGTGACGATCCGTGGTCTGTCTAGGTGATCCATGGGGAATTGGTACCACATGGGGTGGGGTGAGGCAAGTAACCGGCACGCGCCGTGACTCGACAGCACCGCCGCCCTTCGGTAAGCTCGAGGGTCCATGGCAATTTTCAGTGAAATCGGACGGCTGCGGCAGGTGCTCGTGCACCGACCCGGGCCGGAGGTGGAGGAGATGACCCCCTCCACGGCGCACGAGCTGCTGTACAACGAAATTGTTCCGGTAGAGGCGGTGCAGCGAGAGCACGATGAGCTGCAGGCGGTCCTCAATCTGGTGGCGGAGACGGTGGAGTTGGAGGACGTGCTCACGGCCGTGGCCGGGACCGATGCCGGCCGTCGCCGGCTCGCCGCGTTTCTCGGGGGCGATAATCTCCGACGGAAGGAGGCGATGCTCGCTCGGTGGGATTCTGCTGAGCCGCACGCGGTGGTGCGCGACTGTGTCCTCGGGTTTCGCTACACGCCGCGGCGGTTGCAGGAGGCGGTGTCCGGGGATCAGTTGGTGACGCCGCCGCTGCCAAACCTCTATTTCACGCGGGACGCCGGGTTTGTGGCGTTTGATCGGGCGTATCGCTCCGCCATGGCCAGTCCGGTGCGGGCCGCCGAGACGGGGCTGGCGGCGGCGGTGCTCCAGGAACTGAACATCCCCGTGGATGAGACGCTGGCGGCTGCAGGTGCCACCGGTTTATCCGGAGAGCCGCGCCTGGGGAACCCGTCGGCCTTTAAAATGGAGGGCGGTGATGTGCTGGTGCTGGATGAGCATACGCTGCTCCTCGGGTTGGGGCAGCGCTCAAGCGCGGCCGGGATCGACGCCCTCCTGGAACGCGCCGCCCTGGATCGCGATCACCCGCTCACGGCGCTGGTAGTCCAGCTGCCGGATCAGCGCGCCACGATCCACCTGGATATGATCGTGACGATCGTGGATCACCGTACCCTGCTGGCCTACGAGCCGTATCTTGCCGGCACCGGGGCGCTGCCGGTGTACCGGATCACGATTGAGCCGGGACGCGACGACTGGCGGGTGGAGACGAAACCAGGACTGCCGGCGGCCCTGCAGTCGATCGGCCGAGAGTATGAGGTGATTCCCTGTGGCGGAAGTGATCCGGTGGTGCGGGAACGGGAGCAATGGTTCAGTGCGTGTAATAGCGTTGCTTTGCGGCCCGGGGTCATCGTAGTCTACGAGAACAATCCGGCCACGTTGGACTCGCTCTCGGCGGCGGGGTTTCAAGTCCGGACCGGCGCTGATGTGCTTACCAACCCCCGGTTGTTGGTGGACGGTGGGGGAGAGCCGGTTACCGCGAGAACGGCCGTAGCGGTACAGGGAGTGGAACTGGCCCGGGGTGGCGGTGGCCCGCGGTGTATGACAATGCCTCTGAACAGGGACGGAATATGAACATAGAGAACGCAACTGAGAACGCAACAGAGACCGCACCAGGTAACACGGTGCGCAAAACCAGTGACGTCCACGTGCGGGAGTTTGTGCCGCTGTTGGCACCCCGGGAACTGAAAGCGGAAATGCCGCTCAGTGATGCCAGCGTGCAGACGGTGCTGGAGAGTCGCGAAACGATTGGGCGCATCCTCAGCGGCCAGGATACCCGCATGCTGGCGGTGGTGGGGCCCTGCTCAATTCACGATAAAGATGCAGCCATGGAGTACGTCTCCCGCCTGAAGAGACTGGCCCACGAGGTGCAGGATCAGCTCTACGTGGTAATGCGGGTGTACTTTGAGAAACCGCGGACCCGACTGGGATGGCGCGGCCTCATTCTCGACCCGGAACTGGACGGAACGTACGCGATTGACCAGGGGCTGCGCCGCGCCCGGGACATTCTGCGTAACGTCACCTCCCTGGGAATGCCCGCCGGGAGCGAAATGCTGGATCCCATCGTGCCGCAGTACATCGACGATCTGGTGAGTTGGGCGTCCATTGGCGCGCGGACCACCGAGTCTCAGACGCACCGGGAGATGGCCAGCGGGCTATCGATGCCGGTGGGCTTCAAGAACGGTACCGACGGGTCGATCGAGTCGGCGCTGAACGCGATGGCCAGTTCGCTCAGTCCGCACAGTTTCATCGGTATTAACCAGGAGGGAGACACCTGCGTTATCAATACTACCGGCAACGACCAGGTGCACGTGATCCTGCGCGGTGGACGCAGTGGTCCCAACTACTACGGCTGGGACATCGTGCGGGTGGAGGAGATGCTCCGGCACAACGGGCTGCCCTCCAACATCCTCATCGACTGCAGCCACGGCAATAGCCAAAAAGACCATCGAAACCAGCCCAAGGTGTTGCGCGATATCGTCGAACAACGGCGTGACGGCCGCCGCTCGATCACCGGGTTCATGGTAGAAAGCAATCTGGTCGCCGGGCGTCAGGATCTGAAGGGTGCCGTTGGGAGTCTGGTGTATGGCCAGTCGATCACCGACGCCTGTATCGGCTGGGATGAGACGGTTGAACTGCTGCAGTGGGCCGCCAGGGAGCTGAAACAGGGGGGAATCGGATGAGTACGATCCGGGAACGGGTGGCGCGCGCCGCGGAAGCGGGGCTCACGGTACGTAACCTCGACATCGCCGCGCGGAACGCCGGCCTGGAGGCGATCGCCGTAGCGCTGCAGGCGCGAAGCGCTGAGATTGCCCAGGCCAACTCCGCGGACCTCGCGCGGGCTGAGGAGTCGGGGTTGGCGGCACCGCTGTATAAGCGGCTCACCTTTGACGAGAAGAAATTGGCGCACGCGGTCACCGGGGTGCGCTCGGTGGGGGAACTATCGGATCCGGTGGGCCACGTGTTGCGTCGTCGGGAACTGGACGCAGGGCTGATCCTGACCCAGAAATCGACCCCGATCGGCGTGATCGCCATGATCTTCGAGTCGCGGCCGGATGCGCTGGTGCAGATCGCAAGTCTCGCGTTAAAAAGCGGGAACGCGCTGGTCCTAAAAGGTGGATCCGAAGCGGCCGAGAGTAACCGGATTCTGGCGACCGTTATCGCCGACGCCACGGCGGAGGCGGGCATCCCCAGGGACTGGATTCAGCTGGTAGAAACGCGGGCCGACGTGCAGGCGCTGCTGGAGTTGGACGATCTTATCGATCTGATGATTCCCCGGGGCAGTAATGAGTTTGTCCGCTATATCATGGATCATACCCGGATTCCGGTGCTGGGCCATGCGGACGGCATCTGTCACCTGTATCTGGATGCTTCCGCTGCCGTGGAGCGCGCGGTTCCGATCGCCGTGGACTCCAAGACGCAGTACGTGGCGGTGTGCAATGCGATCGAGACGCTGCTGGTCCATGTCGACGCCGCGGAGCATCTGCTCCCGCCGGTGGCAGCGGCGCTCCGTGAGAAGGGAGTCGAGTTGCGCGGATGCCCGCGGAGCCGTTCCCTCGTGGCTGAGATGCAGCCGGCCACCGATGAAGACTGGACCACGGAATATCTGGACTTGATCCTCTCGGTGAAGGTGGTAGATTCCGAGGAGCAAGCGATCGCACATATTAACCGCTACGGCAGCGGCCACACCGACGGGATCGTCACCGAGGACGGTGCGGCGGCGGAACGATTTCTCACCGGCGTGGATTCGGCGTCGGTCATGTGGAACGCGAGTACGCGCTTCGCCGACGGGTTCCGCTACGGCCTGGGCGCCGAGGTAGGCATTAGTACCGCACGGATTCACGCCCGCGGTCCGGTAGGCGTTGAGGGGTTGGTGACCTACAAGTGGGAAGTCCAGGGTGAGGGACACGTGGTAGCGGACTACAGCAGTGGCCGTCGCAGCTTCACCCACCGGGAGCTGCCCTCCTCATGAGATCCTTCGGTGACGTCCGGCGGGTCGTGATCAAACTGGGTACCAACGTCCTGACGCACAACGACGCCCTGGACCGGGAGTTCGTCTTTGAGATCGCCCGGCAGGTGGCTGAGCTCCGCCAACGGGGCCTCGAGGTGTGCGTGGTCAGTTCCGGAGCGATCGGCTTGGGAGCGCGGGAGCTCGGTATTGTCGGCCGTATCCAGGACGTAGTACTACGCCAGGCGTGCGCCGCGGTGGGGCAGCCGGTGCTGATGCAGGTCTACCGGGAGGCGTTTGCCGCCCATGGGATTATTGCCGCTCAGGCGCTCACCACGCGGGAGGCGTTGGATGGTCGATCCAGCTATGTACGGCTGCGGAACGCGGTGGAACGCCTGCTGGAACTGGGGGTGGTACCGGTGTTCAATGAGAATGATAGCGTTGCCACCGCCGAGATCGGGACCGCCTTTGGGGACAACGACCAGCTCAGTGCGCTGGTGGCCAGTAAAGTAGATGCGGGATTGCTGATTCTACTGAGTGACGTGGACGGGTACTACGACCGAGATCCGCGCCACCACCACAGCGCCGCCAAGCGGGACACCGTCGAAATCGTGGAGCCGGAGATGATCGAAGCCGCCGGTAAACCGGGATCCGCGGTGGGCACCGGCGGTATGGCTACCAAGTTGAAGGCGGTTCGCATCGCCGCGGAGGGCGGGTGTCGAGTAGTGCTGGCCCACGGTCGCGAGCGCGACGTGCTGCCGCGAATCCTCGCCGGAGAGACGGTGGGCACCGTGTTTGCCCCGCGCCGGACGTTACGGAATCGGACACGCTGGCTGCTGCACAGCGCCCCCCGGGGGACGATCTACGTGGACCAGGGAGCTATGGAGGCGATCCGCAAGCATAACAGCCTGCTTCCCACGGGCATCTCCTCCGTGGAGGGCAATTTCAACGCCGGCGAGGTGGTGCTGGTGAACGATCGGGCGAAGCTGGTGAGCGCCTTCAGTAGTCGCGAACTGAGCGCACTGATCGGGAAGCATTCCTCGGAGGTTGCCCGGATACTGGGGCCCAGTGATGATCGGCGGGTGATCGCCCGGCCGGAAGATATGGTGTTTCTTGACGAAGATTGACGTTGGGAAAAACGACTCCACCGATTGACGGCCTTGATTCTCCCCCCGTATTCTGAGATAGTACCGTTTCAACTGATTTCCGCCGGGTGGCGTTGAGATCGGTTAATCAGTGAGAACAAGGAGGGTCGCGTATGGCAGGAAAAATTTCAAAGAACGCACGGCGCGAAGGCGCCCAGGAACTTATGAGTCGCTGGGGCGGCAAAATCGTAATGAAGAGCGTGTTTGAGAACGGAAAGATGCGCCACTTTGCGGTATGTGAGAAGACCGGCAACCAAGGCCGACGTCCCAAGGACCTGATGTAGTTAGTACATCGTTGTAACGATACAGTTATTGCCCGCAGCCCGCGCTGCGGGTTTTTTGCGCAGTCCCGAGGAGATCAGAATGGTTCTTTCAGGTCGAGAAATTCACCGGAATCTCGGTGATCGGATCGTTATTGATCCCTTCGATCCCGCCCAGCTCAATCCGAACAGTTACAATCTACGCCTTCATAATGAGGTGCGGGTATATACCGGTGACCACCTCGACATGCGGACGGAGAACAGCTCCCGGGAGCTGGTAATTCCGGAGGAGGGGCTCCTATTGGAACCCCACCGCTTGTACCTGGGGCGCACCGTGGAGTACACCGCGACCCAGGGCTATGTGCCGATGCTGGAGGGGCGCTCCTCCGTGGGACGGCTGGGGCTCTTCGTGCACATCACCGCCGGGTTTGGCGATGTCGGATTCAAGGGCTTCTGGACGCTGGAGATGTTCTGCGTGCAGCCGATACGCATCTACGCCGGGGTCCAGATCTGCCAGATCTTCTATCACACGATAGAAGGTGACTACGATCCCTACACCAGCGGAAAATACCAGAACAACACCGGCATTCAGCACAGTCTGCTCTATAAGGATTTCCAACAACACGAATCGGACTCGTAAGTAGTGCGGGCGCTCTCCCGGAGCGTACCGTTCCGGGCCACTTGCCACCTGCCCACCAACAGGGGTCAGCGCTCCGTCGGCTTCCACCGTCCGTCGGT
The DNA here is from genome assembly GCA_964419735.1 of uncultured Spirochaeta sp. Classification (GTDB taxonomy): domain Bacteria; phylum Spirochaetota; class Spirochaetia; order DSM-27196; family Alkalispirochaetaceae; genus Alkalispirochaeta. The sequence goes on from CAYQRW010000074.1 coordinate 8,737, forward strand.
CAGTTCCAGGTCATACTCTTCCCGGAGGACCGTGGCGAGACCCTCGGCCAGTTGGGGTGCGGTTGACTGGATCTTCCGCGCCTCTTCGAGCGAGAGGCCGCTGGTGAGAAAGCTTTCCAGCAGCATCTTTGCGGCGAGGAAGCGGCGGTACTTGTCGATGCCGAAGATCACGACGTCGTCCAGCATGCCGATAATCTCCCACGTTACCTGTTCCGCCTGGCTGTACTTGCCGGCGTCCTTGTTCTGATCGGAAATACGCATGGGAAGCTCCGCCACAACGCGATCCAGGTTGGGCACCAGGTAGTCCAGATTAAACAGACCGGTGGCGCAGTTGAAGAGGATCTTCTTGCCGGAATCCTCGGCGGCAAACACCTCATCCTTGCTAATCGCCGGTCCGATATCTCCGCAGGTGAGCGCGCCGTGCTGATCATAGACAAGGATGCCACCCTTCACGTCCACCGGAGTCCGAAAGGCAAAATCGAAGCCCGCCTGAACTCCGCGGAGCGCCAGGATCGCCAGCGATACCGGTTCGATCGTGAAGCCCACGTTGTCCACGTTTCCCATGTAGACGAAGTGTTTCCCCTGCTGTTTGAGCTCACGGTATATCGGGGCCAGGACCTGGAAGTTCTGGCCGTGACCACCGGGCAGGCCCAACGGTTCCCCCGGCGTTCCCCAGGCGTTGAGGAAAAACCGTTTCGGCCGTCCCTCATCGGAGTGGGTCATCGCTGCCAGCAGGGGCTGAACCGCGGCGGTGGTATCCAGAGCGCTTTCCCGATGGGCAAACTCTCTCAAGTAGTCGCTGTCTTGGTACGCGTCATACGCGGTGCGAATCGCCTCGTCGGTGAAGAGGCTGGTCATTTCCACAAAGGGGAGTCCCGGCTGCAGGGGTGAGCCATCCGCGCCCTGGGGAGGGGTGATGTTCCACTGCTGGGCGGTGCGGCGGTATCGGTCTCCCGCGCGCAGCACCATACGAAACTTCAGTTCGAGAAAGCTGGCTCCCGGGGTGCCGTCGGGATTGAGATACGCCGGAGTGATTCCCTTTGGCTTTCCCTGGACCTCTGTGCTGAGCCGATCGAAGGGGGTGCGGTACAGTTCAAACAGGTCCTCGTCGTAGGAACGGTTCTTGTGCGTATCGGCGTAGCTTGAGGCACTGCCTCCGTTGAGCACGCCGTAGGAGAGGTAGGGATAGAGGAGCACCCCGATCGTCTCCAGGTCGGCATCGGTGAGATTCCGTGTTCCCGCCGCCACCGAGCCAAACCGCTCAGCGGGGATCTCCGGCGCAAGCTCCGCTAGGCGCCGGCGGTAGGCGTCGTCCGGGAGCTCCAACGATGAGTCGCCGCGGCGGTCGATAATCGTAGATCCGTCCATTTCGGGAATTCCGCCGGCCTCCAGGGGCTGAATACCGTCGTAGGCACCGCGATTCAGCTCACTGAGAATCTCCTGCGAGCGTTCGACGTCGATTCCGAGTTCTTCCATCCTGTGCCGGGTGGCGTTATCTACTGCGTGGGGATCGTTCGTACTCATAAGGCCCAGTGTACCTTCGGACGGGACGCGGACCAAGGGGGAGGGCGGCAAAACCGGCTTTCGCTTGAGGAATGGTCTGTTCTCGGATACACTGTGGCCACAGACGGAGGAATTATGGACGGTGATAAAAAGTACCGCCTGGTCACGCGGAGTGACTTTGACGGTCTTGTATGCGCAGTGCTCCTCAAATCCAAAGATCTCATCGATGAGATCAAGTTCGTACATCCCAAGGATATGCAGGACGGTCTTATTGCGATCTCCGGTGAGGATATCACGACCAATCTTCCGTATGTTGATGGCGTTTATCTCGCGTTTGATCACCACTACTCAGAGGTGGAGCGCATTGGCCACAAGGACAACTATATTATCGATCCGGACGCGCCCAGTGCCGCCCGGGTGGTGTATAACTACTACGGTGGGGCGGAAGCGTTCCCAACATTGAGTCCGGCGATGCTGGAAGCGGTAGACAAGGGCGATGCCGCCGATTTCACGCGGGAAGAAGTGCTCGAGCCGGAAGACTGGAACCTGCTGAACTTCATCATGGACGCCCGCACCGGCTTGGGACGATTTCGCAATTTTCGCATTTCAAATTATCAGCTCATGATGGACTTGATCGACTACTGCATCGATCACGATATCGACGATATTCTGCGCCTGCCCGATGTGGCGGAGCGCATAGAACTCTATTTTGAGCACAAAGAACGTTTTAAAGACCAGGTCATGCACGCCTCCCGGTTGGATGACAACGTGCTTATCGTAGACCTCCGTGGGGAGGAAACGATCTACGCCGGAAACCGATTCGTGAAGTACGCGCTCTTTCCCGCCTGTAACGTCTCGGTACAAGTGATTTGGGGTTTTAAGCGTCAGAACACGGTGCTCACCGTGGGTAAATCGATTTTCAACCGAACCTGCGACGTCAACATCGGCACCCTCATGCTCAGCTATGGTGGCGGTGGGCACGCCAACGCCGGCACCTGTCAGGTCCCGAATGATCAGGCTGAGACGGTGCTGGCCGAAGTGGTTTCGACGCTCAAGAAGTAGAACTGATAAGGAGCTCCCCACCTATGGATGCTATTCTCAACCAGCTCGAGGCGGAAGACCGTTCCCTGCGCCTCGACGCGCTAAAGACTACCGTCGCGCAGAACGTTGGCGGTATTCGTGACGTGGCGCCCTCGGAAGAGGTCAATAACCATGTTCACACCCATTACTCTTTTAGCCCCTATGCTCCCACCACCGCCGCCTATATGGCGCGCAAGAGCGGGCTCATGGCGGTGGGGTCGGTGGACCATGATTCCATTGGAGCCGCGGAGGAGCTCACGGAGGCCGCCACCGTTCTGGGCATCGGATCAACGGTGGGAGCGGAGCTGCGGGTCAGTTTTGCTGGAACCCCCTTCGGCGATCGGCGGCTGAACAATCCCGACTCGGTGGGAATCGCCTATATGGTCCTGCATGGCGTACCCCGGAGCGGGCTCGAGCGGTTGCGGGGCTACCTGGAACCGTTGCAGAAGGTGCGCCACGAGCGCAATCGCCGTCAGCTGGCGGGACTGAACACGATTCTTCGCGATGCCGGTATCGATGGGTTGGACTATGATGGGGATGTATTGCCGCTGAGCTGGGCCCACCGTGGTGGTAGCGTCACGGAGCGCCACCTTCTATTCGCACTGGCGATCAGATTGGAAGAGATCTATGAGCGGGGCAACGCCCTGGTTTCTACGGTGGAGCGGGAACTACGGGTACCCCTGAACGAGCGACAAAAACGGCTCCTCACCGACCGAGACAATCCGCACTATCTGTACGACCTGCTGGGCGTGTTCAAGGGAGACTTCCTCCATCGCTTCTTTGTACAGCCTACGGAGGCGGAAACGCGTCCGGTGCACGAGGTGACCGCCTTGGGGCGGGAGATCGGCGCGCTCCCGGCGTACGCGTACCTCGGTGATGTCACCGATTCCCCCACCGGTGATAAGAGGGCTCAGAAGTTTGAAGACGGGTTTCTTGACGAGCTGGTGGGTGCGCTCCCGGGGCTGGGGTTCCAGGCGATCACTTATATGCCGCCGCGGAACACGAAAGATCAGCTTCGGCGGGTCCAACGTCTCGCCGAAGCCGCAGGCCTCCTGGAGATCAGCGGAGTGGACATCAACTCAAGTCGGCAGGTGTTTACCTGTCCTGAGGTGATGATGCCGGAGTTTCGCCATCTCACCGAAACTACCTGGGCTCTTATCGCCCATGAGAAGCTCTCCGCGGAGGATCCGCGCTACGGGCTGTTTCACCGGGACAATCCGTTTCATCTGCGGCCGCTCACCGAGCGGGTGGGATTGTATGCGGGCATCGCCCGGCGTAGTGATCTGCACCGGCCGGAGTCGATGGTGGCGGCCGCGCCGGCCCTGGAGTGAGCCGGCGGAGGATGCGGTAGGTCTACCGCAGCATCTCCTGACCACCGGTGACCGGTACTGCCTGGCCCGTCTCGTACTGCTGTTCTACCACGTATATAATGGCTCGCACCACATCCGCCCCGGTGCAGCCGCGCTTCATGGGCACCCGCTCCTCGTAGGACCTGCGCACGTCTGCGATCGTTTCGGCCCCAGGAACCTTTCCGGCGCGCAGATACTGTACGAACAGACCCCGGTCAGGATCGCTCCACAGCGGACCGTCAAAGAAGTTCCCTGGACAGATCGCGTTCACCTTGACGTTGTCCGTGATAAGTTCCAGGGCGAAACTCTGTACTAATCCGATCCCCCCGAACTTACTGCCGGCGTAGGCACCGTTCTTGTTGCTTCCCACCAGGCCGCTCTTGGAATTGATTTCGATTATATCGGTCTGCAAGGGTATCTCGGGATAGGCGGTTGTCGCGGCGCGGTTCTGGGTTTCCAGGACGGTGGCGCAGTGCTTGGTCATGACAAAGAACCCCTCGTAATTGACGCGGGTGACAAATTCGAAGTCTGCCACCGTGAGTTCTTTGACGCTGCCCGCCTTTAAGACCCCGGCGTTGCTGACCACCAGGTCAAATCCCCCGTAAGCCGTAACCACTTCCCTTACCATCTCCCGGACCGAATCCTCTCGGGTCACGTCCACCTGAACCGCCCGATTCACTTCTCGTCCCACCTGGGCGTTGAGGGTGGCAGCAGCGGCGCGAGCGCCGTCGAGGTTGAGATCGGCCAGGATCACCTGCGTTCCGGCGGCCGCTAGGCCGCGGGCGATCTCATATCCGAATCCCTGCGCCGCACCGGTAACGATAGCCACGCGGTTACGCATGGCCTGATCGCGGGATGTGGCTGCCGCCACCACTTCGTCAGCACCACCGCTCGTGGTGGTGACGGCGGTAGCGACGTCCAGCGCATCAGAGGCGGCGCCGGCGAGAATCACCTGCTCACCAACAACGATGCGGCGTGGGTGGGTGCCGGTGGCCACCAGGTGTTCCCGGTAACGGCGGGCGATCGCCTCAACGTCAGTGCTCCCCTCGTCAATTGAGAG
>CAYQRW010000075.1:0-10240 GCA_964419735.1 uncultured Spirochaeta sp.
CACCTCGACGAATTTCGTACAGCCTCTGATCCGGAAGCTCCAGCTCATTGCCGGGAAAAATCCAGTCGGGATCGCGGGCATCGGGTGCCATCGATCCGATCGGAGCGTAGCCGTTCCGTTCGGCGATGCGATTAACCATGCGGATGATGTCACCCACCGTAATAACCAGCGGGCCCTCCGCCGTGGGATCCGCGCCGGGATCCTCGCTGAGATCCTCGCTGGGATTGGGGGCATCACCGTTGCCGGAATCATCGGAGGCGTTCGCCGGCGTGCTGCCGTCGTTGTTCGCCGGCGTGCCGCCGTCGTTGTTCGCCGGCGTGCCGCCGTCGTTATCATGCCCGCCATTCTCATCGGAAACCGGTCCATCATCCGTGCCCGCCGCAGCATCCTCCGCGGCGGATCCACCGTCACCGGCTAAGGAGTCGTCACTTTCCGCTTCGAGCGCAATCTCACTGCGGGAGCCCAGCCGCGCCAGATACCTTTCTCCCGTGTCATCGCGCCACAAGAGCAGCGCCACCGCGCCGGCGATCAGTACCACTCCGATCACCACGAACGCCGGTCCGCGCCAGCCTCGGGGGGCCCCCGCGGATGAGGACTCACCGCCACCATCCCGTCCGCCTGAGGCCGGACGTCCCGGAGCGGAGGTGCTCGCCACGCTCCGGACTCCCCTACGCTCCGGGGACGCAGCAGCCGTCGCCGGGGATGCCGCGGCCGGCTCCGCCGGGGAGGTGTCACGCTGCGTATCCGCGGGCGAAGGGGCCGTCTTGGCGGCGGCGGCCGTGTCCGTGGGAGCGGGCTCCGACGTATCCGCAGGCGGGGCGTCCGAGGCGGAAGATTCTGCCGGCGTTTTTTCCGGCGCCGGGGCGCGCGTGGTGGCGCGGCGTTGCTCCAGCAGCTCATCCAGAAACGCCAAGAGCCGACGCTGCTCCGCACGATACGCCGCATCGGAGTCGGCGGAATCCTGCAACACAGTATCGATACGCTGCACGGCGGCAGTATTCTCACGGGCAAACTTGAGGGAGAATCCATGCTGGACCATGAAGCGTACCGAGTACCCTTCACCGGTGGGATACACGTCCGCCCACACCGGGGCGGGACACGCGGCGAGCAGCTCACCGGCACGGCGGACAAAGCGTTCCGGCGTGGTCTCCTCCGGCTCCAGCGTCTCCGTGTTCCATCCGTGGAGTAGGTTCATGAGCCGGCCAAAGACGTCATCCCGGCTACGATCCGTTTCCGCTGGATCCAACCCCGCCGACTCCTCCGCGGGAAGCGCGTCAAATCCGCCGAACACCCGGTAGGGAACACCCGGCACCAGGGGAACGCCCTCCAGCACCGTATCGGGTACCGCCGGCCATTCACCGCGACCGGAAACGCGCAACGTGGTAGCCGCCGGCTCTCCGGGAATCTCGGGAAGATCGAACTCACGTTTCACCGGAGCGCGCTCCACGGGAACTCCCGCCACGCGGAGTACCTCCAAGAGGTGGTCCAGGCGACGCGGCGCCTCCGATGCGTCGGCGTCCCGCGACACGATCACCGGCTGCGAGGATCCGTTCAGGAGTGTCCGGCGCAGGCGCCATTTGCCCCATCGCAGCAGCTCCTCCGGATCTGCCGGTCCCGCCACTACCGTGACCCATTCCGGGTCAATCAGGCGGCGGGCAAGCCCCTCCACCGCCCCCGACTGCAGAGCCGTGGCCGAAAATGTTCCCTGGGAGAAGCGGTACATGGATCGATCGGTTCCTACCAGGAATCCCGGGGGTCCAAACACGTGAGCCTCATAGGCGCCGCCGGAATCGCGGACTATCGACGAGACCCGGTCCAGCAGGTACGCCTGGTGGCGATCACTCTGCTCAACGGTATCGAGATCATAGATACGACGGCTGTTAACGGTGAGATGCAGATTGCCGTCGGTGAGAAACTCCACGAAGGCGCCCTGCGGAAGCTCGCGATTCGAGGAGGAGATTGGCCGCTCCCGCACACGGTCCATGCCGGTCAGTGGGGAGAAGGCGTGGACCAGCTCGGGACTTCCGGTGTACTCGGGACGCCGGGGGCCTACGGCTCCCACCGTTTCCGCCTCCTGCAGCGGATTACCGGTAATCCGATCGCTCAGTACCACCGTACCGATATAGGGGCGAATTCGGTCCGGCAGATTCGAGGATGTGCCGACCCGCAGAAACGGACGTACTCGATGATCATCGGAACCTACGTAGATGACGTAGCACTCCCGATCGATCCGAAAGACGCGCCCCCCTGATTTGTTACTCGTCGGTTCACTCACAACAATCTCCACCCAATTATAGCAACCAATTCGGGCCACGTCATTTTCTAATCCGTAAGAATCCTTTGCAACACGTCGAATTCGGACTATTCTTGAAGGGAAATGGTGATTACACAACGACGGCAGAGTAAGATTATCCCTGTAGCCGGGGGTAAGGGCGGCGTGGGGAAAACGGAGATCACCGCTGGTCTCGGGCTACGCCTGGGACAGCTGGGGTATCGCGTGGTCCTCATTGACCTCGATCTGGGGGGATCGAATCTCCACTCCACGCTGGCGATCAAGAACAAGAACCCCGGATTAGGCAACTACTTTTCGGACCGGACGCTTGCGTTTGAGTCCCTGGTAAACGCCACGCCCTATGAAAACGTATCCTTCGTCCCGGGTGATGTGCTGGTGGCGGGCATGCCCAACCTCACCTTCGCCCAGAAGAAGAGCCTGCTCACCCACGTGGAAAATCTTGATGCGGACTACGTCCTTCTGGATTTGGGATCGGGGGCCTCAAACAACGTGGTGGACTTTTTTCTCGTATCAAACTCCGGGATCATGGTGAGCTCACCCCACGTGGGATCGATCCTTAATGGCTACAGTTTTCTCAAGAACGCGGCCTACCGCTTCCTGCAGCGCGCTTTTGCCAAGGATAAGGAGATGTCTCAGTACCTCCGCACCCGGGTGCGGGAGCGCAAACCGGGGAAGCCGATGAAGATGAACGAGCTTCTGGAGGGCATGCGAGAGATCAATACGGATCAGGCGGACAAGGCGCGGCGCTTCGTGGATCTCTTGCAGCCGAGTCTAGTCCTGAATCTGGTGCGCAGCGCCGACGATCTAAATATCGCCGAGAGTCTGCGGGAGCTGGTCGCTAAGAATGTGGATATCAATCTGCAGTCCCTGGGGGCGGTGATGTTTGAGGAACGCCTCTCCGCTACCTACCGTACCACCAAGCCGTTGGTGGTAGCCGACCCGCAAAGCTTGTTTGCGATCGAGATAGACCGGCTTGCTCAGAAAATCGTCCAGTCACCGCAGTTTCCAACGCTGGCGCTGGAGAAGAGCATGTACGAGAGCTCCTACGAACTCACGCGGATCGAGCTGCAGTATGACGAGGCGGAAGTCCAGAACGCCGCCGCCGCCGGCTCCGGGCAGTCTGGGCAGGGCGGCATCAGTGAGCAGGACGCGGAGGAATTTATCCAGGTCATGGCGCAGCAGCGCAAGAAGATTCAGGAGCTACAAGGCACCGTGCATCGGCTCACGTTAGGACGCTGAGACGGTGGTATGGTGTGCTGCGGAGTGGGTGAGGCGGTGAGACGCGCATGACCCGGGAAGAACTCCAGCGCCGAATCACCGCGGTATCCCACGAGGAGTTTTCCCGTTCCGGCGGTCCCGGCGGGCAGAACGTGAACAAGCTGAATACCCAAGTGACCCTATCGGTGCCGATCGCCGCCCTGGGACTACCACCGGAGCAGGAGGAGCGCGTCCGTAACCAATTGGCATCCCGAATTAACAGCGACGGGGAATTAGTAATTCAGGCGGCGGACACGCGCAGTCAATTTCAGAACCGCACGCGCGCCGTGGATCGGGCGGTAGGCCTCATCGACGGCTCCCGCCGCCCACAGCGTAGGCGCACGCCCACCCGTCCTACCCAGGCTTCCCGGGAACGCAGACTTCGCGCCAAGGAACTACGGGGCCGCCGCAAGCGGGAGCGCCGCCCGCCGGGAACGGAGTAGCTGCGGCGGCGGGCCGCACCCGCGGCGATTGGTAAGACCCGCGGCGGCCCGCAGCGCCTCCGCCGGCGCTACTCTATGTCCGCACTGGAGAGCGGGTAATCGCGGTGAGCGATGTTTCCTACCCAGCCGGGATCGATCGTACGCTCCCCATCCAACGCCTGCGCCACTCGGAGGCAGTGGACGTGGCTGGTGGTGATGAACACGGTGAAGCTCTTCTGATTTCCCCCGGTAGCGGTGCCGATGACGTAAACCCCCGGGGCGCTGGTCTCCATCGTGTGTTCATCGAAAACCGGTCGCTCCTCGGCGCCGTGACGGTCGACTCCCAGTTGGTCATAGAGCGTGTAGTCCATTTCAAAGCCGGTGGCGAGATACACGAAGTCCGTGGGAATTCGCCGTCCATCCTTCATGACCGTTTCTCCCGGACGAAACTCCCGCGGTTCCGTTTCCGGCAAGAACTCGATCTGCCCTTTTTCAATGAGTAACCGCGCCTCCAGAAACAGCCGGGAGATCGTCACCGACTCATCCAGCGCCGCGCCGCGGTAACTGAGCGTCACCTTGGCTCCCGCCCGCCAGCAACGCACCGCCGCTTCAATGGCGGAGTTGCGACCTCCCACGATGAGCAATCGCCGTTGAAAGTACTCGTGGGGATCGCGCCAGAGGTGGGTCACGTGGGGAAGCTCCTCTCCGGAAACCTCCAGTCGTCGCGGACGATTGAGATCGCCGGTGGCAAGAATGATCGTCTTGCTGCGGTATTCGTGACGCTTCCCGGCCAGATCCCGCGTGACCACCGTAAAGTCACCGTGCGTTCCCCGGACCTCCGTCGCCGGTTCATAGGTGCGGATCGATAGATCCAGCGTCTCCACGATGTGCCGCAGATAGGCGAGATACTCTTCGCCCGTAGGGATCGACTGGTCGGGGCTGTGAATTGGGATTCCTGCGATGGAGATCCACTCGGGACTGGAAAAGAAGCGGGTAAACCGAGGCCAGTGCCGAATCGCCTCCCCCACCGTTCCCGCTTCCAGGTGCAGATAGGAGTAGCCTGCGCGCTTGAGCACCGCCGCCATTTCGATACCGATCGGTCCCGCGCCGATTACGACTGTGTCATAGGTCATGGGCGGAAGATACTCACGGGATTGCTTTTGCTCAAATTCGACTCCCGTAGTATGGTGTCGTAATATGTTACCAGTGGTGTTACCAGTGGTGCGGTATCGGCTGTGGATCTTACCGGCATTGCTTATCGTCGCCTCATGTACCGGGTCTACCGAAAGGACCTCTCTCACCGCCGGCACGGGGACGCTCCCCCCTGAGAGTAAGTCTGAAATATCGGTTCTCACCGGCTCGTGGGAAGTGTATGTGGACCAGGTCTACACTCCTGAGGGTGTTCTTGAGGATACTCCGGACCGGGCTCCGGACCGCGGCGGTCCACCACCAGCCCCCCGGTACCGGACGATCCCACCGGTCCGCGGCCGGTACTACACCGACGACGGTGACCGGTTTGTGACGGGCCCCATTACCTACCGCCTGTCGCTAAATGCGGTACCGCAGGTACCGCTTATGGGGATCCACATCCCGCCTTCATCCGGTGAGATGTTTGCCTGGGTCAATGGAGACCGCGTGGGACCACGCGAAAAGCACTCAGTGATTCCGGTGGTGCCGAATGGGGAGGGTAGTGCACAGCTGACGATCCTCATCGAAGGGCACCACTATCCGCGGGAGGGACTTACTCTATCTCCGGCGCGTATCGGCCCGCTCTCGGAGCTTCTGCGGGAAACCGGCCGCCGGGTGTTTTGGGACGGATTGCTGGTGGGAATGCTCGTGATTCTGGCGGCATATCATCTCCTGCTCCGACTGGGACAGAGTCCGGGCTTCGCCCGCAATGTACCTACGGTCACGCTATCGGTATTTCTGGGCATTCTGGCGCTCCGGATCCTGCTGTTGGAAGGCGCGATGGTTCTCAGCAGCGTGCCCTGGCTGGGACCCGCTGTTTACTTGCGATTACGCGGAATCGTGGTATATCCGCTGGTGGCGCTGTATCTGCGCTATCTCAACCACATGTTTCCCGGCGATTCGCCCCGCAGGATGCTCCGGGTGCTGGAATCGGCTACCTGGGTGTGGATGGTCCTATCGGTGGGTATTCCCGGCCGGTGGTGGATGGATCTGCTCTTCGCCTGGCTACCCCTCCTGCTGGCAGCGCTGGGAACCTCGGTGGTAACCCTGCTGCGGGCGTGCCGGGCGGGAAGGAATTCCGCTCACTTACTGGTGGTGGCGATGATGCTGCTGGCGGTAGGAGTCAGCGTGGAAATCATGCGATGCGCGGGATGGATCCCAACCTCCCTCACCCCGATTCCCCTGACGCTGGCGGTCTTCGGCGGAATGAGCTCGCTGGCGCTCTCGCGGCGCATCTTTGATGCGCGCATATCGCTGGCCAACCTCCGCGAACAAGCACAGCATGATGGCCTCACCGGTCTGGATAATCGGCGTACCCTGGACGCCAAACTCGAAGCGGAGTGGGCGCGGCATATGCGCTCCGGCAACTCTCTGGCGGCGATAATGGTGGATATCGATCATTTCAAGCAGTACAACGATACCTTGGGACACCAGGCGGGGGACATCGTTATCAAGGAAGTGGCCCGCATCCTCACCGAACACGCCCAGCGCACGACCGACGTGGTCGCCCGCTACGGCGGGGAAGAGTTCTTCCTGCTGCTACCCAACACCACCGCCGCGGACGCCTATCTCCTGGCGGAGCGAATTCGCAGCGCCATGCACACCCAGGCGATTCCTCATCCCACCACCGACACCGGCATCGTTACCCTGAGTATCGGAGTCACCGCGGTAGTCCCGGAACACCAGGAACACGGCCCCCGGGGCGCGCGATCACTGGTGGAGGCGGCGGACCGCGCCCTGTACGACGCCAAACGAGGCGGCCGTGACGCAGTACGTACCGCCAGCGCCGATGCGTAGGAGTCCAACGGGCCCCGCGCCAACGGTACACCGCGGGCTACTTGAGGCCGAAATCCTGAACGGTGTAGTTGAGATAGGTTGAGCGGGGACCGGAGGCATACCCGATTCCCACAACCCGGTACACCGGCGAGAGCATGTTGCGCCGATGGCCCACGCCGGGAACCCCTTCGTTGACCACCAGCCGCAACACAAAGAGGCGCGCCGCCCGCGCCGGGTCCACCAGCGCCTCAAGATTGACCGACCGACCGGCGGCAACGTTTTCCCCGCCATAGGCGTGGTATCCTACCGCCCGCGTGCGTTCCCGGGGCGTCCGATCGGCACAATGGCCCCACCGATCCTGGGTAGCTAAGTGGGTTGCATACGCTTGCGCCGCTCGGCAGAGCGATCGGTGCAGTTTCAGAGCTGCCACGGGAACGTGGGTCATCAAATCGGAGTAGGCGCCGTTGTCGGTACCTGCACGGTAGTCGCCGCGTAACCGCGTTTCCGCATATTTCCGCGGTGAGGTTCGCAAAAAGTTGAGTTCCGCCACCGTAACCCGTTGGAACAAGGTATACGTCTGTGCTGTTACACTGCTGCCGTCCATTGCGTAGGGAGAATAATGACACGAAATCGGAAGATTTTCGAATCACCGTTGACAGGACCCCGGGGCTGGGGTAAAGTTAACTTAGCCTAACTAAGGCAATCACCACTAACTACATACGCGGAGGTTTCTCATGCCCGCACTTAGCGACTTGCGTCGCGGCGACCGAGGTGTCATCTCGGGTTACGTCGATAGTTCCAGCGAATACCGCGCCAAACTTCTGTCCATGGGGCTTACCCCGGGCACCGAGTTTGCCGTGGTCCGCTACGCTCCGATGGGAGACCCCATCGAACTCGAGGTGCGCGGATACCGTTTATCGCTCCGCCGCGCCGAGGCCTCCGTCGTGGAGGTCACCCAATGAGCCGAACCATAGGTATCGTGGGAAACCCCAACTGCGGGAAAACCACCCTCTTTAACGCCCTTACCGGAGGAAATCACCGGGTGGGTAACTGGCCCGGCGTGACCGTCGAGAAGAAGGTGGGAGAAATCCCGCTCTACGCGCCCTCAATTGAAATGGCCACCGGTCGGAGCACCGGCGGTGGTGCCGGTCCGGACACGGCGACCGCCGAGGCCCCAGCCGCGATCGCCGGCCACCCCAAGCTGGTGGACCTGCCGGGTATCTACTCCCTGAACGCGGTAAGTCAGGATGAAGTGGTAGCTCGCAATTTTCTCCTCTCCGGAGACTACGACCTGATCATTAACATCCTGGATGCATCAAATCTGGAACGTAACTTGTTTCTCACGTTGCAGCTAATCGAAATGCGGGTACCGGTGCTGGTGGTGCTCAACATGATGGATATGGCCGAAAGCAACGGCATCAGTATCGATCCGGATCACCTGTCCAAACATTTGGACTGCCCAGTTGTCGCCCTGCAGGCCAATCAACGGCGCACCGTGGAGGCACTCAAACCGGTTCTGCGGGACGCACTGGACGCCCCCCGTCCCTCCCAGGCCCACGTCACCTACCCCGCCGCCGTGGCGGAACAGATCTCCGCCTGGCGGCAACGGCTGGAGCCCGCCGCCGGCCGTCTCGGGTTCCACCCGGAATACGCCGCGGTTCGTCTGATAGAAGGCGACGGGTGGATCGGCGGCATGGTGGAGCGGCTGGGGCTGATCGACCACGAGGAGGTGGCGGAAGTCCGTAGCGCCCTTGCCGAGCAGATCGATGAGGACCTGGATATCGTAATTGCCGACGGACGGTACGGGTTTATCCACGGCGTATCCCGCGACGTGGTTACTAAGAAAGTTACCCGCGAATCGGTAACCGACCGCATCGATCGGGTGGTGATGAGCCGCGTCCTGGGGATCCCGGTGTTCCTCGGCGCGATGTACCTGGTGTTCTGGGCAACTATCGCGGTGGGTGGCGCGTTTATCGATTTTTTTGACATCGCCGTGGGAACGATCTTCGTGGACGGGTTTGGCGCACTTCTGGAGACGCTCGCCGCCCCGCAGTGGGTGATCGGCATCCTGGCCGGTGGCGTCGGGGCTGGAATCCAGACGGTGGCCACCTTTATACCGATCATTTTCATGATGTTCTTCATGCTGAGTCTGCTGGAGGACTCCGGATACATGGCGCGGGCGGCGTTTGTGATGGACCGCCTCATGCGCTGGGTCGGGCTCCCGGGAAAATCGTTTGTTCCGCTGCTGGTGGGTTTCGGGTGCACCGTACCGGCGATTTCCGCCACTCGCACGCTGGAGAGCCGCAAGGATCGCTTCATGACGATCTTCATGGCACCCTTCATGAGCTGCGGCGCCCGCCTGCCGGTGTACGCCCTGTTTGCGGCGGCGCTCTTTCCAAACCGCGCGGGAACGGTGGTGTTCGGGCTGTATATGCTGGGCATGGTGCTGGCGATCGCCACCGGACTGCTTCTGAAGCGCACCCTCTTTCAGGGCGAGTACTCCCACTTCGTCATGGAACTGCCGCCCTACCACGCCCCCCGCATCGGCGCGATTCTGCGGCTGTCTTGGACTCGGCTGCGCGTGTTCGTAAAACGCGCGGGAATCACGATCACCGTGGTGGTAACGATACTCGCCGTAATGAACTCCTTCGGGACCGACGGCACCTTTGGCAATGAGGATACTGACCGCTCCGTCCTGGCGGGAATCGGGCGCGCGGTAACCCCCGTTTTCGAACCGATGGGTATCGAGAACGACAACTGGCCCGCCACGGTGGGACTGTTTACCGGATTGTTTGCCAAAGAGGCGATCGTGGGCACGCTGAGCGCGCTGTACTCCCAGAACGACGCCGGCGATGAGGAACCCTTTGACCTGTGGGGAGGGCTGGGGGCAGCCTTTGCCTCTATCCCGGAGTCCTTTGCGGGACTCGGTGGCACACTACGCGACCCGTTAGGGACGGGGCTCGTGCAGGAGTCACCCGAGGGAATATCCCGGGAACTGGAAGTGGATAACACCCTCTTCTCGCGAATGCGTTCCATGTTCAGCCCCGGCGCGGCCTTGGCGTACCTCGTCTTCGTGCTGGTGTACTTTCCCTGCATTGCCGCGTTCGGCGCGGCGGTACAGGAGATGGGTGTGGGCTACGGCTCACTCCTGGCGGGGTACCTTACGGTACTGGCCTACATTCTGGGCGTGCTGGTATACCAGTTCACCTCAGGACCGCAACTCCTGCCGGTGGTGGGGGCCCTGGCCGGTCTGCTGGCGATCGGCGTGCTCTTTGCCGTAATCGGCCGGCGGACACGGGCCCGG
>CAYQRW010000075.1:10340-13694 GCA_964419735.1 uncultured Spirochaeta sp.
TCTGCTGGCGATCGGCGTGCTCTTTGCCGTAATCGGCCGGCGGACACGGGCCCGGACAATTGCCGAGTAGCGCAGGGTGGCCGGCGAGTGCCATAGGTGGCCGGCGAGGAGCGCAGGGTGGCCGGCGAGTGCCATAGGCGGCCGGCAAGTAGCGCAGGGCTGGCGCCGCCCACCGCTTGGAGGTGGGGCGGATCGGCGCGGGGCCGGAGTCATCCGCGCCGGCAGCGCTCCAGACGGGGGAGGAATTCGTTGGGCGCGGTCGAGGCGTGGGGTGCAGTCGAGGTGGCCGGGAAGGTCGAGCTTTCGGGGGAGGTCGAGACGCCGGGAGCGGTCCGCGCACGAGTCGCCTCCTCCTGGGCCGGCGCCTCAAGCGTAGGAGGCGTCTCCCCGACGGCCAGCACCCATTCCACCCGGCTGTCGCGGCGATGGGAAGCGACGCGGACGGACTGTTCCTGCGGCGTTGCGTTGTAGGCGATCCATCCGCCGGTGGTATGAAAGACCCCCTTCAGGCGCAGAAGACCGGGCGCGCGACGCACGGCTGCAATCCATTCCGCGAGACAGTGCTCATCAAAGATCACCTCCCGCGGAAACGTCCGTCCCCCACTCCGATACGAGCTGACGAGGTGGCGTGACGCGCCGGGCACGAGCGGCCCGGAGTGAGGTTCCCACCGGGTGAGCCGCTCCAGCGACGACATCGATATCGCAGCCGCCGCTTCCCCCGGGGGCGCTGCGGCCGGGCGGGCGTGGGCGTCAGTTTGGGGTGGCGGGCCGCTGTCGGCGTGGCTTTCGGCTTGGGCCTGTGCCTGGCCGGAAACCTCGGGGTCCGCGCCGCTCTCGGTCTGCGCCTCGGACCGAGACTCCCGAACGCTGTCCAGCAGCGCCACATCGATCTGCCCGTGAGCAATCACCGCCACCTGCCGCTTCGGCGGGAACAGCTCATCCGCATCTCGAAGAAACTGCTCAGTTGCCCGGGGTTCACTGAGATCACCACGATTGGCCAACAGCACATCCGCCGCTTCGATTTGGTCCCGATAGGTGTCATTGGAGCGATGGCGGGCGCTGATCCAGTGGGCCGGGTCCACCAGCGTCAGGATCGTCCGCAGTTCTACCGCCTCCGCGAGCCCCGGCTGCCGCAGCGTGTCGATAATGCTCCGCAAGGTGGCGATCCCGGTGGGTTCAATCAGGAGGCGGTGCGGGCGCTCGCGCCGCAGCAACCGTACTACCGCGTCCTGGAACGCGAACCCCGCGGTACAGCAGATGCATCCGCCGGGAATTTCATGCAGGACCACCCCTTCGGGAGTGGTGCGCCCGCCCAAGGAGCTGCCGGAACCCGGGGGGGCGTCATTGCCCGGGGACGCGGCATCGCCCCGGGACGCGTAATCTCGCAGGGTGGTTTCCGCGCCCAGCAGGCTGCCGTCGATCCCGATATCCCCGAACTCGTTGACCACCACTGCCCACTTCTCACGGTCAGGTCGCTGCTGCAGCAGGTGGTTAATCGCGGTGGTCTTACCGACACCGAGAAATCCCCCGATGATATTGACGAGCGTGCGCTCACCCATGGGATGGCCGCTCCCGATGCTCCACCAACATCAGCACGCTCATGGTGACCGCCACCAGTGCCGGCACCACCGCCACCAGCCCCATCCACGGAACCGGCAGCCCCACCGCCAGCAGGATACCCACCAGGGGGGGAATCACCGTTCCGCCGGAGGCGCCGGTCCAACCCATCGCTGCCACGGTGGTGGGGGCATCCTGTTTCAGCGCCTTTGAGACCGCCCCGATCAGGGCGGGGAAGAGGTTCGCCGTAGCCAGCCCAAACCCCAACACCGCAAGCGCGATCGCCGGCGCAGGAAGCGTGGCCCAGACGACGCCCGCCAGCGCCATCGCTCCCATGGATCCGGCCAGTACTACGCGGGGCTTGAGGTGCTTGAGCAGATAGGACCCCGCTACGCGCCCGACGAAGACGCCCACCATCACGGTGAGCGCATACTCTTCAGTGGTCCAGACCCATCCCGCTGCCGCTGGGGAAGTGGCCGCTGCCGGGGAAGCCGCTGCGGCTGAGGTAGTCGACACCCCCTGGCCGGAAAGACCACCGGCGGTGGAGCGAGTAGCGGCCAGCAACGCCGAGAGGCGCGGAACCAGCCCAAAAAAGATCGATTCCGTGCCCACGATGAAAAACGCCGACGCCGCGAAGGGCCAGGTAGTCCCGGCAACCAGATTTCGAATCCGCGCCCCGGTGGAGTACAACGAATCGGAACGTTCCGCCGGTACCGGAGCGATCCGCGCGCCTCCCAGGCCTCCGATGACCAGGGTGGGGGCCGCCAGCAGCGGCCCCAGAGCCCAATAGAACTCCCACCGCGCCCAAGCCGTAGTGGAGATACCCAGCGCCATCACCGAGACCAGCACCAACCCGCCGCTAAGCGCGGCGTTGGCGATGCCGGCGATCATGCCGGCGTTCCACCGCGTCTGGGAGGCGGCATACACGCCGGCGGCGGGAATCACGAAGCCCGCCGTGAATCCCCGCAGCAGCGCCACGGTATAGGCGGCGAGGTAGGAATCCACCAGAAGCAGGGGCGCCGTGGCCAGCGTGATCACCAGCGTCCCCTGCATCCACCGCCCCAGCGGAATGGTAGTAGCCCGGACCCACAGGACCAGCCCGAAGATCACTCCCCCAAAGAAGCGGGCGGAGACGAGATTTCCTTGTTGCGCCTCGGAAAGATCCAAGTGCCGAACCATCAGGTCCAGGCTGGCGCCGGTCTCCGCCAGAAGCGTGCCCACGGTGACCATGGCGAGTGAGACGTAGATAAGTGAGAGCCTTTCGTTGCGTATACGCATGGTGTTCACCGGCGAGTATAGTCATGAAGGGCGGATGCTGAAAACGTCGGCTGCTGAGCTGCAGGCCGCGGCTCCTTCCGACGGGCCGCTCCGCTGCGCCGCAGGGCGCAGCCCCTGCCCACAGGGCCCGCTCTTTGGCTGCAAGTCGCGGCTGCTCCCCCCGGCCCCCTCCCCACGCGACGCGGGAGAGCGCTAAGATGGCCTCACGAGGAGTGTGCCATGAGCGTTCAGCCGCCAACGATCCACGATCACATCGAAGCGATCAACCGATTCTCCGAGACCGACCCCGCGGTGGGATACAGCCGCCCCACCTTCTCCGAGTCGTGGCGGCGCGCCCGGGATTACGTGATCGACCAGGCGGCGGAGGTTGGGGCCGAGCACGTAATCGACGCCGCGGGAAACGTGCACATTCGCAGCGCGCAAGTGGGCTGGGACCGGCCGGTATGGCTTTCCGGTTCTCATCTGGACTCGGTACCCTCCGGCGGAAAGTACGACGGCGTTACGGGGGTGGTGATTCCC
>CAYQRW010000076.1:0-13655 GCA_964419735.1 uncultured Spirochaeta sp.
AGGGATAGTAGTACTGGAACTCATCCACGCACATCCGCAGGACGTCCTCTTCCAACGTCTCCGCCCACCGTTCCTGAAGCAATGCGGAGGGATCTACCACATCCGATCCGTAGATCTGCTGGTAGGTATAGATGATATAGGGACTGTAATAGCCCGCTTCCTTCATCAACATTTCCACGCTGTTGGTTGATCCAAACCCGATCCCCCCGGCAACGGGAACGTCCGGCGCGTAGCGCTCGTTCATGTCCAGCGCCGCCAGCGCCGCGTGGCCGCCCTGGGAGTAGCCGGCGGTGACACTGATCTCTCCCGGCCGAACCGCGGTGTCGATCTCGTCGGCGTAGGAATCAACCGCGTTCCGCACCGCCCGCAGCGCGTCCAGCATGAGATGACCCTCGGCGGCCTTGCTGAAGTATCGCTGGGGGATATCGGGATCGTGGAAGCCCACGTAGTCCGGAAAGATCGTAATGATTCCCTGTCCCGCGTAGGCCTGCATATTCTGGCGATACCACCCCCAGCGGATCTCCTCCGGCACCTCAAGGCTCGGAGCGCACTGATTTCCGATTCCAGTTGTTCCGGAACCGAAGGCCAGCACCGGTGCGTCCTCCCGGTCTTCCATGACGGGTAGGTACAGGGTGGCCAGTGCCTCGATCCGTGAGCCGTCGGCGTCGCGGGTAACAAAGGAGAGCTCATAGACATCCGCGCCATACTCCGCGTCGGGGTGAGAAAACTCTTCGAACAACGGCTCCGCGGCACGATCGATTTCTGCCGCCGAGAGCCGCTCCTGAAAGGTGAACTCAGTAATCGTTCCGGTAGTCTCCTGCGCGCTGAGCGGGATGGCGGACAGGGTCACGCCGTACACGGCGGCCATAAACAAGCTTTTGTACTTCATAAACAGGTAGCTAACATATTCTCCAGAGTTTGGTCTATCGCCGCGAACCCACTTCACCGATCTATCTCCTCATCAAACCGCGCAGGGCCCGTCCACTGCCGCGGCTCGGTGTCGGCGTCTAAGGCACGCATCCAGGTGATGGCATCGTTGAAACCGATCTGCCGCGTGTCATGGCGGGCACCCTCAAAAACGCGGTAGTCCACCGGATTTCCCCGATCCCGCAGCCGTTCCACGTAGTCATCCTGGGTGGAGCGCGAGACGACGATATCGTTGGTGCCTTGGAGAATCAGGATCGGTACGTTGTGTCGTGCCAGGCCGGTGCGATTTGCGGTGAATATTCTTTGGATTACCGGGTGGGTCGTGTCCAGCGTGTCCTGTCGGAGTGATCGAAGGAAGTCGGCGCGGTACAACTGCGCGGGATCGGAGGGGTAGTACCCCTGAATACCGCCGACGCACTGACGGGTGGTATCGTACTCCAAATCCGCGGCCCACGGTTCCTGCAGCATATCCGCCGGGTTGAAGCTTCCCCGGCCATACACGCGCAGGTAGGACATCGCCACCATCGGTCCCAGGCTGGGATAGATCTGAATCATCGGTTCGATCTCAGCGGTGGGTCCGTATCCGATCACCCCGTGGATATAAAGATCGCCCCCCATGGAGGCGTTGCGGTCGGCGGCTGCCAGCGCCGCGTGTCCCCCTTGGGAGAAACCCGACGCCACGCGTGGAAGATTCCGGATGCCCCGCGGGAAGCGCTGGGGGTACTCATCCTGGATCCAGCTGTTCACTGCCTTCAGTGCGTCAAAGACTACCCGCGCCTCACTGGCGGCGTGAAAGTATGGTTGTACCAGGTTGTCATCTTCGAATCCCATGTAGTCCGGGAGTACCCCCACGAACCCCTGTCCCGCCATCGCCAGGACGTGGGCTCGGTAGAGCCCCCACCGAATTCCGGCGACGTGCTCCCGGGAGGCGCGGCACGGACCGATCATACCGGTGGAACCCGGTGCGAACAGATAGACCCCGTCCACCGGCTGCCGGCGCTGCGGTACAAAGATCTGCACCCGGAACGAGGTTATTCTTCCGTTGGGATAGCGGGTGTAGACCTGCGCCACGTACACGTCCACCGCGTACCGCGCCGCGGGCTGTGGCGTCTCCTGGAAGAGGGGTGCGGCAAAACGATCCACCTCGGGGGCCGACATGGTGCCCTCGGCGGTGACCGACCGGACCGTTCCTTCTGATTGGGCTATCACGGGATGGGGGAAATACAGGAAAAGGGCGATCCCCAGGCAGATCAGGCTCAACCGATGCAACAGACTCATGACCGCTACTCTACGGGCCTCCGGCAGTCGTGACAAGAAGCAACCGATCACTCTATGATGCGGCCAATGAGTAATCGGTCTTTTCGAGTAGGTGCGATGCTGGTGGTGTGGGCCCTAAGTGTCGCGCCGGTCGTTGCGCAGGATGGGCTCTATGCGCCCAGTGTCCCGGAAAACGCCGCCCTGGTGCGCGTGGTGAACCTTCGGGAGGGAGAGGAGTCGCCGCGGTTAGACGTCGGGCGTGAGCGCTTCGCTCCGCTCCCCGCTGGAGAGGTGGGGCCATACCGGCCGGTACCGCCCGGTGTCTACATCCTGGGCGGCGCCGGCGGCGTGGAGTTCTCCCCGGAGCCGGGACGGTTCTACTCGCTCGTGGTCTCGGAGGGGAGCGCGCCCGCAGTGGTGCGGGATGAGGCGCATACCGATCCCGCCCGGGCGCAACTGGTAATGTATAACTTTGGTGATGCTCCCGCGGATCTCTTCGCCCTGCCGGGTGGCGCGATAATCTTTGAGAAGATCCCCACCGAGGAATCGGAGGCGATGGCGGTCAATGCGATCGAGGTGGCCCTTTCGGTGCGGGTGGGCGGCGAAGAACGCCTCCGTCGTGAACTCCAGCTCGAACGGGGCGAGTCTTACGGGATCTTCGTCGGCCTGCAGCAGGTGGTAATCGCACCGGCGACCGTGTCATCGGAGTAGAGACGGCGCACCTCAGTGGTTTTTGCGAGCCCCACCTTCCTGTTCTTATTTCTCCCGCTGTTTCTCGCGGGATACTACCTGCTCCCCCGAGGTCGGCGGAGCGGATGGATTCTCGTCGGGAGCTGGGTCTTCTACGGCTGGTGGCGCGTCGACTTTCTCCTGCTTCTTGTCACCGCATCACTCGGGGCGGGGTGGATCGGGCGTCGTATCGCGCGCAGCTCAGATGCCGCCGCGCGTCGTCGCTGGACCGTGACCGGAGTTACCGCGGCGCTCGCCGTGCTGGGCTACTTCAAATACTTCAATTTCGGCGTGAATACCGCCTCGCGGGTGTTCGCCTCGCTGGGCGGGTCAACTGCTTGGGTAACCCGCCTATGGGAAGTGGTCCTGCCGGTGGGAATTTCGTTCTTCGTGTTTCAAATCATCTCCTACATGGTGGATGTGCACCGGGGAACGGCCCCTGAGGCCCGCTCGATCACCGATGTGGCGGCCTACGTCTCCCTCTTCCCCCAACTCGTGGCGGGGCCGATCGTCCGCTATTCCGAGATTGCCGATCAGCTCCGGGAGCGACGGCACTCCTGGAGCGGCTTTGCCGCCGGGGCGCGCCGGTTCAGTCTGGGAATCGTCCGGAAGGTACTCATCGCCGATGCGGTGGCGCCGCTGGTGCATGCGGTGTTCACCTCATCGGATCCGGGATTCGCCGCAGCCTGGTTGGGGGTGGCCGCATATACGGTGCAGATCTACTTTGACTTCTCCGCATACTCAGATATGGCGATCGGCCTCGGCGGAATGATGGGCTTTCGCTTCCCCGAGAACTTTCTCAGGCCCTATCACAGTGCCAGCATTACGGAGTTCTGGCGCCGCTGGCACGTGACGCTCTCCTCCTGGCTGCGGGACTACCTGTACATCCCCCTGGGAGGAAGCCGTCGCGGCTCGCGACGAACGATCGTGAACCTCATGACGGTGATGGTCCTGGGGGGACTGTGGCACGGCGCGGCGTGGACCTTCGTGTTCTGGGGAGCGTGGCACGGGCTGTGGCTGGTGTTAGAGCGGGTGTTTCCGGTGGGCGGAGGCGAGCCGCCCGTACGGATCCCGGCGCATGTACCCGCCGCTGGGGCGAGCACCCCCACGGAAGAACCCGCTCACGCACCTGGCCGCACACCCGCTCGCGCGGAAGTCCACGCACCCGCTCACGCACCTGGCCGCACACCCGCCCGCGCCCGTGCACACCTACGCCGCGGCGCAGGCCGCCTACGTCGCGGCGCAGGCCGCCTGTATACGCTGGGGGTCGTCATGGTGGGATGGGTGTTCTTTCGCGCCGAGTCTTTTGGAGATGCCGGTCGAATCTTGACAGGTATGGTTGGCCGTAGCGGGTGGGCGATCGGTCCGGAGATCCTGTGGCAGATTCAGCCGGGAGCGGTGGCGGCGCTCCTGGTAGGCGTCCTGGTGGCGGCGGCGGAGCCCCGCATTTTCCGCGACGGCCAGGCGCGGCCGTTGCTGCTGACGGTTCTGTTTGCGTGGGCCGTGGCACGGCTGCTGGCGGCTTCATATTCACCATTTCTTTACTTTCAGTTCTAAGGGAGGTACCGAGCTATCCGACGCGTGAACTCTTGCCTATTATCCGTACCGGTTCTGGCGGTTGCTCTGGTTTCGCTGAGCGGGCTCGTTCTGTTTGCCGTGGGAGACACGGCCCCGACCGCCGCGGATGCGGTAGCCTCCGCACTCAACAGGGAAGAACTGGTCCAAGGCGGTGTAACCGCCCGCTTCGACGCTGAGGTTGAGCGGACGCATCCGTTGCGGGCGGTGGCCCTTCCCGTGGTCGCAACCGCGCGCTACCTATTCTTGCGCCAGGGAAACTCCGGGGTGGTGGTCGGCCGCGAGGGATGGCTCTTCACGAATGAGGAGTTTCAACACCATGCCCAGGATGAACAGCGGCTCCAGAGGCGCCTCCAGTATATCGAGCGCGTAGCAGAGGTGCTTGAGCGGCGGCGTGGGATATCGCTTGTGGTGGTAGTCGTTCCCTCCAAGGCGCGAGTTGCCGGGGAGTACGCACCGGCGTATCTGGAATCCGTAGCGGTCCATCGACGGCTACCGCGGGCGGTGGCGGCGCTTCGCGAGGCACAGATTACGGTGGTGAACGCAGCGGAAACGCTGAGACCTCAGGATTTCTTTCGTCGGGATACCCATTGGCGACCCGGCGGTGCGCGGCGCGTCGCAGAGCGCGTGCGCCAGGCCGTGGCTGAGTCGGATGATTGGAACGGGGGCGGTGAATTCCCCGGGTTCGGAACTTCCCACCGGCTGTTCCGCGGAGAACGCCGCTCGCTACAGGGAGACCTCTTGTCCTTTGTACCGGTAGGGGCGTGGCGGGGGGCCCTGGGATTGACCGCGGAGGATTATCGGCCACTGGTGGCGGAGCCCATCGGTGCGGACTCCGGTGGTGCTGGGCTGTTCGACACCCCTGAGATCCCTCTGGTGCTGGTAGGTACCAGCTACAGTGCCGACGAACGGTTTGGGTTTGAGAGCGCTCTGCGAGGTGCGCTTGAGGGTGATCTACTCAATCTGGCGGAACCTGCCGGAGGGCCGTTCCAACCGATGGAGGCGTTTCTTCAGGGAGATACGATCAGCGAGATCCCACCAAGAATAGTGATCTGGGAGGTTCCCGAACGCTATCTGACGCTTCCCGATACGGAGGCTCCCGGAGATCCGGAATCGGTAGCGCTTGACGGTCGACCGTGGTGATTGTATTTTCTCCATCAATCTAGGAATAAATCAGAGGATTGTATGTCTGAACAGGAGAACGAAGATACGGCTGCAGCCGTTGATGAACAGGTCTCCGGTTCCGCATCTCAAAACGCCGATAACACCACTCCAGTAGAGGACGTGGATACAAACGAGGCTCGTGACGCTGAGGTTGCCAATGGTGATCAGGCGCAGAGCATGAATACTGGGGAATCGGGCGTGACGGATACCGTTAAGGAACTGGAAGAACGAATTGCACAACTTGAAGCGGAAAACACTGAGCTAAAGAATCAGTACCTCAGGAAGCAGGCGGATTTCGAGAACTATCGGCGACGGATGACGCGCGATAAAGAGGATGCGGTGAGCTTCGCGAACCAGCAGCTTCTTCTTGACTTGACCTCTGTCATTGATGACTTTGAAAGAGCGGTGAAGTCGGCGGATGAGTCTCGGGACTATGACGCGTTTCATGACGGAATCGTACTGATCGAAAAACAGTTGACGAGCATGTTGCAGCGAAAATGGGGTCTAAGCCGCTTTGATTCAGAGGGCGAGCCTTTTGACCCGCAGAAGCACGAGGCGGTCATGACGGAACCGCGGGAAGACCACGAAGAGTCGGTCGTTCTGGAAGACTTTCAAAAGGGGTATATGCTTCACGACCGAGTTCTTCGCTCGGCGAAAGTCAAGGTTTCGATGCCTGCTGAGGCCAATTCTTAATACGACGCGAGGAGACGATCATTATGGGAAAAATCATTGGTATAGACTTGGGTACAACTAACTCGTGCGTCGCCGTCATCGAAGGTGGCGAGTCGCACGTGCTTCAAAATGCGGAAGGACAGCGGACCACTCCCTCCATGGTGGCCTTCACCAAGAAAGGTGACAACGTCGAACGCCTGGTGGGGCAGCCCGCCAAGAACCAAATGGTTACCAATCCGGAGAATACGATTTTCTCCATTAAACGGTTCATGGGACGCCGTTACACCGAGGTCAGCGGCGAGATCGAAATGGTGCCGTACAAAGTCGTGAAGGACGGCAACGACGGTGTCCGGATCGATGCAGGGGGAAAGGAGTCCTCTCCGCCGGAGATCTCCGCAGCCATTCTACAGAAGATGAAAGAAACTGCTGAGGATTATCTCGGTGAAACGGTAACGGAAGCAGTTATTACCGTCCCGGCCTACTTCAACGATTCGCAGCGGCAGGCCACGAAAGATGCCGGCCGCATCGCCGGATTGGACGTGAAGCGTATCGTTAACGAGCCCACCGCCGCCGCTTTGGCGTACGGGTTTGGGGATGATACTAAGGACGAGCGCATCGCCGTCTACGACTTAGGTGGTGGTACGTTTGACATTTCGATTCTTGAGCTTGGTGACGGGGTCTTTGAGGTTAAGAGTACCAACGGTGATACGCACCTCGGTGGTGATGATTTCGACCAGAAGATCATCGACTGGCTGGTTGAGCAGTTTAAGAATGAACAGGGAATCGATCTGGGAAAGGATCGCATGGCACTGCAGCGTCTTAAAGAAGCTGCGGAAAAGGCCAAGAAGGAGCTCTCTTCTACCCAGAGTACGGACATCAATCTGCCCTTTATTACCGCGGATTCCAGTGGCCCGAAGCACTTGCAGTATACCCTGAACCGCGCCACCTTCGAGAAGATGAGCGCTGATCTGGTGGAACGGACCAAGGGGCCGTGCCAGCAGGCGTTGAAAGATGCGGGACTGAAGGCGGAAGACATCGACGAGGTGATCCTGGTGGGAGGCTCTACCCGGATTCCGGCGGTACAACGCTCGGTGCAGGAGATCTTCAATCGCGAGCCCCACAAGGGAGTGAATCCTGACGAAGTGGTCGCCATGGGCGCCGCGATCCAGGGTGGAATCCTCGGCGGTGATGTAAAGGATATGATTCTCCTCGACGTGACGCCGCTGTCCCTGGGTATCGAAACTTTGGGTGGGGTGTTTACCAAGCTGATCGAGCGCAACACGACGATCCCCACCAAGAAGAGCCAGATCTTCTCCACGGCGGCCGATAATCAGACCGCGGTATCAATCCACGTGCTCCAGGGTGAGCGGGAGATGGCTAATCAGAACCGCACACTTGGTCGCTTTGATCTGGTGGGGATTCCGCCGGCGCCCCGAGGAGTACCGCAGGTGGAAGTCACCTTCGATATCGATGCCAACGGTATTCTCCACGTATCGGCCAAAGACACTGCCACCAATAAGGAACAGAAGATCCGGATCGAGTCCTCCAGTGGTCTCTCTGAAGAAGAGATCGATCGCATGGTGAAGGATGCTGAAGCCAACGCGGAACAGGATAAGAAAGCGAAAGAAAAGATTGAGGCGCGCAACGAAGCGGACAGTCTGATCTACGCCACCGAGAAGAGTCTCAACGACTACGGTGAGAAAGTTACCGATGAGGATAAGCAGAACATCCAGAGCGCGATCGAGGCGCTCCGCGGCGTCATGGACGGCGATGATGTGGAGGCGATCAAGGCCAAGGTGGAAGAACTGAAGCAGGCGTCCTACAAGCTCGCTGAGGAAGTGTATAAGACGCAACAGGAGCAGGCTAACGCCTCCGGCGGTAGTGACACCGGAGCCGCAGGAGCGGAGGATGCAGGATCGCAGCAGGCAGGCTCGTCAGGTGATGACAACGTCGAAGACGTTGACTATGAAGTCGTCGATGATGACGACGAAAACTCGAAATAAGTCAGGACGGAGTAAGCGTGGCCAAACGTGACTACTACGAGGTACTCGGCCTCGGCCGAGATGCCTCGGTAGATGAGATTAAAAAGGCGTATCGCAAGATTGCTGTGCAGAACCATCCTGACCGGAATCCTGGCGACAAAGCTGCCGAGGACCGGTTTAAGGAGGGGGCGGAAGCGTACGAGGTTCTGTCCAACGCTGAGAAGCGCCAGGCCTACGACCAGTTTGGCTTTGCCGGAGTGGAAGGTATGGGGGGCGGTCCCGGTTCGCAGGGATTTTCCTCCGCCTTCCGCGACTTCGAGGATATCTTTGGGGATTTTTCCGGGATTTTTGAGTCCTTCTTTGGCGGCGGCGGTGGTCGCGGCCGTGGTGGAGGACGTCGGGGCGGACCTGCGCGAGGATCCGATTTACGGTATGATCTGGAGATTTCGTTCACGGATGCCGCCTTTGGCACCAAAGTAGAGGTTGCTTACGAGCGGGAAGCTGCGTGTGAGACGTGCGGTGGAACCGGCGCAACCTCTGGAAGTAGTCGAAAGACGTGTCAGACGTGTGGTGGTGCGGGGCAGGTGCGTCGGAGTAGTGGGTTCTTCTCAGTCGCCTCGGTATGTCCTACCTGTAACGGGGAAGGAACGGTGGTTGACAACCCCTGTTCGTCCTGCAGCGGCAGCGGAGTGGTGAAAAAGCGCCAACGGGTGAAGGTCACCATTCCCGCCGGTATCGCTAACGGTCAACGGATTAGCATCCCCCGGCAGGGAGACGCCGCCCGTGGTGGTGGTGAACCGGGTGATCTGCACGTGGTGGTTCATGTGCAGCCGCACAAGCACTTTGAACGGCAGGGGAACGAGATCTACTGTGCGGTACCGATCAGCATAACTCAGGCCGCGCTCGGCGCTGATATCCAGGTTCCTACTCTGGACGGCAAGCGAGCTCGAGTGAAGGTTCCGGCCGGTACCCAACACGGCAAAGTGTTGCGCCTTAAGAATGAGGGCATACCACTGGTCAACAGCAGTCGGCGTGGGGACATGTACATTAAGATCCACGTCGAAGTGCCCAAGCGCGTCTCAGGTCGCGCCAAAGAACTGCTCAAGGAGCTTTCCGAGCTGGAAGGTGAAGATCAGACGCCGGATCCGATTCCTCTTCGCGAGCTGTAGTCCCACCACCGGTAGCGTCCGGTAGAGAACATCCCCCCGTGTATCAAGCTCTCCAGCGAGCGAGTCGATACACATCACAGGGGGACTCATGAATGCACACCGCATAACGCAGGCACTTCTCATGCTGACATTGGTTCTTTCGATCGCCGGAGCGCAGGCGGTAGAGCGAATTAACGACAGCGATGAGGAGTTTGAACCGATCTTTGCTGTAGAAGACTACGGTGACGCCTGGATCACCGGAGATACCACCTCCGATGGCTCCGTGGACTACGCGCTCCAACTCGACGACGATAATGAGAAGCGGTATGAGGCGATGGACTACAATCGGGACGGGATGATGGACGACTTTTACATCTATCGTAACGGAGTTCTCCATGCGGAACTCCTAGACACCAACTTCGACGGCGAAATCGATCTATGGATCTACATGCACGATGGAATCCGGGTGCGTGGGTACGAGCGGGATACCAACTACGACGGGACGATCGATCTGGTGAAGGAGTTTGGAGATGGGTGAGCGATGGCCTGGCTGACCAGCCGCCACGCAATCCGAGCTGCCCTGGCGCATCACCACAGCGGAACTCTGTATATCTCCGGTAGTGAACCGCGCAATCGGGACCTGGTGGAGGCGGCGCACGGCGCCGGTGTAGACGTCCGGCGGGTTGACTCACGGGAGTTGAAACGCCGTGCCGGAGATGCCGCCCGGGGCGCGGCGCTCCTGACGGAAGAGGGATCTCCGGCTGATGGGATCACGGTAGAGTTGAAGTCGTGGCTGGACGCCCACCGGGAGGACCAGGAATCCCTCATCGTTGCTCTAGATCACGTGA
The DNA here is from genome assembly GCA_964419735.1 of uncultured Spirochaeta sp. Lineage (GTDB taxonomy): Bacteria > Spirochaetota > Spirochaetia > DSM-27196 > Alkalispirochaetaceae > Alkalispirochaeta. The sequence continues at coordinate 10,303 of CAYQRW010000076.1, forward strand.
CCGATCCCCACAACCTCGGGGCAATTCTTCGTTCCGCGTTGTTGTTACAGGCATCGCTGGTGATCATTCCCACCCGGAGAAGCGCCTCCACCGGCGACACGGTCCATCGTACCTCCGCTGGTGCCTCCCGTTTTGTGACTACGGCCTATGTTTCGAATCTTCGTAGCGCGATTGACCTGTGTCGTGAGGCGGGATGGTGGCTCTACGGGGCCGACAGCCAGGGCACCTCGCTTGTCCATGTGGCATTCGCCGCGCGGAGCGTGCTGGTGGTAGGAGCGGAAGGAAAGGGGCTATCACCGCTGGCGCGAAAGACCTGTGACGAGATCGTCACCATTCCCGGGGGCGCGCCCCGGGAAAGCGGCGTGGATTCGTTCAACGTATCCGTGGCCGCGGGGGTACTCATGTACGAGTACCGGCGGCAACGTTCCGGTGAGTCATAATCCTCATGAATTACGGTGTAATCCCAAAAAACTCGCAACTATTGGCGTAGAGCTGCTCACCTAATTCTTCCTCATCCATATCGCGGAGCTCCGCGAGAAACTTGGCCGTCTCCGGCAGGTACGAGGGACGATTGCGTTGACCGCGATGCGCGGCGGGGACCATGAACGGACTCTCACTCTCGATGAGCATCCGATCCAGTGGCATGTTCTTCGCCGTTTCATGAAGGTTGCGGGCGTTTCGGTAGGTAACGTTCCCGGCAAAGGAGATGTAGATCGGCAGTTCGAGTGCTTTCTTGGCGTACTCCCAGTTCTCGGAGTAGCAGTGGAGTACAGCGCCCTTGGGCGGGATTTTCTGACTGAGGATATCCAAAACGTCGGTACCGGCCTCTCGGTTATGAATGACTACCGGCTTGTCGAGCTGGGCAGCCAGCTCCAGTTGCCGAACGAACAACTCAATCTGGGAGTCTCGGTCTCCAAATTTGCGATAGTAGTCCAGACCGGTTTCCCCAATCGCGACTACTCGCGGGAGGGACGCTCCCTGTTCAACCTGGGATTCCCATTCCTTTCCAGGGTTGGTAACTTCCGACGGAGAGACTCCGACGGCGAAATACACGTTGGGCGCGGTCTTGAGGTTGGCATGCAGATCGAAGAAGTCTCGAACGTTGTTGCAAATGCTGAGGATGCCTTCCACGTGTTCGTGTCTGGCTTCCTGGCTAATAATTAGTTGCTCAATCGGGTCTTCGTCGATCAACCCGATATGAGCGTGAGTATCAAAAAATCTCATACTGTTGCCCATTTAGCTTGTAGGATTGGAATCGCTGCTGTCAGCTTTAAAAAAAACATAGCACCGCGGTCAGGCTTCGTCAAGGTTGACCGATACTAAGTATAGTAATTGACGAGTATAATTCTCTATGTTATCGTAATTAACGGAGATATTTGGTGGCATCAACGCAACGCACACGTACTTCTCGACCGGCATTTCCGCGGCGTCTCTGGCAAGCGCTGACGCAGCGCTTTACGATTATGCTCATTCCCCACTCAGAGCGGAGCGTGCTCAATTTTCACGTGAATGCGCTGGTTCTGATCTTTGCGGGCGTTCTCTTCGCGGGAATCGTGGGAAGCTTTATCTATCTCTCCAGTGTGCATATCGGATCTACCGCCATCATTACTGAACGCAACGAGGAACTGTCGGAGAGTCAGGCTAACCTGGATTCAGTCATCGGTGAGGTGCAGAGTCTGCTCCGCAGCGGTCGCGCTTTTGACGAAGAATTGGTGGACACAATCAACAGTCTGGGAATCGAGCAGCCGGACGATGCGGTGCCCGCGGCGGTGACGCGGGGCGACTTGGCTTCATTTTTTGACATTCAGGCGGTGGCCGACGACCAGTCCCGGGAGATTCAGGACATTCAGAAGCTTACCGCCACCTTGGAAGAGGCGATTAACCCGCTCCGCGAGATGCGATCGGTGCTGGAGTCTCAACAGGCGTTGCTCTCCGATCTTCCCAATTTCTGGCCGGTGGCCAATGGAATGGGCAGAGTTACGATGGAGTTTGGTCCCAACATCCATCCGATCACCGGTCAGTGGTACTTGCATAAGGGTATCGATATTGCCGGGCCTCCAGGGCTGCCGGTCCTGGCCAGTGCAAACGGGAAGGTCGTGGAAATGGGTTACGATCCGGGCTATGGATTCTATGTGTTTCTCCGCCACAAGTACGGGTTCCGTACGCGCTACTCGCATCTGCAAAGCATACTCGTCACCGAGGGGCAGGATGTGGTTCAAGGAGATCGCATCGGAACCCTGGGTAATACGGGAACGTCAACCGGACCGCATCTCGACTTTATCGTGATGCTGGGAACCGATGTGGTAGATCCCTCGGCGTTTTTGACGATCAGCAATTCCTTCACGCGCGGTGGTATTGGTACGCGCTGATCGCGTGTTTTTTTGATCATGGCTTCTGTAGAAACAGCACTCGTTAACTCAATTGTCGGAGCCGGGACGTTCTTCAAGGGTACGATCAGCGTGTCCGGTTTGCTTCGCATCGATGGAGATTTTAGTGGCGGCGTGAAGTCCAGTGGCCGTGTCATTATCGGTCGTGGAGGGCGGGCCGATTGTACGGTGGATGCGGCTACCGTGGTCATCGGCGGCGTATTTCGCGGTACGGTCTACGCCAGTGACAAGGTAATCGCGTTGGATACGGCTATCATTATCGGAAACATCTACAGCCCTCGCATCATTGCGGAGTCAGGGGTGATTCTAGACGGAGCGATGCACGTTCGCGGCACCGAGGCGCCGGTGGCGTCGGTCGCGGACGATACGATTCTTTCCGACACGGGGGCGGCCAAGTCCAGGCGACGTCGCCGGAACCGGCGGCCATCCTCTGCGGGTGTTGATACCCAACGGACACCGTAATGGAGCCGATCCGGTCAGACCGGTTGCGTTCGTCGTACCGTCGGAAAAGCGGATCTGCTTCCGGAGATTCCGTGGGTGGAGGGTTTGCCCGCCATTTGACCGGTGCTGAAGATGCCCAGGATGTGTCGGATGCGGCTCAGGTGGATTCGGCGCTGAGTGCGCCCAGCTTACCGGCAAGCATCGATGCTCCCACGGAGGAGCTCTTCGACCAGGTGCATCAGGCGGGGCAGCGGCTGCTGAACGAGCGGACCTATTCAGCTGTTCAAGCATATCGCGAAGCGGTCCAACGATTTCTGCGCAAGGTGATGCCTGATGCGAATCAGGTTCACGTTCAGGAATCTGGGTTCAGCGTCATGTCACGTAAGCGGTACTACTTGTTGACCGAGGTGAACCGTTCGGTGGATCGGCTGGTAAGTGGGTTGTTGAGAACACAAAGGGAACAGATCGATATCCTGCGGCGATTGGAAGAAATCCAGGGAATGCTCGTGGATCTGGTGCATTGAG
>CAYQRW010000077.1:0-13558 GCA_964419735.1 uncultured Spirochaeta sp.
TCCTGGACCGCTACCGCCGCTTCCAGTGAGAGGTTGGGGCTGGGGAGATAGGCGACGCTCAGCCCATCAAATCCCGGCTCCACCTCGCTGGTGGGGCTTTGGGGGTGTAGCGCGTCAGTCACGGAGAACGTCCAGCCGGTCCCCCAGTTCAGCCGCTGCCTCCCGGCGCGCAGGACGAACTGATCGCCGGCGCGGGCGCTCACATACGCCTGGTAGATCTCATGTCCTAAGAGCACCGCGGTGGCCGTTCCCGCGCCGGTGCCGGCGGTTCCCGTTTGCGTCCCGTCGGCGCCGGGGAGAGGTGCAAAGGCGTCGGTCAGCGCGTTGCCGCTGCCATCGGAGGCGCCGGCGGGTGTCGCGGTAAGGGCGTGATCGATCAGGAGTTCACCGGAGGTGGCGTCATTCCCCAGCGTGAGCCGGTGGGTGGCGGCAAGCCGCGTGAGGGCAGAGAGATACCAGGCACCCCGGAGCGTGGCGTCCACCACCACCGGACTATCCTTGCGGTAGACCGCCGCTCCTCTGGTCTCTACTGAACCCAAGAGTGAGTACTCCTGGGCGGCTATCGGCGGCGGAGCCAGCATCGCCACCAGCGCCACCAGCGCCACCAGCGGGAGGATCGTCGTGATCGGGGAGGGCCGTGCGGCGCGTGAGAAATGTGTGTCGCGGGTGTTGCAGGTAGCGTGGGTAATACGAGGACCGCCTGTACCGCGTGTGCCGGAGCTCATCGGGTGAGCTCCTGCTGGTTGAACAGGCGCTGCGGAATATCTTCCCGCGCCTCCAGCGCCTCAATCCGCACGGTAGTGACGGCCCCCTCCTCCTCCAGCGATTCCATGCGCATCACCGTCGGTCGGGTGGCGCCGGCCAGGTCACCGATCTCCAAAAGGAGCATGCGCTTAAACGCCAACCCCGAGCGGGAGTAGTAATCGAAACGCAGGGGAATCACATTGCCGGGAGCACCGGGTCCGGGGAGCTCTGCGGCGGCTTCATCCACCGCGTGCCACAGATAGATTTCGATCCGGCCGTAGGCGGCCTCGTCATGGGCGGCGCGCGCCTCGATCACCGTGGTGGAGACGCTGCCCAGCTGCGGATGGTCCGCGGTAGCGCTTCCGGCGTGGCTCGCGGTGTAGTCGTCGCTGTAGTCGGGGTCGGAGACATCGTTGTTGGAGAAGACGCTTCCCTGAAAGGAGTCGCGCGGGGAGAGGCGGATCGCCCGGCGGGAGCCGGAGCGCGGATTGTACATCCACAGGTCGTCCGCTTTCTGCAGGAAGCGCATGCCCCGGGAACGGCGCGGCTCCTCCACCTCCATGAACGTGCCGGACCCTTCCAGATGGAAGTTCTCCATGAGCATTTCGCTCGTCCGCCGCCCGGGACGCTCGGTGGTCATGCGGAAGGTGGCGACAAAGCTGTCGGGAAAGAGCGTCTCATCCACCAGATTGAGGAGCTCCTGGGCGTCTCGATCGGCAAGGGCGGATTCCTGTGCGGACAGGTCTCCATGTCCGGTGGCGGACTGCGCTGGGAGGCTCGCCCCGCCGGTGGCAAGCGCCAAGATGATGCACCCCACAGTCACCGCCCGGCGACTGCTGCGGCTCCTCTCGGGTGCAGTGCGCGTTCCTACTATCGATGTTCCGTCCATTGGTTCACTCCTTACCGATCTGCCTCAAGTAGCCTTCCGAGGAACTCCACGTACTCGCGGAAGGTCTGGTGTCCGTGCCGCGTGAGTCGGTACCGCGTCTCAGCACCACCGGGTGTAAGCACGCGCTCCTTCTCAACGTAGTCCCCACGAACAAGCTTCTCCAAGTGGGTATACAGTGCGCCGTCGCTCAGGCCCAGCCGTCCTTTCAGGGCGGTAAAGGCCAGTTTCTCGTCCTGGTTGAGCAACGTTACAATCGATAGGCGAGTCTTTTCAAAGAAGACCCCATCAAACTGCGTGTACAGCTCATCCATCTTCACCACTATCCGCCGCCCCAGCGGCAACCCGACGCTCTTGGATGCGCGTATGAATCCCGGTCACGAGATACAGAACGCCAACGACCACTCCAGCAAGACTCACAAAACCGAAAGAGTCCGAGAGCCAGATAGCAGCACCAATCGCCGCAGCGACCAGTGTGAATGCCTCAATGTATAGGCTTGAGAACGTCATCTGTGCGTAGGCCAGTAAGGGCAAGGCGCCCAGGGCAAGCACCACCGCCACCGACAGGCCGGACGGCACCAGCTCCAAAGCCATGATCGCCACTATGGCCACGATACCACCATAGGTTGCCACAAGTCGGTTCATCCGTCGGGTGAAAATCGCCTGCCCCGTCTGTCGATTCTGGAGGAACCAACCGAGGCCCTCAAGCATCCCTCCTACGATCAGGACCGGCAGCCACACGAGCAGAACGATCCGAGTCGCGCCCACTTCCGACCGGCTCATGTGCATGGACGCGATAGTACCGATGATTACCAGAGCGCCCCAGGCGCCGAATACCCAGGGACGTACCAGCGACCGCTCTTCATAACGCGTCATAAGCCCGCGAATCGTCTCAAGGTCATCAAGGTATTTGCGGCGATCATCCGCCATATTCCGGCGTTGGTCCATGCTGTTCCTTACTTTCTGATAAGAAGTTACTTTGTAATGCAAAGTATACGGCGTAACACATCCACGGTCAAGACGAATTACTCGCTACGATTCCACCCGCAGAATTCCGTCGCGATTGAGCAACAGGGGCCGGCATGTAATGCTGTTCACCGTCCCATTGGGACGTTGCGGTACATCCGCGAGCGAGGCTGCATTGCGCCCCACCGAATTATTGCAGTGATCTGGGTTCGCTGGTTTCGCTACGTGCCGTGGCGCACGCGTTTCACGTACGCCACAGCGGAAAACCGCTGCATTATTTGGGCGGTTTGCGGCGGACCTTGAACTCCTGGCGATTCTCCGGCTCATCTCCGGAGAGACGGTCCCGGATGCGGTGGTACGCCGCCTCCTGCGCGCGCACCGCTTCAGCGGAGCCGGGCGCTGCGGCACCCGGCCCTTCCGACGGTGAGCCCGCCGTGTCCTCGGCACTGATCCTCCGCCACGACCCGTCGGAGAGCAGGCGGTGCGCCTTGGTGGTGTCCTGGAAGAAGAGGTCCAGGATACGTCGGAGCCGACGACGAATATCGGGATTCTCCACCGGAAACATCACCTCCACCCGCTTTTCAAGGTTTCTCGGCATCCAATCGGCACTGGAAAGGTACACCTCGGCACTGCCGCCGTTGTCGAAGTAGAACGCCCGGGAGTGCTCCAGGTAGCGGTCAACGATACTTACCACGGTGATGTTGTCACTTACCCCGGGAACTCCCGGCACCAGCATACAGATCCCGCGGATATTGAGCTTGATTTCCACCCCCGCCTGGGATGCCTCGTAGAGCGTGTCAATCACCTCCGGGTCCGCCAGGGAGTTCATCTTGGCGATAATCAGCCCGCTCCCACCGCCGGTGGCACGGCTGCCCTCACGACGGATCAGCTCGATCAGCCGGCGCTTCATACCCACCGGCGCCATGGCCAGCTTCTGCAGACCGGGGATCACCGAGTAGCCGGTGATCGCGTTAAAGAAGCGTCCCACCTCATAGCACAGCGTCTCATCACAGCTCATAAGCCCCAGGTCGGTGTAGAGCTTGGCGGTCTTGTCGTTGTAGTTGCCGGTACCTAGGTGGACGTAACGCCGCACCCCGTCCCGTTCACGACGAATGATCAGCATCGCCTTGGCGTGGACCTTGAGCCGGGCAACCCCGTAGATCACGATCACTCCGGCCCGCTCCAGCCGTTGCGCCCAGCCGATGTTGCGCTCCTCATCAAAGCGTGCCTTGAGCTCCACCAGCACGGATACCTGTTTGCCGTTCTCCGCGGCCCGCTCCAGCGCCTTAATGATCGGGGAGTTGCCGCTGGTGCGGTAGAGCGTCATCTTGAGCGCCAATGTCTGGGGATCGTCCGCCGCCTCCTGTACCATGCGCACCACCGGATCAAAACTCTCATAGGGATGGTGCAGCAGAATATCGCGCTTGCGGATGCTATCCCAGATCGCCTCTTCCTCATCCACCCAGGGTGAGGGCAGGCTCTTCCACACCGGGTCACGGAGTTCGTTGAAGCCGTCAATGGAAACCACGTCCATCAAGTTGCGAAGTTCCAGGGGATCCGCGCTTTCGTAGACCTCATCCTCCTCCAGGGAGAGCGCATCGGTAAGTATCTGGCGCAGTCGCTGGGAGCCGCGGTTGATGTTGAGCCGTACAACATCGCTGCGGTCCCGCGTCTCAATCACCTGTTCCATCGCCTCCACAAAGTCCTCGTCCCGCTCCTCATCAACCCCGAAATCCGCATCCCGGGTAACACGGAACAGACACTGCTCGGTCACGGTGAACCCGGGAAAGAGCTGGTACGCCTCCGAGAGGATCACCTGCTCCAGAAAAGTAAACGCCACGATATCGGCATCGGTGGTGGGCAGGTAGACCACCCGCTCCAGGGAGGGCGGCACCTGAACGATCGCCAGCAGCGGCTCCTCGCCCCGTTCCTGGGAAGCTTCACCGCACGCCGGTGACGCGAAGGCCGACAGCCCCACCGATTCCGCCCGCGCCTCGGGGCTGGGCTCCAGCAGAAACGCCGCGTGCAGTCGTAAGTTTCCCACCGCCGGTAGACCGTCGCTCGGTTGCGCGCGCACCGGGGTGAGTACGGGAAACACGCGTTCCCGGAAGAAGCGCTTCACGAAGCTTTGCTGCTCCGCGTCCCACTCCTCGCGCTTCACCCGCACCAGGCGGTGTTCCGCCAGCGCGGGAAAGATGTCGTCCAAAAGCGCCTGGTAGGTTCGCTCCGAGAGCTCTGCCACCCGCCCCCGGATCGCGGTGAGCTGGTCTTTGGGACTCATGCCGGTGGGACAGGTGGAGACTTTGTTGAGCATGAACTGGCGCTTCACCGTGGCCACGCGCACCATGAAGAACTCATCAAAGTTGGAGGCCACGATACTGAGAAACTTGAGCCGTTCCAGCAGCGGCACATCGCGGTTTTCCGCCTCCGAAAGCACTCGGCTGTTGAACTCGATCCAACTCAGTTCACGATTGATATACGGTCCACTCATACTGCTAACACTCCAAATCCGAAGACCTCTTCAAAGAGGCGACCCTTCTGGCGCAGGGCGTACTGTTCGATCGAAATATCACCGGAGTAGTCACACCGCAGGGTCACGTCGTCGTCCTGCTTCTCCAGCGTGAATCCCCGCACCCGCTGCACGTGGCCCCGGTCCAGGGCGTCCGCCACCCGCAGCAGCGCCGCCAGCTTGAGCACCAGCATGCGGTGCTCCCGCCGCAGCGAGGCGTAGTCGGTGTGACTGGAGTTGGGGTTACCACCGCGATGGTAGCGAACCACGTTTGCCAGAATACGGATATCCGATCGGGACAGTCCAAAGATCTCCGAGTTTTCCACGATGTACTGTCCGTGTTTGTGGTGTCCGGAGGCGCGGATAAAATTGCCGATGTCATGGATGATCGCCGCCACCTCCAGCAGCAAGCGGGGGTGTTCGTCCATGCCGTGTTCCTCGGCAAACTGGTCAAAGAGGCTCACCGCCAGTTGCGCCACGTGCATACCGTGGGACTCATCAAAGTGGAACTTACGTCCCAGGCCCACGGTGGAGTTAATTACCTGCTCGGCAAACTCCTGGCGCATGGGACCTCGCCGGCCCACGGCAAAGTTAATGAGCACCCCTTCGCGAATACTCACATCCGGCACGATCAGCTGCTCCGCCGCGGTGGCCTCCATGAACAGCTTGTAGGAGAGGAGCGCCGGCAGCAGGCCTTCCGCTTCGGTGTAGGTGAGGTTCAGTTCGCGCACGCACTCGTCCAGGGTGCGCCGTTGTAACTCCGCGAGAAACCTCTCAAAGGCGCTGCGGTCGATCACGGAGAAATGCTCGCCCTCTTTTGTGCCCACCCGTTGCGCGGCGATACGGGCGTCACCGCCCACCGCCACGAAATAGCGGATGCGGTCGAGGCGCAGCTCGCTGTTGAGGACCTCCCGGTTCACCCGGATATTCTCCCGCAGGTACTCCTCCACGCGATCGTTGGAGGTGAGACTCGCCGGTGCCTGAAGTTGTTGCTCCACCCGCAGCGTGCCGATCCGCAGCGAATGTGCCGCCACCATGCGTCCCCGCTGGAGCAGCATAATCTCCGTGGTGCCGCCACCCACTTCCAGAATCATCGCGCTGGACCGGGCAAACTGCGGACGCAGGTCGTTTATGGCGTGTTGTACGGCGATATAGGTAAGGTGGTTTTCTTCGATTCCTTCCACCACGTCGATCTTGAATCCGGTGCGGATCTGCACCCGATCGAGAAAGGTGTCGCGGTTCTTCGCCTCCCGGATCGCGGCGGTGGCGATGACCCGCACCGAATCCGGTTCGATCTGCCATCCCTCCAGGAGCTCGCGAAAACTCTTGAGAATCGCCACCGCCTCTCGCATCGATTCACTACTGAGAAAGCCGTCGAGAAATACGTCCCGTCCCAGGGAGAGGGGCCGGGAGGCGCGGTCCAGGGTGATCCACTCCGAATCACGGCGGATCTCGGCGATTACCACCCGAATCGCGGTGGAACCGATGTCGATCACCGACACCACGCGGGGCGTCGGTGTGGTTGGTGTATCTTTGCTGGTTCTGTTTCGTTGCATACGCGCGTTACCTGGCGCTCACTCCTCCGCCGTGCTCCCGATCCGCCAGATCCGCGGCTCCCACCACGGCGGCATCATCGCCGAGCTGTGCCTCCACTACCGCCACATCGGCGACGAGGCGCGGCATCGAGCGCTCCCGCATCGTACGCTCGGCAGTGTCAGTGAATTGTGAGCCCAGTTTCTCCACCAAGCCTCCGCCCAGGACGATCAGCTCCGGATCAAAGGTATTCACCATGGAGGCCATGCCGATTCCCAGAAAGTACGCCGCCTGATCGATTACCGCCGCCACGCCGAAATCCCCAGCGTCCAGCGCCTTCTTAATCAGGCCACTCTTCACCAGTTTGATATCGGTGGCACCGGCCTCCGCCAGGACCGGGGACTGCCCGTTCATCGCTAGGATAGCCAGGTCCCGGGCGATCGCCGTCTTGGAGGCTACCGTCTCCAGACAGCCGTGGTTACCGCATCCGCAGCGCCGTCCGTCACTCTGCACGGTGATATGTCCGATCTCCCCGGCGGAACCGTTCTTCCCGCGGAAGAGCTCCCCGTTCATGATTATTCCACCACCGATTCCCGTCCCAGGGAAGATTCCGATCACGTGCCGATGGTCCTGGGCCACACCGGAGACGAACTCGCCCCAGAGGCCGGCGTTCACATCGTTCTCCAGAAAAACCGGACACCCCAGGGCATCGCCGAGGCGGGCGCTCAGGGCAAAGTCCTTGAGCCCCAGATTGGGAGTTGAGAGGATCGTGCCGGTGGCCATGTCGATCGGCCCCGGGGCGGCAATACCCACCGATTCGATCTCGCTCTGCGAGATCTCCGCTTTCTCCAGGACACCGGCGATCGTTTCCCGGATCTGTGCAAAGATGCCGTCGTTGTCCATGCCGGTGGTCCTGCTCTTGTTACGCGCCACGATCCGGCGCTCATCGTCCAGCACCGCCGCCAGCATCTTCGTTCCGCCCAAATCAAATCCGATTCGCATGGGACATCCTCCTTGTCGCGTTCCCGGGAAAGCCGGTACTGTACCACCTTACCATGACCGGCGTCATCATCGGGCGATTCATGCCCCCCCATAACGGCCATCTGTACCTCATCGACTTTGCCCGGGCCATGGTGGACCGGCTCTACGTGCTGGTCTGCACCTTGTCCCACGAACCGATTCCCGGAGAGCTGCGCTACGGATGGGTTCGCGAGCTGGCACCGCACAGCGAGATCGTACATATCACTGAGGAGATCCCCGAGGCGCGCCGCGGCGCGGCGGGGGCCACATCGATCTGGGCGGATTCGGTACGGAACGCCGTCCCGGAACCGATTACCCACGTCTTTGCCTCCGAAGACTACGGCTGGGACCTAGCCTGGAACTTACAGGCGCAGTACATCCCGGTAGATCCCAGCCGCAGCAACATCCCCGTCTCCGCCTCGGCGATTCGCGCCAATCCCTTTGAACACTGGCGCTTCATTCCTCCGGCGGTACGGCCGTGGTTCTTGCGACACGTGGCGGTCATCGATGACCGCCCCCGGGCCGAGGCGTTGGCCCGCGAGCTGAACACGGTGGTGGTACACCCGTACCACGAGTTCTGGCGGCTCACCTGGAGCGAGTTTGCCGGACGCCGTGACGTGCAGCCCCTCACCGACGAACAGATCGATCGCGGTGGACGCGCCACGATTGGCGCACTGGCGCGGCAGGCCAATCGGATCCTCATTCACGACGTCAGGACCCCGGCGGACTTGGACATGGTGGATCGACTGGATCTGATAATCGGTGCAGTTCCCGCCCCACGGCACGGCTCGACCCTGGTGATGTCACCGGAGCAGGCCGCCCCGGAAGAGGTGGAGCGCGTGGTCCTGGGGCTGGGCCCCGTCGGGAGATAACCGAGTCGTACCGGCCGGCGACCACCACGGCGCACCCAAGGCGGTGCGGCCTTCACCCGCTCGGGCGATTACCTAGTCGCACCGGGCAACCACCACGCCCCACCGCTTTGACAACACCCCGGCGGAGTTCTACAGTACCCGCATGAGTGCCGGACTGTGGGCGGTGGTAGGGCTTCTTCTCATTCTGTCGGAATTTGCCGTTCCGCAGTTCGTGGTCTTCTTCTTTGGTCTCGGGGCGCTGCTGAACGCGCTTCTTACGGTACTGATCCCGGGATTGGAGTCGCGCATACCCCTGCAGATCGCGCTCTGGGCGCTTACCAGCGGGGTGTCGCTGGCGTTCTTGCGCCGGTACGCGGCGCGCTGGTTCCGGGGAGACGATCTGAAACCGGGAACCGAGGGCCATGACGCCTCCGGCGAGACCGCCGTCGTAACTGAACGGATCTCCCCCGACCATCCCGGCCGCATCCGATTCCGCGGCACCACCTGGCAAGCGCGAAGCTTCGACGAGACGATCGCCGAAGGCACCACTGTAACGATTCTGCAAAAGGAATCCCTGGCGTACATCGTCACCGCCGGCGACCTGCTCAAGGAGGACTCATGAGCGTGTTTTCTGCCTATCTCACCACCATCGTACTGCTGGTGGTAATTTTTACGATCTTTTTCAAACTGATTCGCATCGTCCCTGAACAGCAGGCGTGGCTGGTGGAACAGTTCGGGAAGTACCGCCGCACCATGGGCCCCGGCCTGCACCTGGTAATTCCGGTGGTACAGAAGGTGGCGTACAAACAGCTCCTCAAGGAGGAGGTAATCGACGTACCGCCGCAGGTGTGTATCACCAAGGACAACGTCCAGGTCAACGTGGACGGCGTGCTGTATCTGCAGGTGATGGACTCCGAGAAGGCCAGCTACGGAATCGAGAACTACCGCTTTGCCACCGCCCAGCTGGCGCAGACCACCATGCGCTCGGAGATCGGCAAGATTGAGCTGGACCGGAGCTTCTCGGAACGGGACGCGATCAACGACGCCATCGTGCAGTCGGTGGATGAGGCCTCCGATCCCTGGGGGATCAAGGTGACCCGCTATGAGATCAAGGATATCACCCCCTCCGATACGGTGATGGCCTCCATGGAACAGCAAGTGCGGGCGGAGCGGGAGAAGCGCGCCGAGATTCTCTCCAGTGAGGGAGTCCGGGAGGCGCGGATCAACTCCTCCAAGGGAGACCGGCAGCAGTCGATCAATCTCTCGCAGGGAGAGCGGCAGCGGCGGATCAACGAGGCGCAGGGGCGTGCCCGGGCCACCGAAATCATCGCGGAAGCCACCGCCGGCGGCGTGGCGGAAGTGGCCGCGGCGATCCGTATGCCCAAGGGGCGCACGGCGGTTGCCCTGCGGATCGGCGAGCAGTTCATCTCGGGTCTGGGAGAGGTTATCCGCGGCAGCAACACCTCGGTCCTCCCGGCAGATCTCGCGCAGCTGCGCTCCATCGTGGAGTCGTTGCACGGCACGGGCCTCGCGGGAAGCGGGCCGGGCGGCGGGTCCCCCGCCTTTGGTGCCGGGGGCACCGGGGGCACCAGCGGAGCGGGCGATACAGGTAGCTCGGGTAATTCCGGCGGATCTCGCAGAGATTCCGGAGGTGCATCATGAATCCGTTTCTCCCCTTACAGATCGTTCTCGGTGTTCTGGGATTAGTGGTGGTGGTGGGGCTGGTCCGCAGTATCCGCATCGTTCCTGCACAGTCGGTTCTGGTCATCGAACGTCTCGGCAAATATGCCACCACCCTGCACGCGGGCTTTCATCTGCTGATTCCCTTCATCGATCGGGTGGCGTACACCCACAGCCTCAAGGAACAGGCGGTGGACGTACCCTCTCAGCCCTGTTTCACCTGGGACAACGTGAAGGTGGACGTGGACGGAGTGCTCTACTTTCGCGTCACCGATCCCAAGAAGGCCAGTTACGGCATCTCCAATTTTCACTACGCCACGATCCAGCTGGCGCAGACTACGATGCGCTCAGTCATCGGAAAACTCGAACTGGATAAGACCTTTGAGGAACGGGCGGCGATTAACGCGGCGATCGTGAAAGAGGTGGACGCCGCCGGAGCGGAGTGGGGGGTTGATGTCACTCGCTATGAGATCCAGAACATCACCGTCCCCAGTGAGATTCTCCAGGCGATGGAAGCCCAGCTCCGGGCGGAACGCGAGAAACGGGCTCAGGTTGCGCGCTCCCTCGGTGAAATGGAGAGTAAGATCAACTACTCCCAGGGTGAAATGGAAGAGTCCATTAACCGTTCGGAGGGAGAAAAGGAGAAGTGGATCAATGAAGCCGAGGGACGCGCGGCGGAGATCACCGCTCTGGCGTCGGCCACGGCCTCTTCTCTCCAGAAGCTTGCCACCGCGCTTGAAGCGGAGGGTGGTGACGAGGCGGTAACGCTGCGGCTGGCAGAACAGTACATCAACGAGTTGCGCTCGCTCGCCGACAACGGGACCCAGGTGATCCTGCCGATGAACTTGAGCGATCTGGATAGCATGCTTGCCGGCGTGCAGGGAATTCTGAAACGAGCCGCCGGAACCAACGGGCTCTAGCGGCACGGTGTAGTAACTGGGGTGTGACCGCTTAGGCTGGTGGCGGATAGACGCGGTGGCCGCCAAGGGTGGCGGCTGGAAGCGGTACTCGCCGAGGGTGGCGGCGCCTGAAACCGGTCGCCGCGGACGCCGGCGGTTAGGGCCCATCGCCGACCGCCCCCGTCGACCGATTCAGCCGTTAGAAGTGGTAGCGGAGTCCGATACCCCCGTCAAGATCGAAGTCCGTCTCCGGTATGACTGAGACCCCCGGGGCGAGTTCCGCGAAGAGTTCCAGGTGCGGTAAGACGTACCACTGCAGGCCAAAGGGCGCCCGCATGCCCACGCGGATATCGTCACTGTCGTTTTCATCTCCCAGCACCTGCACTTTTCCCCCAACACCAAAGTACCAGTTCAGCGGATCCACGAGGCGCTGGTTAAGCAACCACACATCGGCGTGGACGTGCAGGTAGCTGTCGAGACTCCAGGCGGCCGCCACGGCCACCCGATTTCCGAAGAGGGCACTAATACCGGTGGGATCACCAAGAATCACCCCGACTCCCGTATCGGCGGCAACGGTGCCCACGGATACCACCAGGATGAGCATTAGGAGGATCAGTATTTTTTTCATGTGTAAAAGGTACGGCGCGCCAGACTGCGGGTCAAACCGCCACGGTGTACATGATAGGCCCTCCCACGGTAGCTTACAGATTACATGGATACCGTATACGTTGCAGGGCACAAGAACCCTGACATGGACTGTGTGTGTTCGGCATATTGCTACGCAGCGCTTAAGAAGAAGATTGACCCTGAAACCGACTATCGTGCGATCCGCTCCGGCCCGTTGAGCGGGCAGATTCGCGACGCCTTCCAGCTTGCTGATGTACCCGTTCCCGAACACTACGACACAATCGCCCCTACCGTGGGGTTAGTAGCCAAACCCAGCCCGGTTACCCTGAAACCGCGAGATCCCGTTCTGGAAGCGTTTCGGGAAGTGGAAAACCAGACGATCAGTGCTATCCCGATCATCGATGAGAGCGGCGATTTCTGCGGGGTGGTGGGCGTGAATGAAATCACCTCCTACGTGCTGGCGCAGAACCGCGGGGATCGGCCGATCTACTCCTTTCTCGTGGACAACTTCAATCGCGTGCTACCGGGCGGACTCATTCAGGAAGGGAATCAGGCGAGCTTCGACGCCCCAATTATGACCGGGTCGATGCCGCAGGACCGGGCGATTGAAATGGTCAGTTCGCTGGAAACGGCGCCGCTGCTGGTCGTGGGAAATCGTAAGGAGATTCTCGCCCACGCGGTGGAGGCGCAGCTTCCGGCGCTGGTCATTACCGGTCTGCGGATAAACGAGGAGATCGCGGTTGATCTGAGTTCCTTCCGCGGGTCGGTCTATATATCCGACACCGACACCGCCGAGACGATTCGTCTGCTGCGGCTAAGCTCACCGGTGAGTACGATCATGGATACCGACGTTCCCCGCCTCTCGCACACCACCCCGTTTGACCAGGCCAAGACCGACCTACTCAACTCCAAGTACCGCGGCCTTCCGGTGTTTGAAGAGGAAACGCTGATCGGGATGGTGAGTCGTCGCTCCTTCATCGAGCGCCCCCGCAGAAAGCTGATCATGGTGGATCACAACGAGGTCTCCCAAGCGGTAGACGGCGCCGATGAGGCGCAAATCCTGGAAATTGTGGATCATCACCGCCTGGCACCACCTTCCACCACGCAACCGATCGCCGTAACCACCCGGGCAGTGGGGAGCACCTGCACCCTGGTGTACGAGGAGTTCGCCAACTACGGCCTGGGTCTCGACCGGGACGTGGCGATCCTACTCCTGTCGGGCATCGTGTCGGACACCGTAAACCTGCACTCCCCCACCACCACCGAGGTGGACCGCCGCGCCGTCCACCGCCTGGAGGCGATTACCGGTATCTCCGCCGCGGAGCACGCCAAACACCTGTTTGCGCAGCTCAACGCCCTGGAGAACCGCGAGCCCAAGGAGATCGTCCTCTCCGACTTCAAGCAGTATGACCACGGCGGCGTGAACTTCGGTATCGGTCAGGTGGAGGTAACCACCCTGACGGACTCCGAGAACTACCGGCCCCGGCTCTTGCAGGCGCTGCAGTCGGTGACCACCGACAAGCACCTCACCTGGACGATGATCATGGTCACCGATGTGATCAAACGCAACAGCCTCCTGTTGACCTCCGGGTACCAGGAGGGAGAAAAGCAGCTCCCCTTCAAGCAGATCGACGAGCGCACCTTCGATATGCCGGGGGTGTTGTCCCGGAAGAAGCAGTTACTTCCTGAGGTGATGCGGGTTCTGGAGGGAGAGTAGCGAGCGGGGCTCAGCTTGCCCCCGCCGAGCCCGCCCGGGCGGTGACAGGGCCGCGGCCGTACCCGGTTTAAAGGCCCGCCACGAACATCTCGATACCGGACAGCAGCATCTGCACCGAGAGGGTGA
>CAYQRW010000078.1:0-13531 GCA_964419735.1 uncultured Spirochaeta sp.
GTATGAAAATGTCACCGGAATACACCAAGGCGCAGGAAAACATGAAGCCCGGGGTCATTACGTCCGACGGATTTTTCGGAGATGACCACCGGAACCTCGTGGACATTATCGAGGCCGATGAGGAAGAGTTCAGCCGTCTCGGACTTGATTTTGACGAGGTGGTAAGTCTCCTGCGTCGCTTGCTTGAAGAGGGGCGTCGCGGATTAGGAGAACCGGTCACGATCGAAAACAAATGGGTGGTTACGACTACCGAAGCGCGCGGCCACCTGGCGTCACCCTTTGAGGACGGCATCTTCCGGAAAGTAAACGCCGCGATTCAACACGCCCCCGGTGGCCGGCACGATGGGAACCATCTGCTGGTAAGTGATCTGTCCCTTCATCTCATTGAAAAGAATCACTTTCTGCAAGGTAAGGGTTCACCTTTTCGAAATGAGCCGGACATGATCAAAAAGGTGCTGGAGCTTTAGCTTCAGCACCCTCCTTTCAGCTTCTTCGCTGTTCACGTCTGGTCATTGATTTTTTCGCATCGCCCTCATATGCTTGTCTTCATACACCATGGCTGATGAACGCGTACTGATTGTAGAAGACGAAAAGATCATTGCTCTCGATTTGCAACGTCGTCTGGAGAAGTTCGGATATTCCGTAGTGGCACTGGCGGCGACCGCCGAGGAAGCCGTTGAATCGGCGCTTGAGTACTACCCAGATATCGTGCTCATGGACATCATGCTCGGGGGAAATCGGGACGGCATCGATGCCGCGATCGAGATTCATGAGCAGTACAACGTCCCGATCGTGTTTCTCACCGCCTATGCGGATGAGCGCACCGTTGAACGCGCCAAGAAGGCGGAGCCGGTTGGTTACGTTCTCAAACCGTTCAAGGAACGCGAGCTCCAAACCACGATTGATATCGCCCTATACAAGTCTCGAATCGATCACCAGATGCAGGAGCAAGAGCAGCTTTTTGAAGCGTTGCTCAACAGCATGAACGATGGGCTTATCGCCTACTCTCAAGACCAGACGATTCGTTTTCTCAATCCGGTCGCCCAGAATCTGACCGGCTGGGCGGAAGAGCGAGCAATTGCCAGAGATCTGTCTGAAGTCTTTTCCCTCTTCGATGAAAACAGTGAACTCAAAGCGGCGGTGCCCTTTGCCCAAGTGGCCGAGGGCAAAGATTTTGAGTTTGAAAACGTCTACCTTACTACCGAGCAGGGTGGCCGGGTCAGCGTAGCCGGATCGATAACACCCATACGCACCCATTCACATATCGACGGTGGTCTCATCACGTTTCAAGACGTCACCGATATCAAGGAGATGTCACAGATTATCGAATACCAGGCCAGTCACGACTCCCTCACCGGTCTCATGAATCGGGAGGAGTTCTTCACTCGGCTTCAGGAAATAGCGCGAGTGGCGCAAGCTAGTCAGCGGAGTCACAGTTTTATCTATCTCGATCTTGATCAGTTCAAGATAGTGAATGACGTCTGCGGACACTTAGCCGGGGATGAGCTGCTGCGCCAGGTTTCCACCGACCTCAGAGGGCAACTGGAGGGTGAAGAGCATGTTGCGGCCCGCCTGGGGGGCGATGAATTTGGCGTCCTCCTTCTGGATGCACCTTTGGCGCGAGGTATGGCGTTTGCCCGGACGCTTCTGCGAAGCTTGAACCGCAAGTTCATTTGGCAGAAGAACGCCTTCCATATTACTGCCAGCATCGGTCTCGTACCGGTCTCAGGGGTCAACTCGGATGGCTACACCATTCTCGCCGCGGCGGACGATGCATCCTACCTGGCGAAGGAATCCGGCGGGAACACGATCAAGGTGTATGAAACTGCCGATTACACGTTCCTCAAGCGCCGCGGTGAGATGCAGTGGATCTCCCGGCTGAATCATGCGCTGGAAGGAAACCGATTCGTGCTGTGGGGACAACCAATCGTCTCTACGAACGGAGAAAGCCACGAGCATTTGGAAGTACTCATTAGAATGCTGGATGACGATGACTCCCTTATCAGTCCCGGGGACTTCATTCCCGCTGCAGAGAAGTACAATCTCATGCCGGCGGTAGATCGCTGGGTTCTGTCGAATTCCTTTCACCGGTTAGACGCATTTGCCGCACAAGGACGCTACCCTCTGGTGAGTATCAATCTCAGTGGTGCCTCGATCGCGGATGAGTCGATGCTCGACTATATTCGCACGCTTATTGATCGGTCCGCAGCAGATCCGAAACAGATCTGCCTGGAAATAACCGAGACTACCGCCATCGAGAATATGAGTAGAGCCACATCCTTCATTAAACGGCTTAAAGGGTTGGGTGTTTCTTTTGCCCTGGATGATTTTGGCAACGGCTTCTCTTCGTTCGCCTATCTGAAACACTTGCCGGTGGATTACTTAAAGATTGACGGCTCCTTCGTCCGCGATATTGCCGATGACCCGATCGACTACGCGTTGGTGGAGGCGGTTAACAACATCGGGCACGTGATGAACATGAAGACGATCGCCGAGTACGTAAAGGATGATCGTACCCGGGCGCTGCTCGAGAAGATCGGTGTTGACTATCTCCAGGGATATCAGATATCCCGCCCTACACCGTTGGACTCAGAGTTTTCGATCCTCCAGACATAGCGTGACCTCTCTCGGTTCGATCGCACTCACCGGTCTAAAGCACGTAGGCAAGTCTACCATCGGTCATCGGCTGTCCCACCTACTGAATCTGGAATTCATAGACCTGGATGATCTTTTGGTGCGGCGAGCGGTGTATGAAAACACTATTACTCCCGAGACAGGGGGAACCGGTGGCGAAGAGCCTCCTATACGCAGCGTCTACCGCGCGCTGGGCTCCGACACGTTTGGTAAGTGGGAAGCTGAAGCGATTCGCGATATTCCCCGAGCCTACCGGGGATCGGGAACTGTCCTCGCCACCGGCGGCGGGGTCTGTGATCACCCGAGATCTATGGAGCTGATCCGCGCTGCCTATTGCGTACTTTACCTGTGGAACGACCCGGTAGTATTGTATCAGCGGGCGGTCAGCCACGGCGTTCCCGCATTCCTGGATCAGGAACGACCCCGGGACCACTTCCTGGAAATCGCGGAGCGTCGGGACGCGCTGTACCGTATCTACGCGGATCACGTGGTAGATATCTCAGGATTATCTATCGAAAACGCGGCAGCCCGGATTATTGCATATTACAAAGGATGAGGTACCACGCATGCCTGGAAATAGTTTTGGTCAATCGTTTCGAATCACCACGTTTGGCGAATCTCATGGAGGTGCCGTCGGCGTCATCGTGGATGGCGTGAAGCCTGGAGTAGAACTCTCTGAGGCGGATGTCCAGAAAGAGCTGGATCGCCGAAAGCCGGGGCAATCCTCCATCACTACCCCGCGCAAAGAGCCGGACATCGTGCACTTCTTAAGCGGAATCTTCGAAGGGCAGACCACCGGCACTCCCCTGATGATGATCCTCTATAACGCCGATGCAGAACCTTCCGCCTATGATAATATCAAGGATAAGTTCCGTCCGGGACACGCGGACTACACCTATCTCAAGAAATATGGAATTCGTGACTGGCGGGGCAGCGGCCGCGCGTCGGGACGGGAAACCTCCGGGCGGGTCGCAGCGGGAGCGGTAGCTCGCAAGATCCTCGCCGAACGCGGTGTCTCAATTGTGGCGTACACGAAACGCAGCGCCGGCATCGAATGCGAGACGTTTGATCCTACGGTGATCGAACAAAACCCGCTGCGAGCATGCGATCCGGTAGCTGCTGAGCGCATGCTGGAACGGATTACCACGATCAAGGATACCGAGGATAGCGTGGGAGGCGTAATCGAGTGCCGCATCTCGGGAGTCGAGGTCGGATTAGGAGAGCCGGTATTTGAGAAGCTCGATGCCGAACTGGCCCGAGCGATGTTGTCGATCGGGTCGGTGAAGGGCATTGAGTTTGGCGCGGGGTTTTCCGCCGCGGAGATGACCGGTAGCCAGCATAATGACCAAATGGACACGAATGGGTTTGTAACCAACAATGCGGGAGGAATCATTGGCGGGATTTCCACCGGCGAAGAAATCATCTTCCGGATCGCCGTGAAGCCCACTAGTTCGATTGCCCGCGAGCAGCAAACGGTCAACATCGGTGGTGAGGCTCAACGCATACGGACGGAGGGACGTCACGACGCGTGTATCTGCCCCCGGATCGTGCCGGTGGTGGAATCGATGGCGGCATTAGTGATAATGGACCACCAGAAACGTCAACTTGCGACACACCATTAGCCGCAAAACTGCCGATGAAAACGAGGCGCTATGAATCTACAGCTTACTGATACCACCATCGCGGGCTATCTTTCGGATGGCCTATACTGGGCATTTCTAGCCATGCTGTTGCTCAATATCGTGCAGCGCAAGCACCAGAAAACGGCTCAGCGCAAACGATTCGCCACCCTCTATTTGGCGATCGGCGTCTTCGGGTTGCTCGTAGTGTCCCAACTGATTCTGATCTACGACGGCGCCGACTGGATGCTTCTACCGGGATTTGCTGCGGTAGTGGCGGTTGTCTATCGGTATCGGGAGCATACCCTCCCCTTTCGCCTGCACTCTCCCGTGGACGGACGGCGCCTTACGTGGGAAGAAATTCTCTACGATGATAATCACGGCGACGGAAACGGAGAGAACGGCCCCCCTCAGGACTCAGAGTCGGAATCGGAGTCCTGATCGTCATTGTGGGCGCCTAGTAGAATTAGGATACCTACACCCATGAGAAGCGCCGGCCACCACCGCACGGTGACTGTCGCCAGGCTCGCCCGAATCAGATCCAGGCTAAAGGCAAGAAACACTAAAGAAAGCAGGATAATTACCGCCCCAGGTATCGTCAGGTTGAGACGTGCATCCCGTCCTTTCTTAAGCCCGTAGGATGTGAGCGCTGCACCACCGATCGTCATGAAGATCGGCCAGATCATGGACAGCTCTACCGCAGGCAATGCCGACTCCCACAGCAGCAGAAACCCTCCGGTGAGCGCCAGAAACGTTCCGGAGAAGACGTTGCCTTCATGCCCTTCGGGAGAAAACGCCCGCATCAGCATAACCAGTCCCACGATGATCAACACGAGCGGTAGAATGAGCGCACCCACGGAGATCTGTTGCGTCGTCACGAGCAGGAGCGCAGCCCCGGAAGCGATTAATCCGATGCTCAGCGGCAGTCGTCGGTTCATAGCACTACTGTAGTCTCTCTTATCACTGCTTGCCAATCGGTTAGCCGCACCGGTATGCTGCACGGTATGCGCACGCCTACTTCCGTGATCGCCGTAACCACGGCAGTCATTATCGCGGCACTGGTCCTTTCCGCCGGTGATCGTGCTTCACAGCTTCCGCAGGCGATACGAACGTATCAGACCCGGGCAGAATCAGGGAGCCCTCCATTTCCGGTAGTTGAGCGCGCCGCTCAGGCACACCGGGAGGAATCGGGGTGGACCGCAATGGTCAACTTCCTGACCGCCCATGTGCAAAGCTTCCCGAATGATGATAACAATGGATATTACCTCACAATTGTGGGTGACCTCTACAATGACCATGGCAGTCCCTCCGTGGCTCGTCAGTACCATCGCCGTGCCCTACTTTCCTATCCCGACGTAGATGTCCGGTCAGTTTCTACTCATCGGGTGATCCTGAACCGCCTACTGGATATCGTCGAAGATCCGGCGGAGCGGCTGGAATACCTTACCTATCTGGAAGCGCGCTATTCGGATGAAATCGATCGCGGGGTACTTAACTACTATCTGGGCGAGGCCTATGAAGGGGTTGGCCGGTGGGAGGACGCCTACGGTTCGTATCGAGAGTTTCTGAGGCATCGAGGCGCTCGTGTCCCTGGAGAGCCTCGGGCGCATGAGCTGGTGCAGCGACGTGTCGCTTTTTTTGAATCCTCTCAATCGTGGACGGAGCGCGATCTAGACCAGCTGGTGGCGACGATCAAGAACGCCCTGTGGCGTCAGGACGCTCGGACTTTGCTCGCGTATCGGGCAGAGGTAAACTTTTTCGCTATGTCCTGGGAGCAGGAGGCGAGCGACGCCAACAGCGATATTCCTACCTTCGATATTGCCGCCTTTCTGCGCAGATCGCGCGTGCGCTTCGAGAGTGACCTGGAGATTTCCTCCAACGCGTCGGAGGCGTACTTGCGCACCTGGGGATGGTCCCACCGTATACCTACCTGGTACCTCTACTTCCGCAAGGTCGACTTTCCCGCTGATCCGGAGATCCACGGTACCTGGGAATGGGCGGGAATCTATTTTGGAGAGGCGATATAGGCGCGGTTCAGGTCTACTGGCGATGTCGTTTTTCGCCGACAATCACAGTGTAATGAGGTGGCGATCGCTCAGCGGTATTACGTGTTCTGTTCTCTTGTTGGTATCACTCTCACGGGTCGGGTGGGCCCAGGATATCGAGAGTGACAGCAGAATCGATTGGGAGACCAATCAGTTTGCCGTTGAACTGGAAGCACGAGTCACGTCGTCGGAATCCCGAACAGCCGCTACCGTGCATCGGGCGCAGACCAGACTCGATCAGGAGTTTCCCGAAGCACTCTTCGCCGGCCTTCTACCCCTCCCGGTTGACTCGCGCCGCGTCATTGAAGATGCGGTGCGGGATGATCCCGATTTGGCGTCACGGATCGCCCGCTTGGCCCGCAGCGCGGAGCGGAGCGTTCCCCGCCCGATGGAGGATTTACGGGGCGTCTCACGAACCTACAGCGTCTCCCTCTTTCCCGATTTGACTCAACTGTTCGTGAATCATCGCGTTCCTTATCAAATGGAGCGGGTAGTCCGCTGGGTGCCTACCCGGGAGTTCACGGGGATCGTGATTTATGCGGCAGAATCGCTTCCGTTGCATGGCTCGGAAACGAGTAGCGGCACAGCGGATCACGTCCAACTCGTGCCCGCGCTCCTGCCGGAGATCTACGACACCAACTTCCGTCCCGTCTTGGAGCAGGATATGATAGATCCTGCAGCGATTTCACGGTGGGGTGTGGCCCACTACACCGATCAGACCGATCCCGACGCCTGGAGGGAGCGAGCCGGAACGCAGCCGCTACGGATAATGGCACGCCGAGCGTTCGGGATCATACCTGCGGATGTCATGATCAGTCCGGAGGACGCCGATCGGATTCTGGCCTCGCCTCACAATCGAAATCTTCTCAAGGAAGGACGTATCGTCATCATCATCTCCCCGGAACAGATCGACCGTATCCGCTGAAACCTCCGCTTTAACTCAATTGACACCCTCCCTCGAGCGTGATCAAATAGCTCCCGCAATGAAACGAACCACGCCTCTGTCCATTATCATTCTGGCAATGCTGAGTATGGTGGCATGCACACCGCGGTATCAGGGGTATGCAGTCGTTATTTGGCCCGCCACTGAATCAGGAATTCCCGCCGGTACGCAGGCGCCGGTCATAGCCGGACTCGAGCAGGAGTTCCTTTCGCTCTCCGTAGACGACGAACCGCTGGATCTGGAGGCGTGGCGCGTGCTCGTCTTTGATGAGCAACCGGCGGCGGAAGCGTTTGCCCGCGATTTCGGTGAATGGGCGGATAGTTACGCGGTGAGTCTGCGGACCGCGCTGCCTGTTCGGGAACGCGCGGACAGTTCTTCCACCCGGATCTATCGCTTACGCGAGGGCGAAGTGATCAAGATTCTGGATCGGTCCGAAGAACTAAGTGACCAGGGCAGTCTTTCGGACTACTGGTACCGAGCGCTCACGCGGGAGGGAACGATCGGCTGGGTCTTTGGCCACCATCTAGAGCTTACCGGTGCCAGCGGAAGAAGTGCCGGCGCCACCACCGATCGCGAGTCTACCGAGGAACTCTTACAGGACATCGCCGAAGTGTCCTGGCGACCGGAGTACTATGACGAGATGGTGAGCTCCGGTCATATCGACCTGGAACGGTTCAGCCCACGCTTCGGGCTGTTCGCCGATACGGAAAACGCGGAGATTCGTATCGTCTTGCCCTCCTTTCAGCGGACGTACTCCTACACTGATCTGTCCAGTCCGGCCCAGAATGGAGTCGGCTTTGTGGGAACCTCACTCGAACTAGCTTTGGAGGGCGAGCGGGAGTTGGAAGCCTCGTACCGGGTGGATGGGCGCGATCGCTCGGAGACGTTTGTACGGTTTGACGAGGATATCGCGGAAATCGTCTCCGCTGAACGCCAACGGCGCTCTCAGGAGCTGGAACAGATTCTGAATCGAGGTAACGGACTGGCGAGTTCAGCTTTCGGCGAGATGCGGCTTACCAACCGCGGGGCGGTGACGTGGACCGGTTACGAGCGGCTGGTTCCCACCGTACTTCCCAGTTCTTTTGCCGGCAGTGCGTCGCTGGAGTTCTCGCTGTTCCTATCAGATAAGCTCCGGGGAAAATATGACGGGGCAATGCTCATGCGCCTCGGTCCGGGCGAGACCACGGCCTTCGTGTACACCATTCTGGATGATGGACTTCGGATGACTTATATTCCGGAGGATCTGATCAACGATTCGAAGGTGGTCACCGATGAGCCCGTTTCTCCGGTGGTGATGTTTTACCGATTCGTTACTTCGTAGCCCGCGATCTATGATAGCCGCTTCTGATCTTCACGTGAGTTTCGGACCCCAGACGATCCTCGACTCGGTAACTCTCACCATTGACCACGAGATGCGTGCCGGCCTGGTTGGTGCGAATGGAAGTGGTAAATCTACCCTGCTCCAGATCCTGGCAGGTCACGCCCGGGCCGACGCCGGTGAAGTTATCCAGAGCAAGAACGCCAGCCCCGCCTATCTGCCGCAACGATTAGACGTTGACCCCAGGACATCCGTGTATGAACTGGCGGATCTGGGGTACGCGGCAGAGCACCGCCTGGTGGCTGAGCGGGCCACGCATGCTGAGATTCTCCGCGAGGACCCCACGGCGGCGGCCCCACTGTCTCGGGTAGCAGAGATCGATGAAACCCTGGAGCATCGCGGATATTTTGAACGCGAGGCGGAAATCGGGCGAGTCCTACAGGGGCTTGGATTCAGTCCGGGAGAGATCTATCGACCCCTGGGCGAGTTTAGCGGTGGCTGGCAGATGCGCGCCTCCCTTGCCCGCACCTTGCTGACCCGCTCGGATATCCTCCTCCTCGACGAGCCCACCAACTACCTGGATAGTGAGGCCAGGCTATGGCTCGCCCAGTTCATCAAGAACTATGACGGCGGAGTGGTTCTGGTCTCTCACGACCGCGCGTTTCTTGACGATGCGGTCTCGGTCATTTTTGAGCTGTTTAATGGACAGGTGCGCCGCTACAAGGGCACCTACACCGAATATGAACGGCGGAGGACCGCAGAGCTTGAGCAGCTAAAGCACGCCTGGCGCCAACAGCAGGAGGAGATTCAACGTCAAGAGGACTTTATCCGGCGTTTTCGCTCCCAGGCCAGCAAAGCGCGCCAGGTGCAAAGCCGCGTCAAGGCGTTGGAGAAGACGGAGCTCATTGAACTCCCGCAGCACTTGCGCCCCATTTCAATTTCACTCCCCACCCCTCCCCATAGTGGAGAGATCATGCTGACCCTCGAAGAACTCAGTAAGAGTTACGGCGAAAGCCAGGTACTGGACCAGATCGATCTCACCGTTCGTCGCGGTCAGCGGTTTGCGGTGGTAGGTCTCAACGGAGCGGGGAAGTCTACCCTGTTGCGGATTCTCTCCGGTGCCGACACTCCCTCCGGGGGGGGCGTCTCCACCGGCTCCGGCGTGTCCATCGCATACTACGCGCAGGACAGCGCCGATACCCTTCCCACCGAGACCACCGTCTACGAGTACCTCGCCGAACGGGCCTCCGCCGAAGCCCGGGCGGATATCCGAGGCGTGTTGGGAGCGTTCCTGTTTGACGCCGATGCCCTTGATAAGCCGCTGTCGGTACTCAGCGGCGGTGAACGCAGTCGCCTGGTGATGGCAGGACTCTTGGTACGACCGGCGAACCTCCTGATTCTTGATGAACCAACCAACCATCTGGATATGACCAGCCAGCGGGTGCTTGCACAAGCTCTGTCGCACTACCAGGGCAGCGCGATCGTTGTTTCCCATGACAGATACTTCTTACAAGACGTTTCAACCGATGTCCTGGCGTTGTGGCCGCGTGCGCTGCCTTCAGAGCTGCGCCCCTCCCGGGCGTGGCGCTACTATCCCGGCAGCTACCGCGAGTTCGAAGGCAGCCATCTGGGCGAAGTCTTCGCTACTTCAGAAGCGGTATCGGCCACGACCCCCGCATCCACCTCGTCCGGGGGAAGTATTCCGCTGAAAAACGACTATGCGGAACAGAAGGCGTTGCGCGGAGAAATCCGCCGGCTGGAACGCAGGGAGCATGAACTTCTGCAGAAAATGGAGCGGTTAGAACACGCCCACCATGAGATCCAGCAGGCGATGTCCCTGGAGGAGAACTACACCGATGCGCCCACGATTCGGCGTCTTCAGGACGCGCTCCAGGAGAATGAACAGGACCAGCACACAACGGCCACCCAGTGGGAAGCAACGCTTGAACGCCTGGAAGAACTCAGGTCACGGACGTAAGGCGTATTGCTCTCAGACACTCCTGTGAGTAACTTCTGCCCGATGAGACGCAATAAATCGGAGAAACTACTGTGATTCGAGTGCCGGTGTTCCCCCTTGGGCTCGTCCTCATGCCTAGGATGCCGCTTCCCCTACATATTTTCGAAGAACGCTACCGTCTAATGGTGCACCAGTGCCTGGAAGACGAGCAGCCCTTTGGAGTTGTTCTGCATACGGGTACAACCCTGCAGACGGTGGGGTGCCTCGCCTCTATCGAGAATGTGATCAATCGCTACGACGATGGTCGTCTGGACATCCTCACCGTGGGAACGGATCGTTTTCGAGTGGAAGCGATGCGCGAGGAGAAGGCGTTTCTTGAAGCCGACATCGAGATCTTTGAAGATCATCCAGTATCGGATGATCAGGCGTTAGAGCTGCACAAACTGATGGAGAGCGCGGTGGAGGACCTCAAGGAGTTTGCCCACGTGGCAGGGTACGAGATTGATCAATCGATGCTCAGCAACCTCTCTTCGGAAGAACTGTCGTTCTTGCTATCCACCACAGACGTGTTCAGCACGGAAGAGAAGCAACAACTGATCGAACTGCGCTCCACCACCGATCGAATGGAACGGGCCGCCCGAGCACTGCACGCCGGGCGCGAGCGCCGCGCCATGACGCAGCGGATTCAGGAGATGCTGGGCAAAGATAACGAGGACATCAATCATCTCTTCAACTGATACCGACGGCCAGTTGCAACGGATCTTGGTGACCCGGAAATTGTGAGTGCTTCCGACAATCCACACCATCTAAAGGTGACGAAGTTCCTCGAGCGTGTGTTAAAGTAATAGTACGATGGAACTACTGGAAGTTAAGCTTACCGATGGACCCCACGGCCTTGATCACGCCCGCTCCTTGCGTGCCGTGACTGGGCGAACAGAACCATCTCGCCGTAACGGCGTTGTTCTCTGGGACGTGACCGTGACTCTCACCGTCCGGGCACCCGATTCATGGTGGAAACAGGCGCACCAATACTTCCCGGACGTCTTGTGGGTCCGGTCACGGCCGGATGTTCCCGATAATCAGCGACTACTCCTTCAGGAAGACTTTGAAAACCCTCTTCCCGAAGGACTGCTGGAACATCTGAACTCTGTCGCTGCTCACGGCTCTCGGTCCGTATTGAAGGCCCAACTACCGGAGAGCTTCTTGCGTTCCGGCGTAATTCATACCAACATGGAGACGTTATTGACTGTACTCCGCGAGCGAAGCCATTACAGTGCAGGTCATTGGAATCTCTTCTGCCGCGGCATACGAGAGATGGAGTCAATACAGCCGCTGCTGGCGGAATAGAGAGGTACAGAATGCCCGATTACCCAAACCGAATAGAGGAGATCTTCGATGTCCGAGAACGCGCCGTACAGGAATGTGAAAACCAGCGGCGCCTGATCGGCGAACGTCTCCTCGATCTACCGGAGGATCAACTCCCGGAGGAAGCGGGGTCCCTCGTACAGCGTCATCACTCGATTCATGAACGCCTCGAGGCGGCAAGCTCGGCGATCGAGCGTTTGATGCAGATCGACCAGCGCCAGAATGATATTCGGGAACGAATGAAGCTCCTCCAAAAAGAACGGGAAAACCTATTTCGCGGATTGGACAGCGTGTATGAACAGATCGGCGCCGTGGCGTTTCGTCTCTTTCGAGACCATCCGCTTGTGGACGCGTCGTACTCGCAGGCCTTTGAGAATCTGGCCCGCTACCAAGATGATATTCGTGTTCTTGACGCGCAGCTCGACCGCTATGCCGCGGAACCCGCTCAGTCGCAACGGTCTATCATGGAGCGGGTCGGCACCCGTGCCCGCCGCGCTATCGCCAAGAACCGGAAGGCGGTGCGCTCGAATCAGCTTCCTCGCCTCCTGCAAGATGCCGGGCGTCGGCTGGTGGAAACGGACTTCATCGCCCAAATGGAAGACGAAGAACTCGAAGCGGTTGCTAAACCTATTAGGGATGTGGAGCACCGACGCGATGAGATCGATGCTGAGTTACAGGAGCTGAAATCGGAGTCCGGCAAGCTCGTGGCGGAGTTCAACAGTCTCGGAAATGGGCAGAAGCTATCAAAAGCGCGCAGGGATCGGGAATCCGAGATTGCGGCGGCGAAGTCGGAGAGTGACGAGACTCTCGCCTCCCTGGGCCGCGTGGCGCGCGACGCACCACCGGAGGCGCTCGCCGAACAGGTGGACTCTCTTAAGCAATGCGAGGAGCGGATCGCTCATTTTGATTCTCTTCTGGAGCGCCTCCAGGCGGGACGGAAAGCAATTACCGTTGGTGATGAGATCACGCAACTGCAGGAGCAAATCGCCCAGCGCCGGCGGGAACTGGAAGACCTGGAACAGGAGGCGGAAGCCAAGCAGCGCGAACTACAGGAACTGAAAGAGCAGCGGGGTGACGAAGCAGATCTGTTTGACACGTGAACGGTTGAAGCGGGATGGATTTACCGTTTGAAACCGAGCGCTATCCCCTGGCTGCCCGAATGCGGCCGCGGACGCTTCAGGAGTTCGTCGGCCAGGAGCACATCCTGGCTCCGGGTAGACTGCTGCGCCGCGCAGTTGAAGCGGATCAGATCAGCTCTCTCGTACTTTCCGGCCCTCCGGGCACCGGCAAGACGACTCTGGCGCAGGTGGTGGCGCAACATACGCGCAGCCAGTTTCTCTCCGTCAACGCCGTCCTCAGCGGCGTAAAAGACCTGCGCCTGGCTATCGGCAAAGCGAAGTCGTTTCGGGAGCAGGTCAACCGTCGGACGATTCTGTTTGTCGACGAGGTACACCGCTGGAATCGATCACAACAGGATGCGCTCCTCCCCTGGGTTGAGGAGGGCACGATTATCCTCATCGGGGCTACCACGGAAAACCCCTTTTTCGAGGTTAACCGCGCATTGCTGTCGCGGAGCCGGGTCTTTCTGCTGAAACCGCTCGAGCCGCGCCATCTTCACCGCGTTCTCGACAACGCCTTGAGCGATCCCGA
>CAYQRW010000079.1:0-13524 GCA_964419735.1 uncultured Spirochaeta sp.
TTCACCGTAATGAGCTCCTCGTTTACCGACTGAAGTTCTTCGTTGGTGCTCTGCAACTCCTCGTTGGAGGAAAGCAGCTCCTCGTTGGTGGCCTGGAGCTCTTCGTTGGAGGTTTCCAGCTCCTCGATCGTGGCCTGTAGACTCTCCTTGGTGTGTTGTAGTTCATTTTCGAGATCGTTAATTCGGCGACGGACGCTGTCTTCCACATCGAAGCGCTGCACGGGCAGATCATCGGATCGCTTCTCACAATTCTGTTCGTCAAACACGATCGCAAAGAAACGCGCGTTGTAGGCGCTGCGGAGCGGACGCACCGCTAAGCGGATTACCACATCGTCGTTATCGCCGTGGGGCACTGAGATGTCATCGTAAGCTGCAAAGCGGTTTTCCCGGATGGCGGTTTGCAGGGCGGTGCCCAAAGGGATGTTCACCGACGGGCGCGCCATTTTCATGACGTCCAAGTCCATTTTCCCGGTGGGAATTTGTAGGTACGTTGCGAGATCACCAAAGGTATGTACCACCAGACGATTTTCATCCACCACCACCGTAGGTGGCAGATAGTGCTCAATGAGCTCCTCGTATATCGGTTCCGAATTGCGCGACGGCTTGCGATGGGCCGCGTCCGTGTGTCCTACGGTGGCCTGCGTCGCCTGAGTGGCTTCTATGCGCTCTCTCCACGCTTCCGGGCTACTTGGTGTGGTGAGCTCGAGCTTGGGAGCCGCCCGGCTTCCCTTATACGCGAAGAGCTTCCATTTAGTGTCGATCGTGCGGAAGTACTTGGTCAAATCCCCCACCGTCTCGCTGGAGCCGAGAAACAGATATCCCTCCTCATTTAGCGAAAAGTGGAAATTGGAAAGCACCTTCTTCTGAAGCACCGGTTGAAGATAGATCAACAGATTGCGGCAGCTAATCAGATCGATTCGGCGAAAGGGAGGGTCCTTGAATATGTTGTGAAAGGCAAAAATCACCTTCTCTCGAATGGAGGGCACAATCTGATAACTCTCGCCCTTACGGACAAAGTACTTGGAGAGGCGCTCCTGCGACGCATCAGCGGCAATGCTCTCCGGGTAATTCCCGTAGGAGGCGAACTCGATCGCGTCTTTATCGATATCGGTGGCGAAGATCTTGATCTCATTGTGGAGAAAATGTCGCTCTGCGTATTCGGAGAGGAGGATTGCAATACTGTACGCTTCTTCGCCGGTGGAGCAGCCTGCCACCCACACCCGAATCTGTTCGTGGCGCTCTTTGCCCTCGAAGATGGCGGGGATAACCTCTTCTGCCAACGTGTCAAACGCGGGGCGGTCCCGGAAGAACCGAGTCACGCCGATAAGGATCTCCTTGAAGAGCGTGGTGGTCTCAGTGGGCGATTCCTCCAGGAACTGGACGTAACGGTTGACATCGTGGATCTGATTGATACCCATGCGCCGTTCCAAACGGCGGAGGATCGTGTTTTCCTTGTAGAAAGACAGGTCTACGCCGGTCTTGCGCTTGATCAGCATGAAAATTTTAGTAATGGAGTTTGTGGCGCTGGTAGCATCGGAGGATTCTTCGTCCACCAGGCGGACCTTGCCGCTCACGAAGCTCTGGAGTTCGTCCGGAATGTGAGCAGCGGGCAAGATGAAGTCCACAATACCGGTAGAGATCGCGCTCCGGGGCATGCCGTTGAACTTGGCGTCTTCCTCGTCCTGGACGATGACTAGCCCCCCGGCCTCCTTAATCGCCCGGAGTCCCCTCGTGCCGTCACTCCCGGTGCCGGAAAGGACCACTCCTACACTCCGTTCGCCGGCATCTTCCGCCAAGGATTGCATGAATATATCGATCGGCAGGTTGAGACCGTGCTCCTGTTCGGTGAGAAACAGCGTTCCCTGGTACACCGTCATGTTCTTCTTGCGGGGAATTAGGTGGATCACACCGGGTCGCAGCTGCACTCCGTCCTCAGCTTGGACGATCTCCATGGTGGTGTGTTTGGCGAGGAGCTCTCCCATGAGACTCTTGTAGTCGGGAGAGAGGTGCTGAATCACTACGAAGGCAAAGTCCGCGGTTCCGGGCATGTGATCGAAGAATGACTCCAGCGCTTCAAGCCCACCGGCTGAAGCGCCGATCGCCACGATTCGGAACTCGTTGGAGTCGGATGTCATTCAGGGCTCCCGGTGTGGGTCTTCACGGCGTCCAGGATCGTCTCGCGGACAAAGGGCTTACTGATGTAATCGTTCATGCCCTCCTGCAAGAAGTGTTCCCGGTCGCCTTTCATGGAATGGGCGGAAATCGCAATGATCGGAATGTCCCACTGGATCGATTCGTCGCCGCGCCGAGCGCGAATAGCCCGGGTCGTTTCAACACCATCCATCCCCGGCATAGAAATGTCCATCAGGACCAGATCAAAACGATCGCGCTCAAGGCTGGTGATCGCATCGTGGCCATTTCCCACGGATACGACCTGATATCCTGCTTTTTCCAGAACGGTCCGAATGACCAGCAGATTAATTGCGTTGTCTTCGGCAACCAAAATTCGTCCCTGATCGCCGGTACCCCCGGAGGAGGGAATCTGGGCTGCCGTTTCGGTGGGCTCAGCGGCTGGAATTTCCAGTGGCACTGAAAAGAAGAAGCGGGATCCGGACCCCGGTACCGTCTCAAAGTATATCTGTCCTCCCATGAGCTGAGCCAACCGGCGCGAAATCGCCAGGCCAACTCCGTTTCCGTCGTAGCGTGTTTCCGTTTCCTGCACCGCCCGATTGAACGTATCAAAGATGCGACGCTGTTCGGCGACGGAGATGCCCGGCCCCGTGTCCGCTACCTCAAAGGTAAGCTCCCGGACGAAATCGGAAACCTCATCCTCCCGGACGCGTAACGTCACGGAACCGGTCTCGGTGAACGTCATCGCGTTGCTCAGCAGGTTAACTACCACCTGGCGGATGCGGTTGCGGTCGCCGGTGAGGACTTCCGTCATGGCAGAGGGGATTTCCAGGACGAGTTGTAGGTTCTTCTGTGCCGCCACCGGCTGAAACATCGCATCCAGTGTTGACAGTAGTTCTCCCACCCGAAACGGACGACGGTCGATATCCAGTTGCTCCGACTCGATCCGCGTCACGTCTCGCACGTCATTGAGTATCGATAGTAGGGAGCGTGCTGCACTGTGAATGGTGGTGACGTAGCGGGTGAGTTCTTCGTTGTCCCCATGCTGCTCAAGGGCCAACTCGCTCATTCCCAGAATCCCGCTCATGGGCGTTCGTATTTCGTGGCTGATATTTGCGAGAAACACGCTTTTGGCACGGCTGGCGGTGACCGCGTCGTCCCGGGCGAGAATCAGGTCATCCTCGATCCGTTTGCGATCAGTAATATCTACAACCGTGGTAAGACACTGCTGCTCGCCTTTGACGCTGTCCTGGCTGCGGCTTTCCATGCGCACCCAGATAAGCTCACCATTCCGGTTTTTGATCTGGACTTCCGCGGACTGCCGCTGCCCTACCTCAAAGATGCGACGCAGGTGATTGAAGTAGGCCGTGTGGTACTCCTGAACCAGGAACACCACAAAGGGCTTGCGATCAAGGTAGGTCCGGTCCGCCTTGAGCAACGCGGCCGCCGCATGGTTGGCCTCAATAATGGCGCCTTCTTTGCTGAATACGAAGTACGCCACCGGAGCGAAGTCAAAGAGCTGCTCGTATCGCTGGCGAGCGCGTTGCAGCTCTTCTTGTGAGGTTTGGAGCTCGCTGTTTTGCATCTCAAGCTCTATCTGGTGAACTTTCAGTTCGTAGATCAGCTTGTCCTGCGGCGAGCCCCCAGTATCGATCTTCTTGCGGGCGATTTCTTCCGCGCGGCGGCGAATTTCACTCCCGGAATCATCGGAACGCATTAGCCGTGAGTATAGTATTTCGCCAAAACTGTGTCAGCTACGAGACCAGAAACTCCAGAAGTCCCTCATAGTCGTTCACCACCGGGACCTGGGGATTCTCGTGAGTGATCGTATCCGGGGGGCGGAAGAACGCTCCCGCATCAGCCTCCAGGATCATGGCCAGATCGTTGTACGAGTCTCCGGCGGCAAAGACGGTGAGATTCATGCTCTGGAACGCTCTCACCGCGTGCAGTTTACCCTGTTCCTGGCGCAGATGGTAGTCCACGATCTGTCCTTCTCCGTTAATCGACAGACTGTTGCAGAAGAGCGTCGGCCACTCGAGTTGCGCCATAAGCGGAGCGGCAAACTCTTCGTAGGTATCGGAGAGGATGACAACTTGGGTCCGAGAACGAAGTTTTTGGAGAAAATCACCTGCTCCCGCCAGGGGAGTCAGTGTTCCGATGACGGCTTTGATCTGGTCGATCGTAACCCCGTGGGAATCGAGGATCTGCAGTCTCCGACGCATCAGTTCGTGGTAGTCAGGGATATCCCGTGTTGTAAGATTTAACTCGGTAATTCCGGTGTTGGCGGCTACCGCCTGCCAGATTTCCGGTATGAGCACTCCTTCAAGGTCTAAACAAGCAACACGCATAGCGTTTCATACCACAC
Source organism: uncultured Spirochaeta sp. (assembly GCA_964419735.1). Taxonomy (GTDB): domain Bacteria; phylum Spirochaetota; class Spirochaetia; order DSM-27196; family Alkalispirochaetaceae; genus Alkalispirochaeta. The sequence goes on from CAYQRW010000079.1 coordinate 4,496, forward strand.
TACCCCTTTGGTTACCATAGATCGGGCGGAATTAGTCGCACGCCTCCGGGCAGTTGGAACGTGTACGATTCTTTAGAGTGCAGCTGAACGCCTTTGAGGTATCTCGGCTGGAAAACGGCCGAGGGAACGATGACTTCCCATTTTCCGAGTCATAGACGTAAAAATTTGATAAATAAGTGTTATAATCTTTAGCTTTCCTACTAAACTTGAGAGGATCCGTCCGGGTAAGTACATAGAGTGCAACATAGTTCTTGACGGATACGACGAAATTTCTTATCGTAATGAATCAAGACTGCGTTGCATGCGCGGTCGGTTCAGTAACCGAGGGATGTTCCCCGGTTTGAACACAAGTATTTGAGTGTTTTCAGACACTCAAGAGGAGGATTCATGCATAACGTACGACGTTTTTTTATTGGAATGATGGTACTTGCTCTCGTTGTACCGATGGCCTTTGCCAACGGACAGGGAGAAGGGGATGCGCAAAAGACTGCGCGCCTTACCTACGTCAACTGGGAAGAGGGAGTAGCCTACACCCACCTAGCCCAGTCAATTCTTGAGGATGAGATGGGCTACGAGGTTGAGATTGTTGCAGCCGACGTTGGTCCTGCCTATCAGGCGGTCGCCACCGGTGATATGGACGCCTTCATGGAGGCGTGGCTTCCCGGACTGCACGCGTCCTACATGGACGAGCTCGGTGATTCTCTGGTCGATCTAGGCACCATCTATGAAGACGCCTTGAGTGGCCTGGTAGTACCGCAGTACATGATCGATGCTGGGATCGAAACCGTGTCCGACCTGCGGAGCGATGAAGCGGTCGATCGTCTCGACGGCGAGATCAACGGAATCGATGCTGGAGCGGGTATTATGATTACCACCGAGGAAGAGGCCATGCCCTCCTACGGTCTTGATGAAGCCGGCTACGAGCTGGTGGCCTCCTCCGGTCCTGCTATGATGGCCGCCCTGGAGACCGCGTACCAGAACGAAGAGTGGATCGTTGTCACGGGGTGGCAGCCGCACTCGATGTTCGGGTATTTTGACCTGGAGATCCTGGAGCAGGACGAAGAGGAAGTCTGGGGCGTGGACAACATCCATATTCTCGGGCGCACCGCAATTGAATCCGAGAAGCCCGAGCTTGCGGCGTTCCTGGGTAATATGGAAATGAACACGGCCGAAATGGGTGAGCTCATGGTTCATATCGCTGAGTCGGATCTGGATACCCTCGATGCCGCTCGCGAGTGGAAGAACGAAAACACCGACATCTGGTCGGACTGGGTTCCGTCTATGTAACTCAAACACTGTTACGAAGTGGCAGGCAGACCTTCGGTCTGCCTGCTTGTTTTCCGTAGTGTGGTGGGACCCGTCGCTGAAACGAAGTGGAGCCCCGTATGTTTTTCCAGCGATACCCGCTTCTTCGTGCTTGTAGCTTGTAGGACAGAAGAAAGAAACGAATATGTCATTAATAGAAGTTAGAGACCTGTATAAGATCTTTGGACCCAACCCGAAGCGGGCGATCCCGATGATCAAAGAGGGCATCTCAAAAGGGGAGATCCTCAAACGAACCGGTTGTACCGTGGCGATCAATGGCGCCACATTCAATGTTGAAAAGAAAGAGACCTTCGTGGTGATGGGGCTTTCCGGTAGCGGCAAGTCAACCTTTATTCGGTGTCTTAACCGCCTTATCGAACCGACCCACGGAGAGATACTCATTCACGGCGAAGACGTGATGAAGCTGGATGACGAGAAGCTTCGCGAGTTTCGGCGGTACAAGATGTCCATGGTGTTTCAGAACTTTGGCCTCCTGCCCCACCGAAACGTTGTGAACAACGTAGAGTTCGGCCTCGAAATCGGAGGCATGGACAAGGAGGAGCGTCACCAGAAAGCGCTGGATGCGATTAAACTCGTGGGACTTGACGGCTACGAGAACAGCATGATCTCCGAGCTGAGTGGCGGTATGCAGCAGCGCGTCGGTCTTGCTCGCGCCCTTGCTAACGACCCGGAAGTGCTGCTTATGGATGAGGCGTTCAGCGCGCTCGACCCTCTCATTCGGACGCAGATGCAAGATGAGCTGCTTGAACTGCAAGCGCGCATGCATAAGACGATCGTATTCATTACGCATGACTTAGACGAAGCGCTGAAGATTGGGGATCGGATTGCGATTCTGGGACCCGATGGCCGCGTGCGTCAGCTGGGTACCCCGGAGCAGATATTGTCCGAGCCGGCCGATGACTACGTCCGGGACTTTGTGCAGAACGTGGATCGCACTAAAGTTATTACCGCCGCTGCCATTAGCGCGCATGCCGCGGCGATCACCTATCCCCGGGAGGATCTACAGGCGGCGCTCCGCGCGATGGAAAAGCACAACACCTCATCGGTCTTCGTCGTAGACAACAACCGCATGCTGAAAGGTATCGTGACGATTGATGATGCGATTGCGCTGAAGAAGAAGGGAGAGACCGACATCTCCTCGATAATCGTCGATGATGTGTACACCAGTTCTCCTGAGACATCCATTTCGGACTTGCTCTCTACGGCAATTCAGACACGCTATCCGATCGCGTTGGTTGACCATGATGGCGTGTTTCGCGGTGCGGTGAGCCGGGCCTCGATCATGGCCGAGGTGAATAAGGGAACCGACCACACGGAGAGCCCGATACCGCTGCAACAGCTTCAGGAAGAGTTGTCCGATAGGGAGGATACAGAGCAATGATGGATACGATTCGACAATACGTAGATATTGGAGGGGGTTTTGAGGCGATCGTTGATTGGCTCAACGCCAATTTACGCTGGCTCTTCTCCGGTATTACCGAGACGGTAGATGCGGTGCTCTCCGGCATTCGCGCGGGATTCAATTTTCTGCCGGCGGTGGTGATGATTCTGCTGTTTGCCGCCCTGGCATGGTGGATCGCCTCCCGAGGCGTTGCCATTTTTACCGTGGTGGGATTCTTCCTTGTCTGGTACATGGGACTTTGGACATTAACCATGAGCACGCTTTCCCTGGTGATTACATCGGTGCTGATCGCGCTGCTCATCGGGATTCCCATTGGAATCTGGGCATCCAAGAGTGATACGGTCTGGAACGTGGTACGGCCGATTCTGGACTTCATGCAGACGCTGCCGGCGTTCGTCTATCTGATTCCGGCGGTGCTCTTCTTTCGATTGGGTGCGGTCCCCGGTGTCATTGCGACCTTGATCTTCTCTCTGCCGCCGGCGGTGCGTCTCACCAACCTGGGAATCCGACAAGTACCCAAGGAGATCAAAGAGGCGGCCCTGTCCTTCGGTGCCACTAATCGGCAGATGCTGATTAAGGCGGAACTGCCTGTGGCGTTGAGTACGATCATGGCGGGGGTGAACCAGACGATTATGCTGGCGCTCTCCATGGTGGTTATCGCGGGTATGATCGGTGCCGGAGGACTCGGTAACGAGGTGCTCCGCGGTATCACGCAGCTGCGGATCGACGTCGGTTTTGAGAGTGGGATTGCCATCGTTATTCTCGCGATCTATCTGGACCGCGTGACGCAGGCTCTGGGAAATAACACCCAGAAACAGTAGTCCTAACGGTCTTCAAGACCGGCAACGTGCGAGCGAACCCGCTATCAGCTACTGATAGCGGGTTTTTTTGTCTCTCCGTACGGAATAGACAGATACGGGGCTTTTCGCTACCCTTCCGACCGCAATAGAGGAGGTCTGAATATGTTTGTGTCTCGTGTAGTGCGTACGATCAGTGCGCTTGTGGTGGGGGGGCTGGTGGTGGTCTCAGTTCCCGCGTCGGGTGCGCCGGAGACGGCCGGTTCGGAAAGCAATGTAATCGGCATTTCCAAGATCGTTGCCCATCCGGCGTTGGATGGGGTGGAGCAGGGAATTATCGATGAACTCACTGAGCTGGGTTACACCGATCTGGAATACGATCTGCAAAACGCCAACGGTGATATGTCCACGGCGTCGAGTATAGCCACGAAGTTTCGCAACGACCGCGTCCGTCTGGCCGTAGGGATCGCAACTCCCACCGCTCAGGCGCTGGTCAACGCGATCGATGACATCCCGGTGGTATTTGCGGCGGTTACGGATCCCGTGGGTGCCGGTTTGATCGACAGCACCGACGCGGGTCAGGATAACGTCACCGGTTCCTCGGATTTGACGCCGGTGGAAAGCCAGTTTGATCTCATGGAGCAGCTCATCGACGTAGAGACGTTGGGTCACGTATACGCCGGGGGAGAGTCCAACGCGGTGGCGCTGGCCGAGCTCGCCCGGGAAGCCGCGGAGAGCCGTGGTATCGAATTTGTCGAAACCACCGTGGTTAACTCGAGTGAGGTGCGCTCCGCCACGCAGTCGATTATCGACCGGGTGGATGCGATCTACGTAAGCACCGACAATACCGTGGTAAGCGCGCTCTCCGCGTTAACCGACGTGGCCGCCGGTGCCGGTGTTCCCGTCATCAGCGCCGATACTGCCTCCGCGGAGCCCGGCGGTGTACTGGCGGCGCTGGGATTCAACTACTACAAGTTTGGCCGTGCCACCGGGAGATTGATCGCCGATATTCTGGAAGGTGCAGATCCCGCCGATATTCCCACGCTGTTCCTCGAGGACGCCTCGGATCTGGATCTGCTCATCAATCTGGATGTGGCGGAGGAACTGGGAGTTACCGTTGCCGATTCCGTGCTGGAAGACGCGTCGATCGTGATTGAAGACGGCTCGGTGCAGTAGCGCGTTTTCACGATTATGGTAGAAGGAATTCTGGTCGAGGGCCTGCTGTACGGCATTATGGCCCTCGGCGTCTTTATCACCTTTCGGATTCTTGATTTTCCCGATCTCTCGGTGGACGGGTCGTTCCCCCTGGGAGCGGTAATCATGGCGGTGTCAGTGGTCAACGGAGTGCCGCTGGCCGTGGCGCTGCTGTTGGCCTTCATCGGAGGGCTGGCTGCAGGGGCGGTGACCGCCACCATTCACAACAAACTGAAGGTTCCCAATCTGCTGGCGGGAATCCTAACGATGACGATGTTGTGGTCGATCAACATCCGCATTCTGGGAAATCGGGCGAATCTCCCGCTGTTGCGACGGGATACCATTCTCAGCGAGGTGGTGACGCTACTGGAACCGGTGATGGCGGCGGAGTGGGCAGTACTGGTCTTTTTTGTCGGAGTGGCGTTAGTCATCAAGGTTCTGCTGGACGTGTTCTTCCACACCGATCTGGGTCTCACGCTGGGAGCGATGGGCGACAATCAGCAGATGGTGGTAAGCCAGGGGGTGAATCCGGAATGGCTCAAGCTGATCGGAGTAGGCCTTTCTAACGGACTGGTGGCGTTGTCCGGTGCGTTCGCGGCGCAGTACCAGGGCTTTGCCGATGTCAACATGGGACAGAGCATCATCATCGCGGGCCTCGCCTCGGTGATGATCGGCGAGTTTCTTCTTAGCTCCAATCGAATTGGACTGCTTACGGTGCGGGTTCTGTTGGGCTCGATCGTGTATCGCGGGATCATGTACCTCGGGCGGTACTACGGATATCACATCAACTTAACCCCCAACGATCTGCGATTGATTACCGGGCTCCTAATTATTGGGGCGTTGATCGTAAGCCGCTATCGAACGGGGCGTAGTGAATCCGCGCGCCTGCGCAAGAGTCTGCGAGCGGGGGCCTCATGATTCAGCTTAAACAGGTGAGCAAAACGTTTCATCCGGGAACGGTAAATGAAGTTACCGCCCTGCGCCCCACCGATCTTCAGGTGCGGGAGGGTGATTTTATCACGATCATCGGCAGCAACGGCGCCGGTAAGAGCACGCTCTTCAACCTGGTGGCCGGCGCCTATCCCCCCAGCAGCGGAATGATCCGCATCAACGAGCAGGACGTGACCCGAGAGCCTGAGTACCGGCGCGCCGCCTACATTGGACGGATCTTCCAGAATCCCATGCTGGGAACCGCCGGCTCCATGACGCTGGAAGACAACATGATGATCTGCTACCGCAAGGGCTTTAAAGGGCTCAAGGTGAGTCTCAACCGCACGCGACGGAAGTTCTTTCAGGAGCAGCTCATCGACCTGGGTATGGGGCTGGAACACCGCATGAAGGATAACGTGAAGCTCCTCTCCGGTGGCCAGCGACAGGCGCTGACCCTCCTGATGATGGTGCTCAGCCGACCCGCCCTAATCCTTCTCGATGAGCACACCGCCGCCCTGGATCCCAAGAATGCCGCTATGGTGCTACAGCTTACCCGAAAGTTTGTGGAGGAGTATAAACTCACCACGATGATGATCACCCACAACATGCAGCACGCCATAGACTTCGGGAATCGGCTGCTCATGATGGACAAAGGGGAAGTCATCCTGGACGTCTCGGGACCGGAAAAAGCTAACCTCACGGTAGAGGAGTTGGTGGACCGCTTCCACCGTATTCGTCACCGCGAGCTCGAGAGCGACGAGGCGCGCCTGAGTTAGCGCCGGCGGATCATCACCGGCGGGTAGGCTCACGGTAGTCGCACCGACAATCACGAACGTATATTTATACGCAAAATTGCAACAGTCCTTGCACGAGCGGGGCTGTCTACAGCATAATGCGACAAAATTTCAAAGGAGGAACGGCATGCGAAGTAAATTCAGTGTAATTTTCGTTGCCATGGTTCTGTTGACCTCTCTCGTATTCGCGGAGGGGCAGCAGGAAGGTGGACCAATCAGAATCGGGGTTGCAGGTGCTCACAGTGGAGACCTGGCATCCTACGGCTTGCCCACGGTAAACGCGGCGGAGCTGGTGGTAGCAGAGGTCAACGCCAACGGGGGAGTCCTCGGTCGCCAGATCGAGCTGATTATCGAGGACGATCAGTGTCAGCCGGAGGTAGCAACCAACACCGCTGCTAAGTTAGTGGGAGACGGTGTGGTGGCCGTTATCGGACACATCTGTTCCGGAGCTACCCGCTCGGCGCTGGGAATCTACACGGGAGAAGAGATCATCACGATTTCCCCCTCCGCCACGAGTCCCGGTCTTACCCAGAGCGGTGAGTTTCCCGTGTTTTTCCGCACGATCGCGCCGGACGACGCCCAGGGTCAGCTGCAGGCGCAGTTCGTGGCTGAAGAGCTCGGCGTGAGCAGCGTTGCGATTCTGCACGACGGTGGTGACTACGGTCAGGGCTTGGCGGAGTTCGCGCAGACGTCGTTGGAAGCGGACTATCCGGAGATCGATGTCGTGCTCACCGAGGGTGTAACGGTGGGAGCGGTGGACTACAGTGCCATTATCAACCGTGTTGCGTCTTCAGGAGCTGAGGCGGTGATCTTCGGTGGCTATCACCCGGAGGCTTCCAAGATCGTCGGTCAGATGCGCTCGCAGGGCATCGAGGTGCCGTTCGTGTCAGGTGACGGCGTGAAGGACGAGTCCTTCGTGGATGTTGCCGGGGAAGATGCGGAAGGCGTCTACGCCACCGGTCCCATGGATACGGCGGACAACCCGGTGGCGCAGGAAGCTCGTCAGGCGCACGTGGACGAGTACGGCGAGGAGCCGGGTCCGTTCTTCATGAACGCCTATGCCGCGGCCCAGGCGATCGTCAACGCCATCGAGGCGGCGGGATCCACCGAGTATCAGGCGATCCTGGATGCGCTCCATACGGATGTGGTCTCCACTCCCGTGGGAGACATCACGTTTGACGACCGCGGTGATGCAGAGGGCGTCGGCTTTGCCGTCTATCAGGTTCAGGACGGCGTGTACGTCGAACTCTGACCAGCCTTCCAGGTAGAAATCGAAACAGGCGGGTGGCACGGCCATCCGCCTGTTTCCGTTCTGCGCGGACTGAGAGATAACATGGATACAGAATATTTTTTCAGGCTGTTCTTTAGCGGACTCACGAGAGGGAGCATTTATGCGCTCCTGGCTCTCGGATATACGATGGTTTACGGAATCATCAAGTTGATCAACTTTGCTCACGGTGAGATCTATATGATCGGCGCCTTTATCGCATTGATCATGTCCGGGGTGTTTTCCATCATGGGAATGCCCACTCTCGCGATTCTGGTATTGGCGAGTCTTGTTGCGGTGGTCTATTCATCCGCCTACGGGTATACCGTAGAGAAGCTCGCGTACAAGCCGCTGCGGCGCGCCCCGCGCCTGTCCGTGCTCATCGGCGCAATCGGTATGTCGCTGTTTCTTCAGAACTACGTGCTTCTTTCGCAGACATCCAACTTCTTGCCCTTTCCGGCGATGCTGCCGAACCTACCGATCCCCGGACCGTTGCGGGGCCTCATGAACTCCTCTCAGTTGGTGATATTTATCACCACTGCCGTGGTGATGGTGATTCTCACGGTGCTGATTAAGTTCACGAAGATGGGCAAGTCGATGCGCGCCACCAGCCAGGATCGCACCATGGCCACCTTGGTGGGGATCAACGTGAACCGCGTCATTAGCTGGACGTTCATTATCGGCAGCTTTACCGCCGCCCTGGGTGGAATCCTGATCAGCTCCTTTATCGGACAGATCAACTTTTATATCGGGTTCATTGCGGGGATCAAGGCGTTTGTGGCGGCGGTTTTGGGAGGAATCGGCAGTGTCCCCGGCGCAGTTCTGGGTAGTCTGGTCCTGGGTATGGCGGAAGCGTACGCCGCCGGGTACATATCCAGCCAGTATGAAGATGTATTTGCCTTTATCATTCTGGTGTTGATCCTGATCTTCAAGCCTTCCGGCCTGCTGGGTAAGCCGGAAGTGCAAAAAGTCTAAGGGAGCCCACGGTATGAGTTTTCAGGAAATCAAACGTACTTTTGGTGTGGCGCTGTGGTTCATGTTTCTCACCTTTCCCATTATGGTGCTTCGCGTACGTCAGGTAGACTTAAGTATTCAATGGCGTTGGGAAAACATGCTTTACGTGGGAGTTGGTACCTTCGTGGGGGGACTCCTGTGGCGCTTCGCCCTCTCCCGGCGCAAGGCCCCGGGAAAGGTGGTTCCCAAAGTCACAACTGACGAAGAGATGGTATCGTTGGGTGAGGGGGTATCCACCAACCTGACCACTAAAGAGCGCCTGGCAAACCTATGGGCCTTTGTAACGCAGCAGAAGTTTCGCCGCG
>CAYQRW010000080.1:0-13502 GCA_964419735.1 uncultured Spirochaeta sp.
TGGGGGTTAAGTCGTGAGAGAAGCTGCTCCATCGAGGTCGGGAGTGTAGCGGACGCGGCAGCCCAGGTCTACCGGTCGGGGTGCCACGAGGAGATACCCCACGAGGCGGAAGGCCTTGGCGAAAAGTCGCTCCTGATCGGCTTGGAGTTCGATCACTACAACGCCAAGGGATATCCGGAAGACGCGAACGGTCGGCTGGTACTCTGTGCGCATCCCGATGGCCCGATCCTCTTGCTACGCGGGGACCGGGATCCATACCTGTTCTACGCGCAGTACCGCAACTGTACCGACCTGGACTCCGGAAGGTTCATCTTCCCTCGATCAGTCTAAGGGATCAGGGGTCGACGCGATGCCGGTCAGAGGCTTCCAGATATGTAGTGCTCGAGCTGATCGATAAGGATGTCCTTGTCGTGAATGACCGCATGAACGACATCACCGATCGAGATGATTCCGCGCACCTCGCCGTCTTCGCGTACGGGGAGGTGTCGGCATCGCTTGGCGGTCATAAGCGCCATTGCCTCGTCAAGCGTCGTCTTTAAGCCGACAAATACAACCTCCGTCGTCATGATGTCGGAGACGGGTGTGTCTTTGGAGACCTTGCCGCGCAGGACCACTTTCCGCGCGTAGTCTCGTTCGGTCACGATTCCCGCGACTTCATCTTCTTCGTCGACGACGAGAACAGCTCCGATGTTCTTCTGTTCCATGATCGTCAAAGCAGCGAACACCGACGTGTCTGACCGCACGGTGACTACATCAGTACCTTTGTGTTTCAGCAACTCCCGTACCGTTTCCATACCCTTCCTCCATGGTTCATGGATACCTCTATTGTACCACGGATGCAATGACGTCGTGCTTGCGAGTCAGATGACGCAGGTCCGTCGCAACGTATCAGTACTCGTTGTGTTCTTCCGTGTGGATGATCTTGTTGCGATTTCAGGAAATGCGAATCGTACCGGTTACCCGTATGCCCCTGATCTCGTTTCTGCCACCGGAAATGACGAGGCCTCCGTCAACAATAGATCTGACTGAGCCCGCGCCCAGAATCCACGCGTTCGTCACATTGAGGAGCAAATCTCCATGACGCGCTTCCGTTCGACTCCTCGTCCTCGTCCCCGTCCTCAGTCCGCTCCTAACGTGGGTGCAGCGCGCCCGTGTCGATAAGCTGTTGAAAGTGCTCAACGATTGTAGTGCGCGTGTCGCGGTACTGGACCCCGAGAACCTCCCGGCTCCGGGTCGTATCGAGTGCAAAGGGAATGCCCACGTTCCGGGCAACGTAGCGGCGGGTAATCCCGAAGCGGGGAGCCAGGAGACGGAAGAGCGGTTTGGGAATCGTGCGGCGCGGCAGGGGGTGCTCCGGGTCGAAGGTTTCGCGCAGCACATGAGCCATCTCCGGAAAGGTAGTCACCCGTTCGGCGAGGATGAAGCGCCCCGTGGCCTCCGGTTTCTCGAGCGCGCGAATGTGGGCCAACGCCACGTCTCGCACATCCACCACCCCCACGGTCAGCGCCGGCACCCCGAAGCGAAACGTTCCGTCCCCGAGCTGTCGGATGAGCGAGACGGAGGTGGAATCGAGCCGCTTTGAGAGTGACGGCCCGATAATGAGCGCGGGGTTCATGACGACCAGGTCCCATTGCGACTGGCAGGACGAGTCCTCCCATGCTCTGCGCTCAGCGGCGGCTTTCGAGTAGCTGTACGGATCATCGCTCGCACTGCTCACATTATTCCAGCACGACTCATCCACCCGGCGTTCCGGGTTATCCGCCGCATCGCGGGCGTCACCCATCATGGCGGCGACACTCGAGGTCAGCACTACGCGGCGTACCGACGGCGTTGCCCCGGCGGCGGTCAGTACGTTGCGCGTGCCGTCCACCGCCGGGCGTACCAGTTCCTCCTGCGGGTCGTCCACACCCTGGGTGACAAAAGGTAAGGCGGTATGGATGACCGCATCCGCTCCGGCAACGATCGGGTGAAACGCCCCGGGTTCCAACAGATCCGCCCGGTGGAGCGTCAGACGGTCGGCGTGAGGGAGCTGGTGCAGGTGCGCGGTCTTGGTGGAATCATCGGGATCACGAACCGTTCCCCTGACGGTGAACCCTGCCTGCAGCGCCTGCTTTACGATCCAACTTCCCAGATATCCGGACGCGCCGGTCACCACCACCGTTTTGTTGTGCATTGGTGCAAGGTACGGCGGCACACCAGCGGAGACAAGAGTGACTATCGGTCGAGGTTACGCCCGTCCCTCCGGCTCAAAGATGAAACCCACCCCGCGGACCGTCTTGAGAAAGCGAGGCTTCGAGGGATTCTCTTCGATGAGTGTCCGCAGCTGGTGAATATGGACGTACAGCGAGTTTTCGCTCATGATATGCTGATAGTCCCATGCTTGCTGATGCAACGTATCTTTCGAGATCACCACGCCAGGGTTGCGGGCAAAACTCAGAAACAGATCGAAGAGCTTCTTCCGCATGTCTATCGGTTGTTCATCCTTGTACACGCGAAACTGCCGAAGATCGATTTTGAACGGTCCCACCTGTATGTGCTCCTGAATGTGGCGTTGCTCGGATGTGGCTCCCGGGGGCAGACCGATCGGCGCTCCGTTCACGCGCCGCAGAAGACGTCGCACCCGGCCAATTAACTCCGGCGCGTGAAACGGTTTGGTAACATAGTCATCACAGCCTACCTCAAATCCAAGAACCTTGGTGTTCACCTCCTGCATCGATGAGACCACGATAACCGGCATTTCATCATCCTGGCGGCGGATCGTTTTGAGCACTTCCATTCCGTCGATATCGGGTAATTTCAGGTCGAGCAGCACCAGGTCAAAGAGATCGTTTCGGAGGCGATCAAAGGCCTCCCGTCCGGTTTCCGCCGTGACCGTCTCAAATCCCGCTTCCCTCAGCGATCCATCGATAAAGCGGCAGACCGGTCTATTGTCTTCAACGATGAGAATTTTCGCGGTCTCATTGTCGTCGAGCACAACGTCACCTCCGTTCTGCCTTGATCATCAGTAGCGAACCTTAAGGATTTCTTAATTTCAGAGACGGGTAGTTCGCCGCTCGATCACCACAAACAGCACAAGACCTCCAATGATAATCGCGGCAAGGAGCAGGGCGATTATGCCGGCCTTGCTCTCTTGACGGCCTTCCACCGATGTATCGTCGGTCTCATGGGGGCCAAACCACTTCTCCCGGAGTTCAGCATACTCCGTGGTTGCCATCACCTTCCGAAGCGCCGGCTCCAGTTGCTCGACAAGGTCCGGTTGAGCCTGGGTCACTCCCATACGATACGTGGATACTAGGGCATCTTCCGTAACCATGTGGAGTCCCCCGGTAAGTTGATCATTCTTCGGATCCTGGGCCCATTCATACGGAGTGATGACTCCGTCGGTAGCTTCGTCATTGACGGAATGAACCGCCTCGGAGAGGGTGGGAAAGCTAACGTAATGTGGCTCCACGCCACTATTGTTCATAAGAACTGGGGCTACCACGTCACCGTCGAGATGTGCGAGCTGCCGTCCATGCAGGTCCTCTACTGTTCGGATGTCGGAGTCTTGGTGGGCTAATAGGGCGAAGCGGAACGTGTTGTACGGACATGTGAAATCCAGATACCGGTCCCGCTCGGCGGTATATACTACTCCCAATACCACATCAATCTCCCCGGTGCGGGCGAGATCATGGACCTCCGCCCAAGGGCGGAGGTCGTACCTGACCGTTACTCCCAGCTCTTCGGCGACCAAGTCGCACAGCTCTACGTCAAATCCCGTTGGCTCACCGTCGGAGATATACGAGAAGGGGGCGTAGTCGATATCAGCGCCGACCACGAGGGTGGTAGCTGTCAGGTACGGTGCAACGTGAGAGACTATGACGGACGCGAGTATCAGACGGAGCAAGTAGGGGAAAAGCATCTATTCTTCAATTGAAAGCGCATTCGCGCCGTGTGTCAACCATGAGGCTGCGATTCGGGGAAACTCGATGGAAACCCGTGTGCCGGTGGCGCCAGTCTCGAGGAGATGGACCGCCGCTCCCAGGGTCGTCAGGATCTTTCGCGCTACATAGACACCGATCCCCCGCAGGTTCCTTCCGGTGAGCGCTTCCGGTGCCCCCGGCGCCCCCGGCGAGTGGAGCGGCCGCTCATAGACATCAACCGTGGCGGAGGGAAGACCGGGACCGTGGTCAGCAATGATGACCGCAACGGTAGTTTCATGACTCACCACGTCAACCGATATCTCACTGCTCCCCGGAGAATACTGGATCGCGTTCACCAAGATCCGTTCAAGTGCTTCCAACGCCAGAGTGAGATTCGTCTGTATGAACGATTGTTCGACGGTAGTACCCACGCGGAGCGTCTGTGACTTGGCTGCCGCGTCACCACTGCAGCGCAACGTCAGAAACTCTACCAGGTCATCGATGAGTACCGCTTCGAGAGGCGGTGGTTCGAAGGTGTGCTCCTGAAATTGCAAGTAGTACAGGGAATTGGAGATCACGCGGGACGCATCCGCCACCGGGGCGTGGAGGCGATGATTCGGCGCGTCGCCGTGCGCTTCCGCGGTGATCGCGGCCAGGTTGTTTTTCAGATTATGCGATAGCAGCGAGAAGAGCATATTCTTCTGTTCCGAAAGCTCGTTAAGTTTGCGAGTCTGCCCAACTACCGTCCGCCGGTAGCTGACAAAGAGGACCATGATGAGCGCGTACAGGGCCAGGCCAAATAGTGCGATGAGCACCGACGGGTGCCGGGTGAAGCCTCCCGGCGCCACAGGCTGATCGTGGAGCACGATCGCCATGTCGACGATGGGAACTTGGATCACGGAATGGATCGAATCGTCTACTTCCGAGAGTTGGGTGGCCGGCGATTGGCCCAGGTAGAGGTTCATAATGCCCAGATACGGTGGGGCTTTCGCAGGGTCCGCAACCCCCCGAACAAACCAATCCGCACGAATCTCTGAAGCTCCGGTTGGGGAGAGGTGCGCTTCAACCAGCTGGTTGCCGGCCCAATCAAGCACCATAACGGTTGCCGGCACCGAGAACTCGGACCGAAATAGTTGGAGGACCGATTCGAGATTGACCAGCAGCAGTGGATAGAAGCGCGTAGTGATCGCCGACTCCGGACCAAAGACGATCACTCCCCGCGGAACCTCGCCGGAGGTTTCTTTGTAAAGGGTCATGAAAGGAAACTTATCGGGTAACGCCCCGGACCGCCACGGCAGTGATGGTGCATCAAGGGGTCGCGAGACCAGGCGTCCCTGCGTCTCGGCGAGCAACTCACCGGCAACCGAATCAAACAGACGCCACTCCGTGCCCGTAAGCTGTCCGGACGCTTCGTTAAGTTCGCTCAGTAGCATGGCGAGATCATCCGGTGAAGCCTCAGCGCCGGTCTGTCCAATCAGGTCATCGAGCAACTGTTGTGAACTCCTGAGGCGGTTTTCGAGTTGTAGTTGAACGAGCTGGTTTCGGAGCGAAACGCGCTCCTCCTCGGATAAGTCCGAAGTTGTGCGAACTTGGATCGCAAAGAGCGCAGTTAGGAACAGGCTTGCCCCCACCAGAATGACGAGAATGATTACGAGAAGGTCGTGGTAAAAGATAAGCTTATCTTGTCGATTCATACGATTTTGCCGAGAGTATGACCGGGGAATCTTAAATGCATATTTACCCGGCTCTTGGCTTGTTGTCGCCTACCTACAATGATACTATTTCAGCTACACCATGATACGAGTAACACCGCTTGGTCAACGCTCAGAACGATGGGTCTTCTGGATGGGAACATTCGTGTTCGTGCTCTTCGGCCTGATTGTTGTGCTCACCCATTTTGCTCGGATCAATCGTCAGAAAGATGATCTGATGGATGTGGAGCTCCCTCGATTGGCCGCCGCCACCGAGGCGCAGCTGGTATCCTACTTTGACCTCAACGTACGCAGTCTGCGCCTTTTGGCGGATGTGTATGACTGGGAGGCGGAATTCTCCCGATTTGCGGCCGATCCCGATGAGGCACGGCGCATAGCCGATTCCTATGCCGACGCTCTCGAGGTTCGGTCGGTTGATTTCGTTGATTTTGAGCGTCGCCTGGTTCATGCGTACTGGTCCGCGGATCCGATTCAGCTGGACGCCCAGCGGGAGCGAGATAGATGGTTTTTCGAAACGTGGGATGTGCCGGATCCGCCTGAGACACAGGTTACCCTGTACTACGACCAGGACATGGGAGGAAACGCGGTCTACACCGATCACCTCCTGCGCAGTGCCGAGGGTGCGCCGGTGGGTATCGTCGGAATACTGACCGATGTTGCGACGCTGGCGCAGCATATGCAACGAATCTTGATCGAGGACGAGTCGTTCTTCTTACTCGGTGCCTCGGGAAAGCCGATGGTGAAGGTAGGGTACGAGTCATTTCAAGAGTTTGGTCCCGTCTATGACCTGGACGGTCGAAACGACCGGAATGCAGCGATATCTATGCCGGATGACACCGATACCGGTTTTCTCTCCCAGACGATGCCGATACCCCAGGTTGAGGCCGAGGGGATCGTCTTTCTCAACATCGAACGCCGGCTCCACGATATTCGGCTCACCGTGTTCAGTCAGATGGCGATCCTCCTGATCGCGTACGTGGTACTCGTCGGGAGCTATATCGCGCTGATGGCGATGCACGCCGGGAGAATCCGCGCTCACGCAGCGGTGATTCAGGATCACCGGGAGCGACTGGATGACATCATATCCGTTCTCACCCACAATTTGAGTAACGATCTCCACGCCCTGCGGCAGCGGCTCTCCCTGCTGGAGCGCCAGGCGGAGCCGATCTCCGTGGGATACGGCGGTACGATGGACCGTTTTGAGCGTGCGGAAGATCGGTCATCCGATGTGATCCTCATGGATATGGAACAGGTGCTTCAGAACGCGATCTACTCCTCTCAGCTGGGAAGTACTGCCGTCCGAAGCACTGTGAGAGAGACCACTGCTGAGGAGCTTCTGCAGCGATTGCACGAGGCCTGCAATGTTGCTGCCATGGCCAAAGGCCAACATCTCCAGACGATCAACCGTTCTGCTCAAGCGGTCAACACTGATCAGGATCTGTTGTTTCACGTGCTGTTTAACATGGTGGGCAATGCGATAAAGTTTTCCCCGCCCGGCGCCACGATCGTGTGTGGTGCGTGGGATGAACCTGAGTCCGTCGCTCTCTTCGTGGTAGATCAGGGACCGGGCTTTTCGCCTGAGGACCGGGCCCAGTTGTTTCAGAAGCACCGCCGCTTGTCTGCGCGTCCCACCAGTGGTGAGCGGTCTACCGGCATGGGCCTCTATGTAGCCCGACGGCTGGCGGACACCGTGGGTGCCACGATCACCTTGTGTGAGGAGACGCCCGCGGAGTTGAGATCTCTCGTCGATGATCTTGGCCGGCTCGGCGCGGTGTGGCTGATACGGATTCCTGCTGAAGCGAGTCCTGCGATATGACCGAGCACGCGACATCGATCCTGGTGGTGGAGGATGACGCCCGGGTCCGCTCGGAGTTGGTGTCAATCGTGGAACAGTTTGGAACGGCGGTGGAGGCGGCATCATATGCCGAGGCGGCACAGCTACTTACATCCGGCTCCTACGGGCTGATTTTGGTGGATCTCGCCCTCCCGGACGGATCCGGGTTGGACTTGTTTGAGTTGCTTCCTTCTTTGGATGCTTCCCCGGCGGTGGTGGTGGTGTCCTCCACGTTAAACATTGTGGCCCGTAATCAGAGCCTCGCGCGGGGAGCCGCGGATTTCATTTCGAAACCGTTTCAGCCGGCGGAGCTGTCCCGCAGGCTGCACCGCGCCCTATCGTCTCACAAACGAGCGACAGCGTTTCACAAACGAGCGATAGCGTCCCACCAGCGGGCACAGTTGTCCGGCAATGCCGGTCTGGACGCGCTTGTGCCGGAATCCACGCTCTCCCGGCTCTCCCCGGGGGAGCGCGCGGTCCTCTCCGCCTTGGCGGAACGTCCCCGCACGCCGGTACCGCTCAACGAGCTCGCGAAGGGTGCCGGTATACACGGTATCCTCGCCGGGAGTCGCCTGCGGCGAATCGTCCGGAGACTGCGGCGTCGGCTGGGGGATGATCCCCGTAACCCACGGATCATCGTGGATAGTGGGGGAGAGACGGAGAATCGTGACGCGCGAATTATGTTTATTCCCTTCACCTGACTACCGGTCGTTTAAGATCAGTTTAAGATGATCCCCGCATCATGGTTCAAACAACCGTTTCCAAAGGAGCGTAGACGTATGAAACATCGAGTGGTACTTGCGGGATTAGTGGGCGCGGCGATCCTGGCGCTGGGATCCTGTGCAACAACCGACAATGTAGGAGAATGGGTGCCCGAGCCCCGCGATCCGGTGGTAGAAGAATTGCAGGAGGCCGAGACGGTAGTGGTTCTCGGATACAACTCCAGCTATGGCCTGGACGATCGGCTGTTGGATGATGCCGTGAGTTCTGGAGGCTTCGGACTGAGCATTTCGGTGGAAGAGGATGTCAACGATCGTCATCCGATCGGAGACCGCATCAACGAATATGAAGCCAACTTCATGGAGCTTCTCACGGAGCTCGGACCGTATGAGGTGGTCGATAAGGAGACGCTCTTCGCCTCCAGCGAGTACCAAGACCTTCCGGAAATACAAGAGGAAGACCTGTTGAGCAACGTGCTTGTGGCCGACGGCTATCGGATGACCTACGAGTTTAACAACTTCATGGACGACACCGATTCCGTTCCCAACGAAGGTCGGGTAATGAACAATTTTGCCGCGATCATGGAGGATGTGGGCGCGGATCTGGGAATCATCGTCGTCGAGAAGCCATGGGTGCGGGTCAGGAGGTTCGCCCTCATTCCGGACAAGCTCCTCAACGGCATGGAAAGCTATTTTGCCGTCGCCGGCTCCACCACCTACTTCTTCATTCGGCCCCGCAACGGCAACAAGGAGCTGTACAGCCCCACCTTCCTGGATCAGTCCGAGACACGCTACCTCTTGGACGACTACACCACCGAACAGCGGGAAGAGGATGAGGGTGACTTTCTGGACCAGTACGATGCCGTCTCGGCATCAAATCACCAACGCTTTGTGGACTGGCTCAGCGAAGAGGTGGGCCGGTAAGTGCGGGCTTCAGCGCAGTAGTGTTGAAGCAGCCTTCCCCTGGTAGCTCCCGAATAGTGCCAGTGATGTGCGTTGGCGGGCGGAGTACATCCGGCCGCCAACCGCCACCACCGCGTCGACGTGTTACTAATCTCCTCCCTCCCTATCGTTGCCTCGCCGTACTGTGGTATATTCCCAACTATTGATTGCGATCCACATCTATTCTTCTGATTGAAGACAACGACCACCTCCGCCGATCAATGGATAGAAGCCTTGCGGCGGCGGGTTTCTCCGTGCAGACAGTGAGCGATGGTCCCGCGGGTCTTACGCTTCTCAATTCGGTAACGCCGGAGCTTGTGCTGCTGGACGTTGCCTTGGGAGAGGACAGTGGGATCGACGTGCTGAGGGAAATCCGTAGGAAGAACGCCACGCTTCCGGTTATCCTGGTCACTGAGGACATGGGGAAGGCCTTCCGTGCTCTGGCGCGGGACCCCGATCTTCCCACCATCTTCCACTACGCTGCGGTGCGGCAGCGGATTTTGAGAGATTGGCAGATCATGACCGAAGTGTTCCCCTTGCGTTCCTGGGTCTACTACGGTGATCCTTCTAACAATATCGTCGTGGTGCCCGAGTGGCCCGCGCCGGAGGGCTACGATCTACGCGAACGATCATGGTACCGGGCGGCGATCGCTACCGACGGCATCGCTTGGGTAGAGCCCTACACGGAGTATGGCACGGGAGAAATCGTGTTCACCGCGTCCATCGCGATTCGGTCCTCCGAGGGAACGGTCCGGGGCGTGCCGGCAATCGACACGTTCATGGAAGAGTTTCTCACCGGTCTCGAGCGGACTTCCACCCACCAGGAGAGTCGGCTGCTGGCGGTATCCCGGGACGGGTCGGTAATCGCCTCTAACAAACGGGACCGATCACTGCGTGATGGTATCTACGAATACCCGTGGCGGGAGCTGATCGAATCGCCGGAAGCATGCGTACCGCCGGTTACGTCGTTCGAAATATCGAACGGCTCCGGGATTACACGGTGCGCATCGCCAATGGGGACCTCAGGACCGAGCGACCGGCAACTTGGGGTGACGAGTTTAGCGTGCTGAACCACAACCTCAACCGCATGGTGGAGGCGCTGGCGGGAAAGATCACGGCGGAACGGGAAAGCAACCGGGTCTTAGAGATGACGGTGAAGGAAAAGGAAGAGCTAGCGGAGGTGCGAGCATCGCTGATTCATGTCTTTGGTCACAACGCAGCCACTCCGATCACCTATCTGATACGTTCCACCGAAGAATTGTTACTCGAAGAGCCGACCCACGAAGAATTTCGGGCGATCAATCAGGCTGCCCGCGAGCTAAAGAGGCTCAGTGAAAACGTCATGACCTACCTGAAACTGCACGAGGGTAATCTCACTCCCGCCCAAGAAGAGGTGTCGCTCGCTGAGGTCACCACTCTGCTGGTAGAGCTCCACCAGGACCGCTGCAACCGGAAACGGCTGGCGGTCGCCGTTGACGTGCCGCAATCCTGTACCCTCACCAGCGACTACTTCCTTACTCGGATCGTCCTGGAAAACCTGGTTCATAACGCGGTGAAGTATTCGTTTCCCGACGGCGTCATCCGCATTGACGCTGTATGCGCGGAAACCGGCCTGTCCTGGACGATTTGCGACGGTGGACCAGGCATCGCTGACGCGGACAAGCTCGCGCTCTATGGACGGTTCCGCGTGCTCAGCAGTCGCCCCACCGGGGGCGAGAGCAGCACCGGCCTGGGCCTGTATCTGGTGCGGGAGCTGGTAGGCCGCCTGGGCGGCACGATTCAGCTTATCGACACCGAGAACCCGGGCCCGTGTTTTCGGGTGTGGTTGCCGGTGGCGTCGGGGAATGAGCTGGTGTAGGCGCGCTGCGGTACCGTCCGCTTCTTGTCTGGGTGAATTGTCCGGCGCGTCTGCGCCGGTGCGTCATGTGCGAGCGTGGGTGTATGCGGCCGGCTTTCAAGCAAAAGAAAGCCGCCCGTCGGTTATTGTCCCAACGAGCGGCGGTAGGTAGTCTCCTATTAGGACTGCCGTGAGCGGTTACGCCCAAGGTTCCCAAGAAGAATAGTCGTCTACCATTTCGTGTACTCGTAACCGAACAAGGTAAGCGTTTGACCGTCAGAGCTGACGCTGAAATCCCCCACCTCGCTGCCGTTGTCGTAGAACGTTCCGGACATGGAACTCGCGTCGAACTCGACGGTCCACTCCGTCCTCTGTTCGCTAGCTCCGGTGCCATAGCCCGTGTAGAAATCGACCATACTGCTTGACACGACGTTGATACGCTCGTTGGCTGACTCCCGCTCCCATATCGAGGGATAGAAGGCAAATGAAGACCCACCGGCGTCGGAGCTCCCGTCGTCTTCGGTCACCTCAAACTTGTCCAAATCGAACCCGGGCTCTTCTACGAGTACCTGGAGCTCGCTGATGCCAGCGGGAAGAGAGAATGACTCGGTCACGGTGTCGTAGGTATCGGATGCTCCGGTATCGCTGAACTCTATCCAGATGAAATCGGGTTCTCCCGAAGCATCCTCCCAAGCGAGCCTCATTTCGCCCTGGCCTGAGTAGGTCACTTCGATGACGTAGTCACCCGCCGGGATCGACACGTCATATGCGAGGCCTTCGTCGGCTTCCATCCAGCCGATGCGGTATCCGTTGCTTGCACCAGCGTGGGCCACGATGTCCACGCCGCCGGTCCGATAGTCAGTATCGCCCTTGTTCTCTTCGTCGTTGTCAACGTAACCGACGCCTTGTCCACCGTTTTTGAAGTCTTCCGCTTCGATAGTCCCAGGAAGATTGTGCGTCGCGATTACCTTGTCCGTGGTACCGTCGTCGGACGTGTCGCCGTCACCGTCGGAATCGGCGTCACCATAGGTGATAGTTCCGGTAGCGATCAGGGTCGTCGTGTTGGGATCGCTAAACGCCTCGATCGTGATCACGTCGCCGTCGTTCACATCGGCAAGCCGGTAGGGGGATCCTGTTATCGGCAGGTCGGAATCGGCTTCTCCGTTAACCTTTACCATGTAGGACATGGCTCCATCCACCAAGGTCCAGGAGACACTCGTTCCCGACCGACTCTCAATGAAGGAGATACCGGTAACAACGGCGGAATCCCCGTCGGCATCTCCCGCATCGTCGTTCGTGTCATCTCCACCGATCATGCCAAGTACCGGGGCATCGGTGGGAGTCAGTTCCTGGCCGCTTGATGCATCGGTCCAGACTGGGGTGCTGCCGCTATCGTCGAGAGTGTACTCTGCCGAACCTTCTCCCTCGAAGGCCAGGGTGATCGCGCCGCTGGAAGCGTCGAGACTCCACGTGCCGATTTCTACGCTTTCGTACAGGATCTTCCCGTCAGATGTAAGCTCGATATCTGAGCCGGCACCGTCCCAGCTCCACATTCCTACGAAGTGAATTTCAGACAAGTCTTCACCGTCGTCACCATCTTCACCGTCGTCACCGTCGTCACCGTCGTCACCGTCGTCACCGTCGTCACCGTCGTCACTGTCATTGCTGACGACTACTTCCGACTCGTAGTCGGTACCGTTGAGTTCATCGACCAGGGTGACTGTGTCGTCAGACTCGACCGTTATGGTTCCCTCGGTAGCAAAATCATCACTATCGGTCACCACGACCTTGCCATCTTTGATCTCCCAGGTGGCATCGCTGTCTGTGACGTCGTCTTCCTGCATGACCTCACTGTACTGACCGATTTCAGCGCTGCCGTCGGATTCCAGGACGAAATACTGCCCGTCGGAGGCCTGGTAGCGTCCCGCGAGTTCTTCCATCGTGTAGTCCACCGTGTCGGAGTCATCCCCGCCGCCGCCTCCACCACCGTTTGTGGGGTTATCGCACGAAACCACGAAGAGCATCGCAACCATTAACAGAAGCGGAATCAATCTCTTAAACATCATAGTTTTCTCCCTGTCGGAAAATATTTCGATACGGCCGGTCCGCATCTGTCACAACGATAGTAGGAGGAGTTTTAAATCAATCTTAACCTTGAAAGAACTTTTTTGAAGGGATCCTGTCGCCGTGACGGCGGACTCGGGCATCGCGGATGCGGACAAGCCCGCGCGCTCTACGGACGATTCCGCGTGCTCAGCAGTCGCCCCACCGGTGGTGAGAGCAGCACCGGCCTGGGCCTGTACCTGGTGCGGGAGCTGGTAGGCCGCCTGGACGGCACGATTGAGCTTATCGACACCGAGAACCCGGGTGCGTGTTTTCGGGTGTGGTTGCCGGTGGCGCCGGGTGACCGCGCCGGATAAAAAAAGCTGCCCCCAACCGGGGCAGTCTACTATTGGAAATGGACCCGATGAGCGGCCCCTGCTTCGTTTTTTGCGGTCGGGAAAGGAAGAGCTGCCCGATATGATCTATCGGACAGCCCAAACGTTGCGTTAGGAG
>CAYQRW010000081.1:0-5860 GCA_964419735.1 uncultured Spirochaeta sp.
TCGCCTTTGGCGCGTTTACCCTGCTGGTGCATTACCTGTACACAGCATCCGTCGACGCTGAGTCAACGGTGCAGTCCATTTCACAAACAGATCAGCTCACGTGTCTGCTCAATCGGCGTGGTATGGAAACTCACCTGATCGCCGCACGGGATGCCCTGGATCGCACCGGAGAACCGTACTCCGTAATTTTGGGTGACTTAGACCATTTTAAGCGCGTCAATGACGAATATGGCCACAGCTGTGGTGATTCCGTCTTGGTTGCGGTGGGCCAGGCCCTGCTGGATGCACTGCGCTCCCGGGATGTGGTATGTCGCTGGGGTGGTGAAGAGTTCCTGGTGCTCCTGCCCGGCACCGACAGTGAGGGTATGGCGCTGGTGGCGGCCAAGCTCTTGAAATCGGTACAAGAGATCCGCGTGCCCTGTGGTGTGTCATTCATCACTCCAACCATCACCCTCGGAGGAGCAACCGCGCAACCAGGTTTCGACGGCAGTCGTCTGGTCACCGCGGCCGACCGGGCCCTATACGAGGGCAAAGCCGCCGGCCGCAATCGATATGTAGCCGCGGGTCGGACGCTGCCGGCGTAGCAGGCGGGGGCGCCGCCAAGTCCCCTGTACACGATCGCCACCATCGTGTGTCTGAACGCGATCCTTTGCCGCGGTCGCGATCGGAGTCAGCCGGTCGGCAAAACGGTAGAGCATCTTGCCACCACCGACGACCACGCGGACCAGATTCTCGTAGGGCTCTTTCTCGAACGGCTTCTCAGGAAGCAACCGGAAGCGACCCGGCAGTTCGCCTCGCGGCATTACGTCAACGGACTGACTCTGAAGGAGACCGCCGCGCAATCAGGCCTCTCCGTGTCGGGAGTGCGGAAACGCCAGGGACGGCTGCGGCTAAAACGATCTCGCACCTGAAGACGGTGTCGCGCAGTTGCGGCGAACCATAGATGGTCCTCGTAAACCCTCAAGCATATCGTTGCCGTAGAGACCTTCGATTGCGCGCGCACCCTTACATTTGATCTGATTCCGGACAGGTTCGACGACGACGGCACCGATACCGGTATATCCGATGCCGGCATATCCGAGGCGGGGGCCGTGTTCGCCTTCGGAAACACGACGGGTGACACCGCTGGGGTCTTGCAGTCTTTGGTATTTGACTAAATCGCTCCAATTGATTATTCGACCGATCGCGCTACCTGTTAGACGTGAATGTGTCTCATACTGCAGGAATACCTTCGCTTCACACACATATGGAAATAGGTAACAAACCATCCGGTTCTCTCTTGTGGAGCCGTCAACAGTGGAAAGATGTACCCGGGTTGCAGCGCCTCTCCGGAAGATATCCACAGATAATACCCATGCAATTAGTGTTGGCGGTTCCGATCCCACTTATCACCATTTCGATGATCGTGCCGAGACGTGGTAGCAGGACTATACGTTTGACGGGGCGTTGGAGGCCCAGGATACCGTGGAAGCGGCCGGCCTGCAAGCTGCCTTTCCAGTTTTGTGCTATGATGGACTCCCCGATGGAGCAGAAGAAAGCATGAAGGACGTGAGGCGAACGTGCAGTATCTGACACTGACCGGGAGGAATATCGATCGGGAGCATATCTGTTGCGCCTTTTCCGACAAGAAGTGTGCCGCAAGCTACCAACAGAAGAAGCGGTGGCTCACAACGCAGTTTGAGGCGGGATACGTCTTCCGCCGCCTGGACGAGCGGGCCAAGGTCTTCATCGAATACGGGCCTGCCGAGGCCGCGTGGGTCCCGGTGACCGCGCCGGACTATATGATGATCGGATGCTTCTGGGTTTCCGGGAAGTACAAGGGACAGGGGCATGGGAAGGCGTTGCTGCAGAGCGCGATCGACGGCGCCCGGGCGCAGGGAAAGCGCGGCCTCGTCACGGTCGTCGGCACGAAGAAGTTTCATTTCATGAGTGACACGAAATGGCTCCTCCGACAGGGCTTTGAGGTGTGCGAGAGCGTTCCGTCCGGATTCAGCCTGATATCCCTGGATTTTCAGCCGCCCGGGGTGCTCCCCGCCTTCATCGACACGGTCAGGGACGGACGGTGTCCGGAGCGCGCCGGCCTTGTGGCGTACTACTCCAACCGTTGCCCCTACGCGGAATACCACGTGACGGAGTCATTAGCTGAAACGGCGGAGAAACGTGACCTGCCGCTTACGGTGATCAAGCTTGAGACGCGGGAGCAGGCGCGGGCGTGTCCCTCGCCGGCGACGATCTTCAGTCTGTTTCTCAACGGGGAGTTCGTAACGACCGACATCAGCGCGTGCATGGACAGCCGGTTTGACAGGGTGGTAGGGACGCGGTAGAAAGCGCGGGCGACGCGCAGACGGTATGGACTCTGGTCAGTCCGATTCTGCTGTTCCTCCGTCCCGCCACAAGCACGGTATAATGTTGAATATTCCGCATGGATGGAGGTCGATATGCCCCACTTGACCCGCCACGCCCTTCTCGTTGTTGATGTGCAGAATGACTTTCTGAATGACGTTTCCGATCCTGAGGCGTACCGCCGGTCCACGACGTCGCTGTTGTCGTCCTGCCGCGGCACCGGTATCGGCGTGTATCACCTGCGCGTGTACCGCGAAACCGACCGTTCCAACTGGATGCCCTTTGAGATGCTGCGCGGTCGGGCGCCGTGTATCCGGGGCACCGTCGGCGCCGAAACGCCGCAGTGGGCCGAGGCTCTTCCTGACGAACCGGTCATTCAGAAAGATACCTTCGACGGATTTCTCGGGACCGATCTGGACGAACGCCTGCGCACCGCCGACATCACCCACGTCCTGGTTGCCGGTCTTGTCACCAGCGTGTGTGTTCTCATAACGGCGTTGGCGGCGATGCAACGGGGGTATCTGGTGACGATAGTACGCGATTGCGTTGCCGATGAGGAGCCGGATCACTCGGATACGCTCAATCGATACGGAGGCTTTTTGTTCGGTGTTGCGTCATCCCGGGAGATAGCGGAGTCGCTACCGGCGTTGGAGGCACAAATGGACGGATTACGCAATAATTGGCAGTAAACACCTACTCGCCGTTCATGCATCAGCAAGGCGCGTCTGAAGATAGGCGATGTCCGCATCGTCCGCCGGTGAACGATCTTGGCGCGCTTGTTTGAGCAGGAGGAGATGGTGAGCAGATGCGTACCGTATTCGGACACCGTCAATCTCCGTCTCCGTTGCATCGTGGAGCATGCGACCAAACGGTACCGCCAGGTCGTACAGGAGATCTACCTGGGATTCGACCTCGATATCCTGATGAGAAACGTCGCAGGATGCAACTTCAGGAACCGACCTCGGGCGTTTGATAAGTGTGAGAGAACCCGGATTCGCGTGGTTTACCCACCTGAGCGCGGCGTCAAGCGTTCCAAATACCGTTGCGGTTTCGTCGGTTACGGCGGAGACGAGCACGTAACCCGCCTGATACAGGGCGCGAATGGTAACATCGATGGAGGCGGCCGCGACACTGAGGTCCAGATCCTGGGTTGCCCGGGGACTGCCGTGAAGGCGCATTGCGATTCCCCCAATAATAACCGCCGGTACACGAGCGTTATCGAGGAGCGCAATGAGCTCGCTTGTGGTCATCGTGTATACCGCCGTCGCCACCGGCGCACGAAATCCGACCATCCACGATCCGGTGTGATGGACAGGAGTTCCGCCCGTTCACGATCGTTCAGTTTTATCCGTTGCTCCGGAGACAGCGCCGCGATGTTGCGCTCGCGCAGACGTCGACCAAGGTCCGTGCGTACCATACAAGAAGTGTACGTTCCGGCAGCGGATGTTGGCAAGCTACCTTCTGTATATGAACTCCCCGGGTTGGTTGTGTGGCGTTGAGGGCGGCGGTACAATCTCCGTATGGGAATCAGCGAAGCCAACGCCGTGCGCGATGCTCTGAAGGAGCTCAGTTCCGCGGAGCGGGCGCACCACCATGAACGATTTTTCCAGACCCACCCGGGGGGATACGGCGAAGGCGATCGGTTTCTGGGTGTTACCGTACCGGAGCAACGAACCGTAGCCCGGAGATTTCGCGCTCTCGCTCCTCCTGCCGTAGAGGAACTCTTGCGTGACCCGTTTCACGAGTGCCGTTTGACGGCGCTGTGTATTTTGATTGATCAGTTTGAGCGCGGCGACGCCGAACAACGGCGAGCAATAGGCGAACGGTATGTTGCTCACCTGGACTACGTGAACAACTGGGATCTTGTCGATACCTCAGCGCCGAAGATCCTTGGGCCGGCGTTGCTTTGCGAGTACACCGGGGAGGGAACGCCGGAGCTCTTGTGGGCACTTGCCCGGTCCGGTCATCTCTGGCGCGAACGGACGGCGGTTCTTGCAACGTTGGCGTTTATTCGTGCCGGGGTTTTTGTCCCGACGGTGGAGCTTGCGGACTATCACCTCCGACACCCCCATGATCTGATGCACAAGGCGATCGGGTGGATGGTGCGGGAGATCGGGAAACGCGATCGGGAGGTTGCCCGGTCGTTCCTGCTGGAGCGCTATCGGGAGATGCCACGGACGATGCTGCGGTACGCGATCGAACATTTTCTCGAAATCGAGCGTCAGAGTTTTCTCAAGGGCACCGCCGTCGGTGTGGACGGCCCTGTAAGACTGCCATGACCACCAGGAGCGCCACCGCTGTCGCGACGGAGATCCACTTCACAGTGGTTGTCACCCCCAGAACAGTCGCAAGCGGAGACTCCCCGGGCAGGGCTGCCAGAACGGCCAGGACCAACGCGTTTTCGAAGTAGTCGGCGAGGCCTGCTGTACCGGCTGCGGCAACCCCGGTACGGCGAATGGCTCCGCAGAACCTTTGGTTCGATCTAAATGATCGGAAGAGGAGAACCAGGAGGCCGGTGTAGGCGATAGCGTAGAGGAAGTCGACGACCAGCATGGTTCGGTAGGCGCGGATTTGGTCGGCGGTGAGGGCGGAGACGGCTCGGTGAATCTCGTCCGCGGAGGCGCGGAACATCGTGTCCAGGAGGGGGAAGTCGGTGAGAGCTGTCATCACGGCGCAGGAGGTCGCGGCGACTGTTGATTGCAGAATTACAGAAATACTGGGAATCAGATCACAGAAATACTTGCAGAAATGCCGGCGCTCTCGTACACTGTAGTCATGAAGGTCACGCTGACGGTAACCGACAGGGGCACGGTTACGCTTCCGTCCCGGCTCCGCAAAGAGATGGGGATCGAGGCGGACTCGCTGCTCATTGCGGAGTCTACGGAGGAGGGTATCCTGCTGCGGCCGGCGGTGGCCCTTCCGGTTGAGGTGTATACCCAGGAGCGGCTGCACGAGTTTGCTGCGGCGGAGCGTGACCTGGAAGAATGGTACGGCGACGCGCGCCGGTGAACGATGCGGGTGTTCCTTGACGCCAACGTGTTGTTCTCCGCGGCGTTCACCGACGGTGCGGTGCGGCGACTGGTCAACGATATGCACGCGGCGTCGCACACGGTTGTGGCCGACCGTTACGTCATTGAAGAAGCGCTCCGCAATCTTGCAATCCACCGTCCCGAGGCGGTTCCTGTCCTTCACACGTTGACCGCAGCGTTAACAGTTGCTCCAACTCGCCAATCCGCTGCGGACGTACCCGCGGAAGAGCTCCGGGAGGTGCAATTTCCCGAGAAGGACATCCCGGTGTTGGCCTCTGCAATTGGTGCCGGATGCGACATCCTGATCACCGGGGACGTGCGCCACTTTGGCCCGCTCGTTGGTCGGACTGTCGGCGGCGTAACCGTTCGTTCACCGGTTGATGCCGCAGCGGTGCTTCTGGGGTAGACGCAAGGAGTACGGTGGTACCGCCGGTCTTCACGATGTATCCGTACGAGGTGATTCCCCCCGTCAGCGCCCCGTTACGCTG
>CAYQRW010000081.1:5960-13022 GCA_964419735.1 uncultured Spirochaeta sp.
TCTTCACGATGTATCCGTACGAGGTGATTCCCCCCGTCAGCGCCCCGTTACGCTGGTCCTGCTTCTGTACCACCGGGACACGCTGCTCCGTTCTGATATTTTCTCGTTGTTGACGGTCCATGGGGAGAGGGTAGCATCAAATCGGTTTTGTGGTATGATCCGCACGCGCCGTGCAGCGACGGCGACATACCATAGAAGATTTACGGAGACACACGTACGACCATGGAAACACAGACACAGGACCACACGATTATCCGGGATACCACGGCGAACCCGGCGCCCCTCGGCCTCTTGGGATTCGGCCTCACCACCGTACTCCTCAACCTTCACAATGCGGGATTTTATCCGCTTGATTCGATGATCATGGGGATGGGCGTCTTTGTCGGCGGAATTGCCCAGGTGATCGCCGGTATTCAGGAGTGGAAGAAGGGCAACACCTTCGGGGCGACCGCGTTTTCCGCTTACGGGTTGTTCTGGATCGCCCTTGTTGCGACGTGGGTGCTTCCGGCGATGGGACTCTCCCGCGCCTCGGAAGCGTACGAGATGGGTTGGTTTCTTCTCCTCTGGGGCCTGTTCACGACGGGTATGTTCGTCGGTACGCTCCGGCTGAATCGGGCGCTACAGGTTGTGTTTGTCACCCTTGCGGCGCTCTTCTTTCTTCTGGCGATCCGGGATTTCACCGGCTCTGTCGTCGTCGGGACGATCGCCGGTTGGGTTGGTATCGTCTGCGGGTTTTCCGCGTTCTATACGGCGATCGCGGAGGTGCTCAACGAGGTGTACGGTCGTACGGTGTTGCCGATCGGCGGATGAGCGCCGGGGGCGATCTCATGAGTCACCGTCGGCGGTGGCGTTTACGCGGGCGAGAGTAGCAGGGTAAAAATCGCGTGCCATGCAGTTCAGCGGCCTGGTGAAAAGGATATCTCCCTCTATCCACTACACCCCCAGGTCAAGCAATTGCTCTGCCGGCCATACGGATTACGGGCCCTTGAAAACCGCTCAGCCCAGGAAATGCTCACTTGAGCGGGTCGGCGAGGCAATGTCCAGCCGCATGAGCAGCGGTTGAATCAAAAGCGCCTGTAGGACCAGCGCGTAGAGGACGTCTACGAGAAGGGTACGGCTCCCGGCCAGCAGCGCCGCCACGACGCCGGCGTCGCCGGGCGGCAGGTCGTGAAGCATGGCGATAACGCCGATGGAAATGAAAAGGGCGACGGAGGCGACTACCATACGGGAAAAACCAGCAATGATTGTTCGGGCGGCCGCCAATTCATCGCCAGGGACCCCGTCAGGCCGGATAGCACTCCGGAAGGCGGAAACGAATCGCGACGGCGATATTCCGATCATCACAAGCACAGCCGGAACGACGACTACCGGAATCACCGCGTCAATGACGACATACGGAGTCGGCCCGACGCCACTGATCCACACCGCCAAACCGAAGGCACCGAACACGATCAGTACCATAATTGATGCCATGAATGATTATAGCACAGGCTTCCGAGATGTATGCTATTTCGGACTCCTCGACGAAGCAGAAGAAACCTTGCAGGGCGTGAGGAGAAGGTGACGTATTTGACGTTGACCGGGAGAAATATTGATCGGGAGAAATATCGATCGGGAGCATATCTGTTGCACCTTTTCGGACAAGAAGTGCGCCGCAAGCTACCAACGGAAAAAGCGGTGACTCTCGACGCAGTTTAAGCCGGGCCTGCCGATATCGCGTAGGTCCCGGTGGCCGCGTACACGGTTTTCCGCGTACTCCCCGGTTTCAATGGGTTCGCAGAAAGAAGCCAGGAAAGCAGATAGTTTTCGCGGTTTCCCGACCGTTCCGTTGGCCCACGGCCGTAAGGTGTCCCAGTTGCGATTCCCCCACCCTGAGGATACGGCGAAGGCGACCCGTGATATTCCTCTATTTTCTCGTTGCCGTCCGTCCATGGAGAGAGGGCATAGCACGAAAGCGATGGCTGTGGTCCTCGCTCCACGGAGTGACTCTGGAAACGTAACGTCGATCAGAAGCTTATGGGGGGCGCGGTCCACCCACCGGGTTCACCGGGCGGCTGCCTGCATCGCTTCAGCTCCCTCCCGAGGCGTCATGTCGCCGGAAATCACCTGCCACAGGAAATCTTCAATCGCCCACCAAATAGGATAGTCAAAATACGGTCCGGGCGTTGTGTTCTCCAACAAACCGGGTATGAC
This sequence comes from uncultured Spirochaeta sp., assembly GCA_964419735.1. Taxonomy (GTDB): domain Bacteria; phylum Spirochaetota; class Spirochaetia; order DSM-27196; family Alkalispirochaetaceae; genus Alkalispirochaeta. The sequence goes on from CAYQRW010000081.1 coordinate 8,154, forward strand.
CGCGTACGGTTCCGTAACCCCGGGCAAATCCTGGGCGGCCAGCAGGGCGGGAAAACACGCTTCAGTGCTCACGCCAGAGTCGATCAGTTCGGCGTACGCCTCTTCAATCGCCGTTTCCGTGAACGAGTTCATCAACGAGGCGGCGATGGCGGACTCGCCGTCAGGATCGTCCCGGTCAACGATAAAGACACCGGAGGTCATGATGTACGTTTGAACATCCTCCGGCAAGGGGGCAATACCCAGACTCGTTCCCAGTTCATCGTAATGATCGAACCATCGATGCGCCTCGTCGATAAGAAAGGGCACCGAGCCGGAGTGGAACGACTCAATCGCCTCGTCCCGATTAAGATACCCGTCATCAGTCTCTTCGGGCAGCAGCGCGTTCAACTGCTCACTACTCAGGAAGGTCAGTGTCTCTTCGACTTCCGGCGTATCTAACGTCGGATTGCCATACTGGTCACTCACCGCTCCGCCGAAATAGTGTAGCCACGGAACAAACCAGTACGGCAGGTCCTGGGGATAGGCGAGCCACGCAGTCGCTCCGGAAGGTAGCGGTTCATCCGCCAGTTCAAGAAGAGCCGGAACGGTAGTGGGAACCATGCCGACGTCAACGAGGTTCCTGTTGTAGTACATAACAATGGGGTGTTTAGAAATGATGGGCATCATCGGCATATCTATAGTATTGGGTTTGATCCAGTACGGCTGATAATCTGCCGCGGAGAAACCGAAATCGGTCAGATCCCGAAAGATCGTGTCGTTAGAAAGGAGCCCCGGCAGCGTCGATGTCGCCACAACGGCATGAACGCGATCGTGCAACTCATGGGCGGGATCATTGAGGATGCTCGCAATTTGTTCCCGATCCACCCAGATCTCGACAAGCTCGTGATCAAGGTCGTCGGTTATCCAGCCAAAATAGTCCACAACGTACCAGTTGTGTTCGGCCAGCACCACCGGGGCGAGAAGGTCAAAAACTACATCGTGTTCAAACTCAGTGACGCCGGAAGAGTCAACCCAGACGTCGTGATGAGTGATATGTCCGTCAAAGTCCCAGACCGCTACCAGCTCGTACGATTGTTCCCCTGCCAAACTCCAAAAAGTGAACTCTCCCGTATCATGATTGTACCGGGAATCGTCACCGGAAATGGGTATTGGTGGCGCCACAAAGATATCTGCCTCGATTCCCGTCCCGTCGTTGTTCCGGCAGAGGATAATTACCCCCGCATTGTCCTCGGGTTGAATCGGCTCCGGGTGGGTACCACCGGTATCCTTCAGGAGGTGCCCCGTCAGACTACCGTCGGTGCCGGTGCGAATATCAAATTCCCACTCGTAATCCCGAAGATCATCCATAAACAGGCGGGCAAACTCATGTTCCCCGGAACCGGAATAAAAGGTCATCTGCAACAGATCGTTATAGTCGGTCGTTTCTACGACGAGACTGCCGTTGGTAGCTGGAATGATGCCGATACTGTCGATCGGAACGTAGGGCGCCGTCTCCGGATCGTGAAAATCGAGGATGAAAAGCGTATCGTCCGCACTACCTCCGCCGTCGACGGTCACCCTGGGGATGGACACTCTAGTCTGGTGCGGGTCAGAACCATATCCGTAATACCCCCGCCACAGGGACACCGCGCCGGAGGCGCCGGAATCACCGGTAACCGCGTGTACGTACCGTCCATCTATTGAGTTCTGACCGTCTTTCAAGTGGTCCAGGGGGAGGAGTATTTCCACGTAGCCGTCGGAATCACGTTCGAACAACTGCCACTCGTGTTCAGTTCCGGAACTGTCAATAATCCGTACTTCCACATCGTAGGGTTGGTCGGAAAAGCCGTACCCCACATACGCATCTCCCAGCTCGCCGACGTTTTCGTACGAGCCGTCCTGAAACCAGTCAAATGTTTCCAGTTGAGCCTCAAGGGGAGTCAGCACCTCTATCTCCGTGCAGAAATCGGAAACGTTCCTACCGGTTACCGACCGGATACGGTAGTAATAGACTGATCCCGGAGAAACGCTACTGTCGGTGTAGGTTCGCGTCGAACCCGACACCACATCGAGTTGTACAAAATCTAGATTGTCCCCCACACTGCGTTCCACCTCAAAAGAGTCTACTGTTGCCGTCGGTGGATCCCAGGCAAGTCTGACCTGCTCTGTACTTTCCTCAATGCACCTGAGGTTGTCCGGAGTCTCAGGAGGTCCGAGGTCTTCGGACTCCTCCGCCATTTGTGTCAACACGTCGCAGCCAAGCAGGAAAAAAATAACGACAAGTGAAGTTACAACACAACTTGTTTTCATTGCTGTTTCCTCCATACCACTAATCAGTATGAAGCGGTGAGGAGTTGTTCCGCATCGGGGAAAACGTGCGTAGTTTTATCGCCGCATGAACACTGCGCTCGCTTCAAGGAACTCTTGTCGACACTGAACACCGAATTTCTGATATATATGGAGGACGTGGCGTTCTACCGTTCGCGGGCTTATTTGAAGCTCCTCAGCAATTCTGCGCATCGATGTGCGGCGATGCAGGTGTAATGCCACTTCCATTTCCCGGGGCGTCAAACGGTTTCCGACACTAATCTCCTCGGGCTGAATCCACTGCCTGCGAAGGACAGCCTCGCTACACTGCAGCCTTCGTATGGACACGAGAGATTCCATACAGTATTCGAGGGCCGTTGCCTCCTCTTGGGAAAACCGGCAACGAGAAGGTCCGGATCTGTTAAACATCACCACCGTGTCGCTATTGGTAACGGGATCCACGAATCGATACCCCAAGCTGTGGCGAATGCCGAGAGGTACGTTGAAATCCTGATGGTATTCCGTATCTTGGAACTTCACCCATTCAACCGGCCCAAAGAGCGTATCCGTGGGAGGTGGGTATTGCGGACAGCACCGGCTGTAGTGCTCGTTAAACGCGGATACCATAGAAGATGCGAAGTCGGGGCAGCGAGTACAATAAGGGACATTGTCTTGTATATGAAACATTGCCACGCCGAGATCGGCTGGTAGCAACTCCTCATAATCTTGAACGAGGGCGGTCAGCGGTTCTTGAGGACCCGGACATGCAAGCACATCATGGACAAACTCGAAGAATCTTCGCCATGACGGCAGATAGTCGGTAGTTTCCATCATAACATTCTTCCAACCCAAGGCACGAAGCCTTTTTCGCAAAATTAGAAAGAACAATGTGTCTGAATTATACGTCTGTTCGCAGCTTGCAACAAGTTTTCCGCGCCTCGGAAGCGTTCGAGATGTGGTGGTCTCTCCTACTCTGGGGCCTGCGTACGACGGGTATGTTTGTCGCTACGCTCCGGCTGAATCGTGCGCTTCAGGTTGTGCTTGCCAGCCTCGCGTATCGCGGAGTCTATGGTTGCGTGGAGTGCTTCATTATTCATATGGCAACTCCGCCATGTCGGGCGTGGGTGACGATCCGGTCGTTTGCTCGCGGTGCCAGGTTCCATTGGCACGTTGCTTGACACATCGTGGCTTGCTCTGTGGCTATCTGGCATGACCAGAATACGACTAGGCGTTGATGTCGATCCTGCTGTCAAACATCGTCTATCGGTTGTCGCCGCGCTCCGGCAATCCACAATCAGTGAGATTGTAGTTAAACCGGTCCAGTGAACGCTCGCGGAAGACGAGGCTGTTGCCATATCTACCGACTCGCCCGTTGCCGCCGGCGCCCTCGCACAATACGCCGACGAAGAGCGACGGAAACAGGAAGAGGGCGCGTGAGGTAGGTCCACCGCACCACGCCAACGGACGACATCCAGAACGGGCGGGTTGTGGCCGGGTAGCTGCGGCGGTGTAGTTGAAGGTAGTACTCGCCAGGGCGGAACTGCGTCGCGACCAGTTGATCCAGGATTGGGAACTGGTGCGTGACGGTCGACCGTTGCCTTCTATCGAGGGACTGCAATGATCACAGATCCCCGCTACTTTCTAAAGGTCGTTTAGATCATCCCGGACTCGGCGCTGAACCGGGGGCTACCGATCCTTATGGTAAGCAATCCATACGCCTGAGGCGTCAGTTGTACCAATTCCATCGGGGAAGTGACGGTTCCAAACATGGGTGAGCCCCCGCTGGTGATGTTTGTGGCGGAAAAAGAAGAAGAATCGAAACTGACCCTCGCGGAACACTGTCGGACTCACGACCTAACGATTATAAAAACCGACGGCTTGTACAAAGCCCATGAGAAGGTCCGATTTAGCGAAACGATCAGGTCGTCGGAAACTCACACAGCGGCCAAAACTGACTATCGTAAATATCGAAACGGCGTTCGAGCGACTGATGTCAGCGAATCTGTCTGAAGGTCCCAACCTTGAAGCGGATTGACTGCATAAAAAATTATGCGTATTCTTTGTACATGGTGGAGTTGAGTTTGATCCGGAGAAATCTGAGACGAACGCTCGCAAGGACGGAATCGACTTTGAGACTGCGCAGGATTTGTGGCAAGACAATGGACTGCTTCTGCTCCCGTCCAAGTTTGCTGGGGAAGCACGTTTTCTCGCGGTCGGACGAATTGAGGACAAACACTGGACAGCGATTTTCACCGAGCGGGGCGAACGCACAAGATTGATCAGCGTCCGACGTTCAAGAGTAGAGGAGAAGGCGCTATATGAGCGAAACCAATAAAGAAAACCTCGAAGAGCGCTTCGAAGCCGGTGAGTCGGTTCTCGACTATTTTGATACCGACGTTGTGCTTACTATCGACCGGCTTGCGGAGCTTGCACCAATTCTTAATCTCTCCGCCTTGGCCCGAGAGGCAGGGATTAACGTCCAAACTTTGCAGGCCAAAATCCGCCGTCGAACTCCGTTGACCGGTGACGAGACGCGCCGGATCGTCAATGTCTTTAAGCGACACCATCTGGAGACGGTCGGCT
>CAYQRW010000082.1:0-12883 GCA_964419735.1 uncultured Spirochaeta sp.
GGCGGAGGAAGCGTCCCGGGCCAAGAGCCTCTTCCTGGCCAACATGAGCCATGAGATTCGCACTCCCCTGAACGGAATGACCGGAATGCTGTCGCTCCTTTCCCAGACACCCCTGGATGAAACGCAACGGGATTATTTGCGCTACTCCCGAGTGGCCGCCGGCAATCTGGACACGTTGGTAAACGATATTCTCGACTTCGAACGAATCGAGGCGGGAAAACTCAAGCTATCGGAGAAGACGTTCTCAGTTACGGAATCGGTGAACTACGTCTGCCGGCTCTTCTCGGAAGCCGCCGAAGAACGGGGACTGTCTCTGACCCATTCCCACGAACTCGGGTCCGCCGCCGACACGGTCCGCGGAGATCAGGGACGGCTTATTCAGATTCTCACCAACCTGGTAAGCAACGCGGTGAAATATACCGACCACGGCTCGATTGCCGTGCACGTCACGACGGTCCCGACGGAACACGCGCTGCCGCGGGGTGAGCAGGCTCACTCAGATCTCTATACCTTCACCGTCACCGATACCGGTCGCGGTATTCCTGAGGAACTCCAAGAACAGATCTTCGATCGCTTCATCCAGTTGGATAGCGGCTATACCAAGACTACCCGCGGGGTAGGACTGGGACTGGCGATCGTACGGCAGGTGACCCGGGCGATGGGGGGATCGATCTCCGTGGAGAGCGGTCGCGGCATGGGGGCAACGTTTCGCGTGACGATCCCCTTTGAGGCGGTGCCCGATCCACCCATGGAGCAGATCTCTCCCCCTACGCAGGGCGTGGGACAACGAGGGACCATCGGTCGGGACGAACATCGCGATGCCGTTGCTCCGATCACGTCACAACGGCGGATCCTCGTCTGTGAGGACGAAGCGATCAGTCGCTTATACATAACGCGGCATCTCACGCGGGCGGGATACACCGTGGAGGAAGTAGAGGACGGGCTCTCCGCGGTGGAGCGTACGATGGCCGGCACGTTTGCCGCCGTTCTCATGGATCTGGGCCTGCCGGAGATCAGTGGTCTCGAAGCGACCGAACGGATTCGCGCGCAGGAGCAATCGCTGGGCAAAGCCCGAACACCGATTGTCGCCCTCACCGCCCACAGCTATGAGGATGACATCCAGCAGTGTCTCGCCGTGGGCATGGATGATTTCGTCTCCAAGCCGGTACATGAACAGCTCCTCCATGAGGTGCTGCAGCGACTAATGGTATGATATCGGTGGCACAGAACAGAGCAGACGGGTTACTATCAGAGTATGCAAACAGGGGAATGGATTGACCGGCACCGCCGCGTGCTGCTGGTGATTGCAACGCTCCTGGCGGGGGCGATTGTGGCCGCCGGGTGGTTGGTGGGACGCGGCATTGAACACGCCCGCTCCTACGATCGGTACGTAACTGTCAAGGGGCTGGCCGAACTCGACGTCACCGCCGATCGGGCCGTGTGGCCCATAACCTTCGTGGCCACCGCGGACGAACTGGACGCCGCTCAGGCGATCATCACACGCGACACCGACTCAGTTCGCCGGTTTCTGGCGGACCACGACCTGGCGGGGGATGAGGTGGAACTGCAAGATCTCAACGTCACCGACCAGCTGGCCCAGGCGTACCGCTCCGGTCCGGTGGACAGTCGCTACATCATACGCCAGACCCTGGTGGTGCGTACCGATGATGTCACGGCGGTACGCGGCGCGACTCAGGATATCGGGTCGCTTCTCTCGGAGGGCGTGGTCTTGGGTGGTGAACGCTATCAACCGGGACCGAGCTACCTGTTTACCGGGCTGAACGAGATCAAGCCGGAGATGATCGCCACCGCCACCGCCAATGCCCGGGAAGGAGCAAACCAATTTGCCCAGGATGCCGGCAGCCCCTTGGGATCGATTCGGCGGGCCAACCAAGGCGTCTTTCAGATCCTCCCTGGCGACGGCGCGCAAAACTTGCCGGAGGCATCCCAGGTGAACAAGACGGTCCGCGCAGTAGTTACCCTGGAGTACTACCTGGAAGACTAATCCTCCCCGACGGAGATCTCGACGCGTCGGTTCTGCTGCTGCTCGTCCCGATCACGGGTGATCGGATCACGAGATCCTACCCACCGCACGGACGGTTCACTCGCCGGCCGCCACCCCTGATCTCTGAGGTAGGTGGCGACTCCCTCCGCTCTTCCCCGACTGATCTCCAACCTTCCCTCTTCAGTTCCATAGAGCGCCGTGTGCCCAACAATGGTCACCGGTACTTGGGGATACTCCCGGAGCACTTCGACGAGCTCATCCAACTCACGACGAGTAGCAGCGGTGAGTTGCGTCTGGTTCGGCCCGAAGTACACCTGGAGAGCGGTGTCGGGGAGCGCGGGGACGGTCTCTTGCGTGTCCTCGGTGTCCCGCGCGGACTCGAGTTCACGCTGGGGCTCAGGCTCCGGTTCCGGCGTGGCCTCGCGTGGAGCCTCTCGCGTAGTCACCGCCTCAGGCGTGGCAGGCTCACCGTCCTGCCCCGTCGCGGGTGTTCGTTCCCCGGGCGATCCTCCACCGCGCATCTCGACAGACCATCCCCGAAACACCATGAACGTCGCAATGCCGATTACCAGCAGTAGCACCACCAGGGGGATCCACCACCATCGGCGATGCCGGGGAACGCGGAGCTCCGCCGTCTGAGGGCTCATTCCATCGCCGTCAAGCCGGCAATGCACGGCACGAGCTCCGTCGTATTCAGCGCTCAGAGTGAGGATAGGAGGAGCCTCTGACCCAGAGGGTAATGAACTGACGCGGAAGGTATGCAACTCGCGTTCCGGGGTCGCGGAGCCCCCGGCACCAGCGGCGGATCGCATTAAGAAGAGCTTCACCACCGCAACCTGCTGATCTATCTCGATAGGGGCAAGCCGCACCTGAGACCGATGGTGACTCCTGAGGTGCACCAGCTCAGCGTAGGAAAGGCGGGGGTATTGGACCTGGACAGCTACGTATCGCTCCATAGATCTGTCTAAATTGTAGTACTAACGGATAGTTTCTTCGAGTACCACTTTGATGTTCGCCACATTCCTGCATATCTTATGAGTAATAATTCCCTCGACCGTACCACTAGGAGGTACTTATGAGCATTGTTAATCTCTTACAAACGTCGTTCGCACGACTCAAGGAAAACCCCGTTATCCTGGTTCCGATTCTGGCGATAAGCGTCGTGCTGGCGATTCTGTCGCTGCTGTTGATCGGCTCGATGGTGCCGCAGATGGGACCGTTTCAGTCAGATACAGCCATTAGCGCCGAAGACGCGGTGGGCTTTGCGGGAATGGCTATGGGACGCTTCATTACGCTCATGGTGATCGGATCTATCGTGGGCCTGCTGGGTCACGGCATGACCGTTCTCATGGCACATGATGCACTCACCGGCAACGCGGTGAGTCTACGGGAGGCGTGGAACCGCACCAGTGGACGAATCGTGGCCCTACTCCTGGCTTCCCTGCTGGTAGGCATTATCGTGTCGATAGGCTTTGTGCTGCTGGTGATTCCGGGAATCGTCTTGGCGTTCTTTCTGATGTTCACCTTCGTCGCATTGATGCTGAATGAGAGTAATCCGCTCCAGGCGATCGGTCGAAGTTTTCAGGTCGTGAAGCAGCACTTCGCCTCCGTGTTCGTGTTTTTCCTGGTACTCATCGCGCTGGGCGTGCTGGTATCGATTCTTAACATGGTGATTGGTCTGATCCCGGTGTTGGGTTCGATTCTCGCCGTGATACTGGGTTCCGTGTATGCGACGTTCGTTTCGGTCTTTGTGGTAGCCGTGTTTAACGCGCTCACCGCCCATGAGGGTGAAGCCCCGGACGCGGAGGTCTAACCGCAGCTGTCCCCGGCAACGGCCGGACAGCCGGGCCCTGGACCTCCGGGGCCCAGACCTCCGGGGGGCCGGCCGGTCCCTTAACCGCGACGGCGACTCCCCGCGGGTGCTATCCGCGCAAACCCCCACCATGAGACTACCATGCCCACGAAACTGGCTATGAGAATCGGCCACAACACCGCTCGATACGACCCAAAGAGCTCGTTCAGACGACCGGAATATAACGTACCCAGCACCGCTCCCAGGCCATACGCCTGAAAGATGATGCCGTAGTTCTGCGGATACGAAACAGGCCCAAAGAGCTTGGCGGTAGCCGCGGGGGCGATCGCCAACCAGCCGCCGAGCAGTAGCCAGAAAATGGCAAACGCTCCCGCAAAGCTAATGATCGAATTGCTCACATCTATGAGGAGCACCGTAGCCGCCAGGGCGGTGAGGACGAACGCCAGGGATGCCGTGCGGCGGAGCCCCAGATGGTCGGTGAGAAATCCGAAGAGCGGTCGACCCACCCCGTTGAATATCGCCAGGATCGAGACGGCCAGTGCAGCGCTCCCGCCGGTGAGACCGACGATGCGCTGTGCCCAGGGTGAGGTGATCGCGATCGCCCCGAGTCCGATAATCGATCCCAACAGGAGTGCGATCCATAACGTATAGAACTCGCGAGTTTTTACCATCGCCCTCGGCGTGAGGAGCACCTGACCAGATTCCACCTCACCGGAGGGGCGGCCACCGACGCCCGCGCCGCCTACCGGCATCCGAAACGACGACGCCAAGAGCGGAATGAGCACGGCGAAGGCGATGCCCAGTGTCCGGAAGGAGGCAAGGACATCGCGGCGTTCAATAATGAACTCCGCGATCGGAGCCGTGACGAACGGCGACATGCCGAAGCCGCCCAGGACCAATCCCATGGCGAGGCCGCGGCGTGAGGGAAACCAGGCGTGGGCCATCGTGAGCGGCACTACATAGGTGAGTCCCACTCCCATTCCTCCCAGTACTCCCCAGAAGATCGAGACGGCCGTCATGGTGGGAGCCCAGGAACTGGCAACCCATCCGGTACCAAGCAAGATCCCGCCGATCAGGGCGGTACGCCGGGGGCCGATTCGTTTTAGCACCGTTCCGGCAAGCGGCATCGTCAGGGAAAAGACCGCCAGCATGAGCATATAGGGCAAACCGCTTTCCACGGCCCCCACGGTGAAGTACGACTCCAGGGGAACGCGAAATACACTCCAGCTGTACACCGTGCCCAAACATATATTCAGCACTATTCCCAGAGCCAGGTAGGTTCGGGGACGAGACACGTTCTCGGTCATGGACCGAGAATATCAGGAGAGCGGCACCCACTCAAGCCCACGCCGCGGGCGCCACCCCTGCTTACCGATCCATCGCCTGGTAGAGGTCTACCATCTCCAACGCGGCCTCCGCCGCCTCCCAGCCTTTGTTACCGGCCTTGGTTCCAGCCCGCTCCACCGCCTGCTCAATCGTGTCGGTGGTGAGTACGCCAAAGGTCACCGGCACACCGGTCTCCATGCCGATAGCAGCGACTCCTTTGCTCACCTCAGCGGCAACGTAGTCAAAATGGGGCGTTCCCCCGCGGATCACCGCCCCCAGACAGATCACGCCGTCGTAGGCGTGAGAGGCGGCGGCGCGCTTCGCGCCCATGGGAATCTCCCAGGCCCCGGGAACGCGAATCAGCGTCAGGTTGTCCGCATCCGCACCGTGGCGCTGCAGGCAGTCCACCGCCCCCTCCACCAGGCGCTCAGTGATAAGCGAATTAAAGCGGCTCACCACCAGGGCAAACGTCTTGCCGGTGCCGGAGAGATTTCCCTCGATCGTCGTAATGGTGTTCATCGTGAATACTCCTTTTCTCGTGGGGCGATATGCCCCATACGTTCAAATTTGGTCGTGAGATACCCCACGTTATGTTTGCTATGCCCCACGTGCAGCGGAAGCCGCTCGGTCACGGCGATTCCCGCCCGCTCCAGGGATGTGACCTTGTCGGGATTATTGGTCATAAGTCGGACGGCGCTGTAGCCGCGGGAACGCAGGATCGCGGCGGCGGTGCCGAAGCGGCGCGGATCACCGGCATGTCCGAGCGCGAGATTGGCCTCCAAGGTGTCCATACCCTTGTCCTGCAGGGCATAGGCACGAATCTTCTCGAAGAGTCCAATTCCCCGCCCCTCCTGCCGGAGGTAGACCAACGCGCCCCCTTCCCGGGCGATCTGCTCCATGGCGGCCTCGAGCTGCGCCCCACAGTCACAGCGTGAGCTGTGAAGCGACTCCCCGGTAAGGCACTCCGAGTGCACCCGTACCACCGGGGCCCGCAACGCTGAAGCGCTATCCCCGGTGTCGATCCCGGCGGTGGTGTTCTCCCGGAAGGCGAGGCTCCCCGGAACACCACGCGCTTCCGCAGCGCCCCCATTTCCACTTCCCGCCGACTGCGAAGCCTCCAGCAGCACGCCTTCCTGCGTTCCCGGATCGCCGGTCTGGAACACCGTGATCCGGAAGGAGCCGTGCTCAGTGGGTAGCTCGGCGGTATCGGAGGCGGTGAGCGGAATATCCCCCACCGCATCGCGGTAGGCGATAACATCCTGCACCGAGATGAGCGGCAGATCCCATTCGCGGGAGAGACGCTCCAGCTCCGGTCCCCGCGCCGGGGCCCCGTCCTCCGCCAGGACTTCACAGATCAGACCCGACGGTTCCAGCCCGGCAAGTCGGGCGAGATCCACCGCCGTTTCCGTGTGCCCGGGGCGCTCAAACACGCCTCCCGGTCGCGCGACGATCGGAAAGATGTGCCCTGGACGGCGCAGATCCCCCGCGACGGAGGCGGGATCAGCTATGGTCGCCGCAGTGGCGGCGCGGTCGGCGGTAGAAATGCCGGTGGTCGTGCCCACCGCCGCGTCGACGCTTACCGTAAACGCGGTTCCCAGGCTCTCGCTATTCACCGCAGCCTGGGGCGGAAGGTCGAGGCGCGCCGCGGCGGCCTCCGTGATCGGCTGGCACACCAGGCCCCGGCCGTAGGTGACCATGAAGTTGATCATCTCCGGGGTGGCCAGTGCCGCCGCCCCCACCAGGTCTCCCTCGTTTTCTCGACCTTCGTCGTCACGGACTAAAATGAGTCTTCCCTGGGCCAACCGCTCCAGGGCGGCGGCCACATCGTGTAACCTATCCATTGCATGCTCCTTCATTCCATTGCATTGTCAGTATCCCAGTGACCGCAGGCGCTCTTCGGTGAGAACGCTGCCCGCAGCCTGGTTCGGCGACGGGGCGGTCAACAGCCGCTCCACATAGCGGGCAAGCACATCCACCTCGAGGTTCACCCGCTCCCCCGCTACTCGATCGGAGAGGACGGTGGTGCGCCAGGTTGCCGGTATGACGTTCACGGTGACGGTGGATCCGGCAGCTCCGTTATCCGTCAGCTCCGCGATCGTCAGACTGGTTCCGTCGATGGCGATTGATCCTTCACCGATGCAGTAGCGACCCAGTTCCGGCGGCACAACCACAGAGAAGTAGACGTTCTTTCCATCTTCCCGAACGGCAGCAACGGTCCCGACCCCGTCCACGTGACCCTGGACGATATGGCCGCCCATGCGCGTCTCAGGGGTGAGCGAGCGTTCCAGGTTCACCCGGCGCCCGGATCGGTAGCTTCCGAGCGTGGTTTTCTGGAGACTCACCGCGAGCGTTTCCACCTCAAACGTGTTGGTAGTAATGCGCGTCACCGTTTGGCACGCGCCGTCAATCGCAATCGAGTCACCCACTCGGGTACCGGACAGCACCGTCTCCGCGGTGAATTGGATCGTCTGGTACGATCCGCCGCCCCGTACGGCCCGCACGGTGCCGATCTCCTCAACGAGTCCCGTGAACATGTAATGCCTCCCGTTTAATAGAGCGTTCATCGATCGGCGCCTGCACCCGCGAGAGCCACTCCGGGTGGTACCCGTCCACCATTTGCTGCTCCCCGATGCGCTGCCAGCGCACCCCCTCCAACCGGAGCGCCGCCGCGATCTCCGAAGTACCCAAGTCACCGATGGCGGGGATACCGGTTCCGATGATAATCGGTGCCAGAAAGGCGGTAATTCGGTCAAACAGGTCCGCCGCAACAAACGCGGTCACCAGGTGGGAGCCACCCTCCACGAGCATCGAGCGAATCCCGAAGCGCTGCCGCAACACGCCCACTGCGGCGGGGAGATCGACCCCTTCCGCGCCATCCTCGTGGGCGTCGGGGAGATCGACCCCTTCCGCACCATCCTCGTGGGCGTCGGGGAGATCGACTCCTGCCGCGCCATCCTCGTGGGCGTCGCGGAGATCGACTCCTGCCGCGCCACCTTCCGGCGCAGCGACGCCCACCACCGTGACCCCGCGTCCCTCCAGCTGCTGGGACCGCTCCCGGCGCTTCTCGAGCGTTTCGGCGCGGGTCACCACGATCAACTCGGCAGCACGGCTTCGAACCAGGACGGATTCCAGCGGAATACGCAAGTCGGAATCAAACACCACCGGTCGCGGGTCCGCCCCTGCAACCAAGCGGGTCGTGAGCGAGGGATCATCGGTGAGAACGGTACCGATCCCCACCGCCACCGCTTCCCGCTGTGCGCGCAGCTGGTGCGCCTCGCGCCGAGCCGCCTCATCCGTGATCCATTTAGAGTCACCGCCGGCGGTGGCGATACGACCATCGAGACTCATCGCTGTTTTAAGGTGAATCATGGGGCGGTCGAGCGCCATGACGGTGTTAAACACGTCGTTAAAACGCCAGTACTCTCCCGGTTCCTCAGTCACAACCACCTGGACTCCCGCATCTCGCAGCTGTTGAACGCCGCGGCCCCGGACGTGGGGATTTGGATCCAGTTGCCCGATCACCACCCTTTTCACTCCCGCCTCGATGATGTGGCGGGTACAGGGGGGTTGGTGCTTGCCCGGGGCGGTGTAGGAGCAGGGTTCCAGATTGCAGTAGAGCGTACTTCCCTCGGCCGCCGGCCCCGCCGCGTGGAGCGCATCCGCTTCCGCGTGGAGGCCGCCATAGTGGGCGTGATACCCGGTGGCGATGACCCGGTTCTCCCGCGTGATTACAGCGCCCACCAGCGGGTTGGGCGGGGCGCCGCGGCGGCCCTCCTCAGCAAGACGCAGCGTCCGCTGAAGATGACCGTCGGAACATTCGTTACACATGAGATCCTCCTGGTTCGGGGCGATCTCATTTGGTCACGACACAAAAAAACCCCGAGCCGAAGCTCGGGGCTGTGTACACGACGGGAGCAGATCCGGTGACGACGAGTCATCGATACCCCCGGAGATCACGTCTCCGAAAGGTAATACCGACTACACGGCCGCTGAGATCTGTACGGTTTTCTCCCATCCGGACTATACCGTCGGTACCGGAATTACACCGGTTCAGCCGCTATCGCGACTCGTGGACTTTAACCACCGGTCGGGAATTGCCGACTCCCCCCTATTCAGGTGGAGATCAGCGCACCCTGCCCCGAAAACCGATAAAAGAATACCTATAGACTGCGTTCGATGTCAAGCGTTCCTACGGGCATTATCACGGGCGATTCAATGGGCATGCCTACGGTACGCGCCGCACCGCGCCTTTGTCGGCGCTCTCGGCGAAGTACGCGTAGGCCCGGAGGGCGGTGGAAACCTCTCGGGTACGGTTTCGCGGCGTGTACGCCGCGTCCCCGCGGGACGCCTCGGTGCTGCGCCGCCGTTCCAGCTCATCCTCGGGCACCGAGAGCGTGATCGACCGTTCCGGTATGCTGATCTCGATCGTGTCTCCGTCGTGGACCAGGGCGATCAACCCTCCGGAGGCCGCCTCCGGTGAAACGTGACCGATCGAAAGGCCGCTGGTCCCGCCGGAAAAGCGGCCGTCGGTAAGCAGCGCGCACTGTTTGTCCATTTTGCGGCTCTTGAGATAGCTCGTGGGGTAGAGCATCTCCTGCATCCCCGGCCCGCCTTTGGGCCCTTCATAGCGAATCACCACCACATCTCCCGGGCCCACCACACCGTTGAGGATGCCATCCACCGCGGCGTCCTGCGACTCGAACACGCGGGCGGTCCCGGCGAAATCCAGGATAGAGGGGTCCACGCCGGCGGTCTTCACGATACACCCCGCCTCGGCGAGATTTCCCGAGAGTACCGCCAGGCCACCCTGCGCGTAGTACGCGTGCTCTCCGTCCCGGATGCATCCTGTGGCGCGGTCGGTGTCGAGATCTGTGTAGCTGTTATCCTGGCTGCCCAGGGTGAGGTTGCGGCGCCCGTCTCCGGGAGCGGCGCTGTAGAGGGCGCGAACTTCGGGAGCGAGCGCGGTAGCGGTGGCAATGCCGGTACCGGTGCCCGCCTCGTCCTTACCTGCGGCGCCCCGGCTCCGTCGACGCCCGCCGGAGTCTGCCGCCACGTCATAGCGCTCCAGCGCAGCTCCCAGGGTGAGACCATCCACCCGCGGTCGCGTGAGGTCGAGCAGATCCAGCCGCGCCAGTTCAGCCATGATCCCCAGGATGCCGCCGGCGCGGTTCACATCTTCTACATGATACTGACTGGACGGTGCCACCTTGCAGAGGTTGGGAGTCTCTCGGGAGAGGCGATCGATATCGGCCATCGTGAAATCGACCTCCGCCGCCTGCGCCACCGCGAGGATATGGAGCACGGTATTAGTACTGCCCCCCATGGCGATGTCCAGGCGCATGGCGTTTTCAAACGTCCCCCGGGAGGCGATGGTCCGCGGAAGAACCGACTCGTCGCCGTCACGATAGTAGGACCACGCCATTTCCACGATCCGGTCCGCCGCCGTATCGAACATCTCCGCCCGGAGGCGATGGGTAGCCACCACCGTGCCGTTGCCGGGAAGCGCCAGTCCCAGCGCCTCGTTGAGACAGTTCATCGAGTTGGCGGTAAACATGCCGGAGCACGACCCGCAGGTGGGACACGCCGCCAGTTCCACCTCCCGCAGCGTATCGTCGTCGACCTCGGGATCCCCCGCCATCACCATCGCATCCACCAAGTCGTACTTCCGGCCGTGGGCTTTGCCCGCTTCCATGGGACCTCCGGAGACGAAGATCGTGGGGATGTTGAGCCGCATGGCGGCGATGAGCATGCCGGGGGTGATCTTGTCACAGTTACTGATACACACCAGCGCGTCCGCCTTGTGGGCGTTGACCATGTATTCCACGCTGTCCGCGATGAGCTCCCGGCTGGGCAGACTGTAGAGCATCCCGTCATGACCCATGGCGATGCCGTCGTCCACGGCGATCGTATTAAACTCCGCGGCAAAACATCCGGCCGCCTCAACCCGCGCCTTCACGCGCTGCCCCACGTCGTGCAGGTGCATATGCCCCGGCACGAACTGGGTAAAGGAGTTGGCGATAGCGATGATCGGTTTTCCGAACTGTTCCTGTTCCATGCCGTTGGCACGCCACAGACTGCGGGCGCCGGCCATACGTCGACCGCCGGTGCTGGTGAGACTTCGAAGCTGGTGTTTCATACTCCCAGATTAGCCCGCCCGGTGGTGCCGGTCAAGGCGAGCGGCGAGCGACCGCCCGCGCGCGCCTGCCGTGTGGGCAGCTCCCGCTCCCCTACGAGACGCCCCACGTCTCGAGAAACGTGGCCACCTTTCCCCGGGGGTTGGCAGGCGTTTTGTCCGGCATCTGTAATTGCAGCGCCGCCACCGGAAGTCCCAGCGCCCGGGCCATCGTATCGCGGAGCGTACCGATATTGCCCAAGGGGTTTACGGCAACCGTAACCGATTCGGAAGGAATCCCCTTGTACTCCTCCGGGGTCCGTTGTTCATGGCGCGCCCACTCACGCCGCAGGGTACCCAACTGCATATCGGACCGAGCGTTGGCGCCATCCGGCTTGAGAACGACGATCGACCCCTGGGGAAACGCCTGGAACAAGGGACTCTTCGTTTCCAGAGTTCCCACCAGCATATCGTCCCGCTTCGGTTTCACTTCAATGCTATTCTTCACGCGATCACTCCTGTTTGAGAGATAATTTCAAAAAAAGTAACCCGGAGAAACCCAAAAAGCCAGGTTCCCCGGGAAATCTCACAATAATCTCTTCGCCGACAATTTCTCGTCCACCAGTCTATCCGCCGACGATCTCTCCGGCGACACCCCTCCCCCAGCCACGACCATGCGGTCGGAGCGGGAGGTGGTGAGTGATGCGGTCACAGCGACAGGTGCCGCGCACCGCGTGCCACGTGCCACGTGCCACGGGCCGCGCGCAGCTTTTCCTGCAGAACCGGCTATTACAGAAACCGGTTAATGATCGACTCCAGGTACTCCTGGCGCCCGGAATCGGTGCGGTCGATCTGCTTGTCCATCGCCCATTCGGCAAGTTCGGAAAAGCTGGTCTGTTTGTCTACGATCTTCTTGCCAAGATCGCTCTGGTAGCCCTTGTAGCGCTCTTCCACGAATCCCGGCAGTTCACCGTCATCGAGGATTCCCTGCGCCGCCATCAGACCGCGGGCAAAGGTGTCCATGCCGACGATATGCGCCTGCGCCAGATCTTCTACCGTGGAGGAAGGCCGCCGGAGCTTGGCGTCAAAGTTGAGACCCCCGGAGTGGAGCCCACCGTTCTGCAGAATCTCGTACATCATCGAGGTGGTGACGTAAAGATTGGTGGGAAACTGATCGGTGTCCCAGCCCAGCAGCGTATCGCCCTGGTTGGCGTCCACGCTTCCCAGGATTCCCTTGATGCGCGCGTACATCAGCTCGTGCTGAATCTCATGCCCCGCCAGGGTGGCGTGGTTGGTTTCGATGTTCAGTTTGAAGTCCTTGTCGAGGCCGTACTCCTGCAGGAATCCCCAGATCGCACCGGAATCGGCGTCGTACTGGTGTTTGGTGGGCTCCATAGGTTTGGGTTCGATCAGAAACTGACCGTCAAAGCCGATCTGTTTCTTGTAGTCCAGCGCCATGTTGAGGAAGAACCCCAGGTTGTCCAGCTCGCGCTGCATATTGGTATTGAGGAGTGTCTCATAACCCTCGCGACCACCCCAGAAGACGTAGTTGGCGCCGCCCAGTTCCTTGGTCACTTCCACTGCCTTTTTCACCTGTCCCGCGGCGTAGGCGTACACCGCCGGATCC
>CAYQRW010000083.1:0-1287 GCA_964419735.1 uncultured Spirochaeta sp.
GTCCCTGCGCCTATTCCGGGCTGATGGGGCAGGACAAGGCGGTCGTTTCCAGCGGTGGCGTGCATCCCTCGGCGATCGACTTTCGCACGATGCACCTCTACCGCTGGCCCTCGCTGGCGGTTCTCGGGGACATGGTGGACGTGAACCGTCGCAGCGGCGGGTTTAGTCTCCAGATCTGCTGGGCGGGAGGCTGGGTGGCGGGTGATGCCTGCGGAAACCGAACAGGTGAAACATCTCGTAAAAACATCTGAAACACATTTGCACAAGATTGCAAATTGATTGCAACTTTTTGTTGACATGCGGGGTTCCTGGGTTACGATAGCTTCAGGAGGCCTTCATGGAAACGATTCAGGGTGTGGTTCAGTTCTTTCTTGATCTCGGGGCGAGTGTCTTTCTCCCGATTATCGTGTTTTTTATGGCAGTTTCGTTCGGCGCTAAACCGGGACGAGCGGTGCGGAGCGCGCTCATGGTGGGCGTGGGCTTCGTGGGAATCGGCGTCGTATTGAACATCCTCTTTTCCAATCTGGGCCCCGCGGCGGAAGCGATGGTGGAGCGCTTCGGCATTGAGCTCAGCATTATCGATGTGGGCTGGCCGGCGGCATCGGCGATCGCCTTCGGCTCCAACATCGCGATTCTTATTATTCCCACAGTGATTCTGCTCAACGTGGTGCTGCTGCTGACCAAGGTGACCCGCACAATCAACGTAGATATCTGGAACTTCTGGCACTTTGCCTTCGTGGGGGCGATGGTGCAGGCGATTACCGGGAACATTTGGCTCGGACTCGTGTCGGCGCTGCTCTTTGCGGCGGTTATCCTCTTCTTTGCCGACTGGACCGCCCCGGCGGTTCAGAAGCTGATGGGCATGCCCGGCATATCCCTGCCCCACGGCTTTTCCACCGCTTTCGTCGTTCCGGCGATGATCGTGGACAAGATTATTGATCGCATTCCCGGACTTCGGGATGTGCAGGCGGATCCGGAATCGATTCAGAAACGCTTCGGGGTGTTCGGCGAACCGGTGCTTCAGGGGCTGCTGATCGGTGCAGTAATCGCGATGATCGCCTACGCCGGTGAGGGTGCCGCCTCAGCCTGGATCACCCAAGTGCTGCAAGTCGGAATCTCCCTGGCCGCTGTGATGGTGCTCATGCCGCGCATGGTGTCGCTACTCATGGAAGGGCTTATTCCGCTCTCCGAGGCGGCGCGGGAGTTTCTGCAGAAGCGCGCCGGTGATCGGGAGATCTACATCGGTCTGGACTCCGCTATCGCGATCGGGCACCCCACGTCCATCGC
>CAYQRW010000083.1:1387-11256 GCA_964419735.1 uncultured Spirochaeta sp.
CAGGCTGCCAATTTCGAGTTCCCCGAGGGCGCCACGATGATTACCAGCATGGTGGACGGAGGCAACTGGCTGGCGGCGCTCTTCACGCTGGCTGCCAACAGCTTCTGGGTCGGGAACGGACTGATTCTGGTGGCGTTGATCGTACTCTGGGCGCTGTACCGCCGCCATCGTGATGCGTGGCATCGCGTGGCCGGTGCCTACGAGGATTGAGGAGCGGCCATGACATCAACATCCTTGCAGTTCAGTGATTTGGTCAAACCTGAGTGTGTCTTTGAAAATCTGGAGGCAGGATCCCGGGATGAGGCGCTCTCCACGATGAGTCGGTACCTGGTTCATTCCGGGTACTGCCATGAGAGCTTTCCGGAAGCGATTCTCGAGCGGGAGCGGATCCACCCCTCGGGATTGCCGATGCCCGGACATAAGATTGCGATTCCGCATACCGACGCGGATCACGTAAAACATTCGGTACTGCTCTTCGCCCGGCTCGAGAAGCCGGTGCAGTTCTACTCCATGGGTAGCCCCGACGAGCAGCTTCCGGTGCAGATGATCTCGATGTTTGCTCTCAAGGAAAAGCAGTTGATCGGCGACATGTTGGAAACGCTGATCACCGTCTACCAGCACGACGAAGTGCTGGAGGCGATCCTGCACGCCACCGGGGGGGATGAAATCTACACGATCCTGCGAGACGCGGTGAAGACGCACGGGAAGCGATAACATGCACCTTCAGGGAATATCTGCGTCTCCCGGTGTCGTCCAAGGTCAGGCAGTGCTCTTCACGCGCCCCGAGCTACCGGTGATCGCCGGGCCGGGTGCGGGATTCGATGTGGAGCGCGATCGCCTGGCACACGCGGTGTCGGCGGCCGTCTCCGAACTGGTGGCGCTCAAGGAGAAAACCCGCGCCAATCTGGGGGATGAGTACGCCCACATCTTTCGCTCCCAACAGACGATTGCGGAAGATGAAAGCATCCGGGGCGAGGTGGAAGAGGTGCTCCGGGAGGCGCAGGTCTGCGCGGAAGAGGCGCTACGCACCGTGTTTGACAACTACCGCTCCCTCTTTGCGGAACTCAGCGATGATGACTACAACAAGGGGCGCGCGGCGGACATCGAAGATGTGTACAAGCGTATTCTGCGCCATCTGTTGGGGGTGAGGGAGATCAATCTTTCCAGTTTGGCCCCCAACAGCATCATCGTGGCGGAAGAGCTCTACCCCAGCGACACGGTGCTGATGGACGCGGGGCAGGTGGACGGTCTGATCACCGAGCGCGGCGGTCCAACCTCGCACGTGGCGATCCTGGCCAAGAATCTGGGAATTCCGGCGGCGGTTCGCGTTGCCGGTGCGTTGGAGTCGATCACCGACGAGGACACGGTGGTGTTGGATACGGCGGATGTTGATGAGGCGCGGATCTTCATCAACCCGGACCCCGAGACGCGCCGGCTCCTGGTTGCCCGGGAAGAGGAGCTCTCCCGCCATAGGGACCGAGTAGAACGCTATCGCGGCGAGCCCGCGGTTACTCCCGATGGTCAGGTGATCCACGTCGCGGCCAATGTGGGGTCCTCCGCCGAGCTGGAGCCCGCGCGCCGGGCGGGGGCGGAGCGTATCGGACTGTACCGCAGCGAGTTTCTCTTTCTCAATTCCGCGGTGCTCCCCGATGAAGAGGCTCAGTACGAGGCGTATCGCCGTGCCGCCGAGGCGTTTCGCGGCGGATCGGTAATTATCCGTACCCTGGATGTGGGGGGAGACAAACAGCTGCCGTCGATCACCCTGAGCAAAGAGGACAACCCCTTCCTGGGGAACCGCGCGCTTCGGCTAAGTCTATCTCGGCCACCGCTGTTCCGTACCCAGTTGCGTGCGATCCTGCGGGCGGCGGCTGTGGGTAACGTGAAACTCATGTTTCCCATGGTGGGAGGCGTTCCGGAACTGAATGAGGCGCTGGCCGTTGTGGAGGAGGTAAAAGAAGAACTGCGGTTAGAAGGCGCCGTCTACAATTCGGATATTGAGATCGGCATCATGGTGGAGATCCCCTCTGCCATATGGGTGGCGGACGCCTTGGCACAGCGCGTCTCTTTTTTCAGTGTGGGAACCAATGATCTGACCCAATATCTGATGGCGGCGGATCGTCTCAACGGTGACGTGGAAAAGTACTATCGCGCCTTCGATCCGTCGGTGTTTCGCGCGATTCAACATGTGTCCGCCGCCGCGGCGCGACACGGCCGGTGGGTCGGGGTGTGTGGTGAATTGGGCGGATCCGCGCTGGCGATTCCCGCGCTGATCGGGCTGGGGGTGACCGAACTCAGTATGAGCCCCTCGCTGCTGGCGGAGGCTACGTGGCTCATCCAGACGACGCCGATCAGCGTGGCGAGAGAACTGGCGGAATCGGTGGTTTCCCTCGACTCGCACACCGAAATAAAGGCATTATTGGAGCAGTTCTACGCGTCAAAGGAGTGACCTTCAACATGGCAGAGAAAAAGCGAATCCTGGTGGCCTGCGGTACGGCGATCGCTACCTCCACGGTGGTAGCGCGTAAAATAGAAGAGGAACTGGGCAAACGCAACATTCCGGTGGAGACCACCCAGTGCAAGGCGGCGGAGGTGCCCTCCAAGGTAGCCGGCCACGATCTGGTGGTGACTACCACGTTTGTCTCCGGGACCGGCGAGGTTCCGGTGATACATTCCGTCTCGTTCCTCACCGGGGTGGGTATCGAGAAGGACATCGAAAAGATCGTCGAATACCTCGCTGATTGATCCGTATCCGCGCAGCCAATGGTGGAAAACCGGAAACAGCGCCTCTCGCGGCTGTTAAACAAGGTACGAGTGGAGCAACAGGTCTCCATCGAGGAGCTCTCCGA
Source organism: uncultured Spirochaeta sp. (assembly GCA_964419735.1). GTDB lineage: Bacteria > Spirochaetota > Spirochaetia > DSM-27196 > Alkalispirochaetaceae > Alkalispirochaeta. The sequence goes on from CAYQRW010000083.1 coordinate 4,234, forward strand.
CCATTTCGGCGTCTCCACAGCCACGATCCGTCGCGATATCAAGGAGCTGGAGAAGCAGCAGGCGGTGGTGCAGACGGTGGGCGGCGGGGTGATCTACCAAACGGAGCTCACCGGAGCGGTAGGACCGCACAGTGCAGGCCAAGCGATCGCGGAGAAGATTCGCATCGCCGAGTACTGCACCGAGCTGGTTCGGGAGCATGACGACATCCTGATCGGCCCCGGCACGACGACCTTCCTGGCCGGTAAGATCATGAGTGGCATCACTGACCGGCAGTTTCGGATTATCACCAATTCGCTGGAGCTGGCGGTGGAAACCAGCGTGGCCGGAAACATACGCACCGTAATTCTCGGGGGAGAGGTGTGGCACAAGCATTCCGTGGGACCGGAGGCGGGATACGAGTACTTTCACCACTGTCACCGGCAGCACACCCTGGTGATGTCTGCCGACGGGGTGGATCGCGATCAGGGTATCACCGTGTTCGATTCTCAGGTGGTCCCCACGATTCAGCAGATGATCCGGGTGTCTAATCGGATCATTCTGGCGGTGGACGCCCGAAAGTTTGGCAGCGCCCGCTTTCACCGGATTGCCGACGTCGCGGCAGTATCCGTGGTGGTTACCGACGAGCGTGCCCCCCGCAGCTACGTCGATTACCTGCGGGAGCAGGGAATCACGGTTGTTCTCGTGTAGCCGGGGGCGTTGATTTCAATTTGTAAGGAGTACGCTGATGAAGGATATTTCGATAACGGTTACCAATGAGACGGGGCTTCACAGCCGCCCGGCGGATCTCTTTGTGCGCACGGCCAAGTGTTATGAAAGTGTCGTGACAATTCGCAAGGGCGAGAAATCGGCGGATGCCAAGAATATTATCAAGGTGATCCTGCTGAACGTGTCCCAGGGAACCGAGGTTACGATCGAAGCGGACGGCCCCGACGAGGACGAGGCGCTGCAAGATTTGCAATCGCTGATATCGTCCAATTTTGAGACGGTAAATCCCGCGGTCAAAATCTGAGAGCAATAGTCATCTCTTGCCGTTTCACGGTATATTTATGCGTAATATGAGTGTACCGATGAAACGCGTGGTGGTGGCAGCGATCGTTGTTCTTGCACTGAGCTCCTGTGGGGGCGGTGAAGAGGTGACCCGCGACGAGGCGGAGACGCAGCGGTCCGAGCAGCGTAGTTCTCTCCTGGAGCAGATGGAGTCCCGTCCAGGCCCCCCGGAGTGGGTCCCGGGAGAGATCGGCGGGGAGTGGGTTACCACGATCAACAACGATCCCAAGACGTTCAATGAAGTGAACGTCACCGATACGGAGACCGGGTCGATTGTGGGTGTACTCAACGATAGCCTGGTTGACTACGATCCCTATGAACGGGAGTGGACGCCCAACCTGGCGGACTGGGAGATCGAGATCGATGAGGCCGCCGATTCGCTGCGCGTGGTGTTCACCCTCCGGGATGACCTCTACTGGACGCTTCCCGGGCAATCTGTGGAAGACGCGGTACCGGTGACCTCATCCGATGTGGTCTACTGGTACAACGAGATCGCCGGCGATCAGGAGCTCCAGATGAGCAGCAATGCGCAGCAGTTCATCACGATGCCCGACGGAACTCCCGAGCGCATTCGGGCGGAGCGCATCGATGAGCGCCGTTTTGTCATGATCTATCCCCGCATCGTGGCCAACCCCCTGCTGTCTTCCAACATGTCCTTTGGGCCGCGCCACCTCTACGAGCCTGCCAAGGAGGAAGGAGGCGCCGAGGCGGTGCTGGACCTGCTCAGCGTTGATACGGAGGTCACGGAGATTCCTTCGGTGGGGCCGTACCACATCGTGGAGTACACCCCGGGGGTGCGGCTGGTGATGCAACGTAATCCGCACTACTGGAAGACGGACGAGTCGGGAACCGGCATCCCCTACGTTGAGCGCGTCATTTACCGCATCGTTCCGGATCAGAACTCGGAGTTTCTGGCGTTTCGCAACGGCACCAAAGATGCGTATTCCGCCCGCCCCGAGGATTTGGACGAGCTCCTCGACGTTGAGGACCCCGATTACACCGTGTACAACGGGGGAGAGAGCCTGGGGGCCTCCCTGATCTCAATTAATCAGAATCCCTCCAACGTTGATCCGGTGAAGCACGCCTGGTTCATTGAGCCGCAGTTTCGCCAGGCGATCAGTTCCATGCTGAACCGCGAACGGGTAGTGGAGCAGGTGTATCGGGGACTTGCGGCCCCGGCCACGCACCACTTCGCCGAACCCAATCCGATGTTCAATCCCGATATCCAGCTGCAGTACACCTACGATCCCGAGCGAGCGGTGGAACTCCTGGCGGAGATCGGTATCACTCAGGACGGTGAGGGAGTCATGCGGGATGAGGCGGGCAACGAGATCGAGTTCTCGATAAACATGGGGGCGGAAGGAACGATCGGGATCGATATCGCCACGATCCTGGCGGATGAACTCAGCGAGATCGGAATCACGATGAACGTGCGTCCCATCGATTGGCAGGCCCTCATAGGACGACTTACCAGCACGTATGACTGGGAAGCGGTAATTCTCAGCCTAGGGGTGAACTACTGGCCCACCGGCGGGTCCAATGTGTGGCCCTCCTGGGGCAACCTGCATATGTGGCATCCGCTACAGGAAGAACCGGCCACCGAGTGGGAAGCGCGAATCGATTACTTGTACAATGAGGGGCGATTTACCGTGGACGAAGAGAAGCGTCGGGAGATCTATGACGAGTTCCAGCAGATCCTCCTGGAGCAGTTGCCGGTGATCTATACGGTACACCCGATGTCCTTCCTGGCGGTGCGGGACAAGTGGAACAACGTGTTCTACGATACTCTGGGCGGATTCGATTCCGAGCGCGTATTTCTGGATCAGTGAGCACCCGGGAATTTCTGCACCAGGCGGCATACGTCGTCGCCACGCCCTGGTTGCGCTTCCGGGAGGGGCACCCGTTGCTGGCGTTTATCGCCTCCCGGATCGTCTCCATGGTGACCATTCTGTTCATTCTCGGATTGGCGGTGTTTGGCCTGATGGAGCTCTCCCCCGGGGATATCGTTGACAACTACGTTCGGAATCAGATGCTTACCAGTGAGGATTTTCGCCAAAGCGATAACCAGTACACCCAGGAGGCGATCGACACCGCTCGGGCGCGGCTGGGCCTGGATGACCCGTTCTACGTGCAGTACGGCCGCTGGCTGCGCCAAGTTTTCGTGGAACGGGACTTAGGGCGCAGCCTCATCAGCCGGGCGCCGATTCTGTTCCTCGTTCGGGATCGGATGATTAACTCCCTGGTGCTCAACCTGATCTCCCTCTTCTTTCTGACGATTATCAGTTTCGCCTTGGGGATATACTTCAGTTCCAAGGTAGGTACGCGGGTGGACGTTATTGCCACTCTGGTGGCTCTCTTTCTGCACGCCTTTCCGGGGATTCTCCTACTAATTTTGCTGCAGCTCTTTGGGGCGATCTCCGGGTGGTTTCCCATCACCGCGTATCCCGATTTCCCCCCCTCTGAGGCGCCGGTGCGCTTCGCCTTTAGCTATCTGTATCACATTCTCCTGCCGCTGATTGGGGCGTTCCTCGGGGGGATCGGCGGCACGATGCGGATGATCCGCGCCACGATGCTGGACCAGTTGGGGCAGCCCTATATCACCAGCCTCCGCAGTCGCGGTGTGAGTGAGGGTCGTATCTACTTTGCGCACGCCTTTCGCAATACCCTGAATCCCTATATCACCTCCAGCGCCAACCTCTTTGCCAGTCTCTTCTCCGGGTCGCTGATTCTCGAGATCATCTTCTCCTATCCGGGAATCGGGCGGCTCATGTATGAGGCGGTTCGGCAGGAGGATGTCAACCTGGTGTTGGCCAATATCATGTTCATTAGCTTCCTGGTACTACTGGGAATGATCGTGAGTGATATTCTCCTGGCGATCGTTGATCCGCGGATCAGATTTGGAGCGGACACATGAAGCGATTCCGGCGCGCGCTCATGCGCCGTCCGCTGGCGGCGGCATCGCTCTTCGTGTTGATCGCGCTGTACGGCGGTATGGCGTTTGCGGAGTTTCTCGCGCCGTACCAGCCGACTACGGTGTTCCGGGAAAGTGCCTACCACCCGCCCAATGTGCGCCTATGGTCTTCCGAGCTCGGTGTGGGTCTGCAGATACAGAAATACGCGCTGGTTGATGAGAGTAACTGGCGCTATGCGCCGGTGCGGGGAGAGTACGTACCGGTTAAGCTCTTTGCTCAGGGGCCGGAGTATCGCCTGTGGGGACTCATTCCTTCCACGGTGCATCTCTTTGGAACGGAGGCAGAATACTACGGCTACAGTACTGACTGGAACCAACGGGGGCGCACCTACCCGGTGTACTTCATGGGAGCCGACAATCTGGGGCGGGACATGCTGACCCGGGTCCTCTACGGAAGTCGTATTTCGCTGACGATCGGGTTTATCGGTATTACGATCTCACTGACGCTGGCGATCGTCCTCGGCGGCCTGGCGGGCTATTTTGGTGGCAAGACAGACTGGCTGATCATGCGCATCGCCGAGTTCGTGATTCTCATTCCCGGATTGTACCTGATCCTCTTCCTGCGCAGTCTCTTGTCGCGGGACATGGACTCGGGACAGTCCTTTATTCTGATTACGGTGATTCTCTCCTTCGTGGGGTGGCCCGGAAGCGCCCGCCTCATTCGGGGACTGGTGCACAGCATCAAGCGCGAGGACTTCATCGTTAACGCGCGGTTGGAGAGCATCCCTCCGCTGGTGATCATCTTTCGCCACATAATTCCTCAGATGGCCTCAATTCTCATCGTCAGTATTACCCTGGGTATTCCCGGTTTCATTCTGGGGGAGACGGTGCTGAGCTACTTGGGGCTGGGAATCGTTGATCCCGCGGTAAGCTGGGGGAGCTTGCTTAACCGGGAGGTAACAACGCTCTCCAATCTCAGAAACTACCCGTGGTTTCTCTATCCAGGACTGTTCCTGCTGCTCACCACCCTGGCGTTTAACTTTCTCGGGGACCTCTTGCGCGACGTGCTTGATCCCTACTATCGGGAACGGAGGATCGGATCATGATGCTCTCCATCGACCACCTCTCGGTGGACTTCACCACCGGCGGGGGATCGTTACAGGCGGTCCGGGATGTCAGTTTCAGCCTGGACGCCGGAGAAATTGTGGGAGTAGTGGGGGAGAGTGGCAGCGGCAAGAGCGTCACCGCCCAGGCAATTATGCGCCTGATCCCGGCAAACGGTCGCATCAACGGCGGCGATATCCGCTACCAAGAACGGAGTGTTCTGGAAATGGACCCGGAGACGCTTCGCGCCTTTCGCGGGCGCCAGGTGGCGATGATCTTCCAGGAACCGGGGCGCTCCTTTGATCCGATCTACTCAATCGGAAAATCGCTGGCTGAGACGTTGCGCGCCCACCAGCCGGAGCTCACGGAGGAGGAGGTGCGGGAGCGTTCCATCACGCTCCTGGAGGAAGTTCACGTTACCAATCCCGCCGGCCGGCTGGAGAACTTCCCCCACCAGTTTTCCGGCGGACTCCTGCAACGGATCATGATCGCCCACGCCCTCGCCGGCGACCCGGCGGTGCTTATCGCCGACGAGCCCACCACCGCCCTGGACGTGACGATTCAGGCGGGTATCGTGAATCTGCTGATCGAGTTGCGCCGCAGGCGCAACCTAGCGATTCTCTTCATCACCCACAACCTGGCGCTGATCTCAAGCTTTGCGGATCGCATCGTGGTGATGTACGGAGGCCTGGTGATGGAGCAGGGGCCCACCGCGGAGGTGCTGCGGAGTCCCCGCCACCCCTATACTGCGGGGCTGCTGGCCAGTCTGGTTCCCTTCGGCGCGCATCATAGTGAACACTCACTTCATATTCTTTCCGGGTCACCGCCGGACCCCACCCGGCCGGAGCCGGGATGCCCCTTCGCGCCGCGGTGTCCCCTGGTCTCCGAGGAGTGCCGCCGGGCGATTCCGCCGATTCGCACCGAGCGGGAGAGTCGGGTGCGCTGCATCGTGGAGGGGCCCAAATGATCGAGCTCACGCAGGTAGAAAAACACTACCCTCTTCAGGCGGGTTTCTTCGCCCGGCAGTTCGACAAAGTCTACGCGGTAAACGGGGTCTCCCTGAGAATCGAACCGGGGGAGATCTACGGTCTCGTGGGGGAGTCCGGCTGCGGAAAGACTACCACCGCCCGGTTAATGGTGCGGATGGAACGACTTACGGGCGGGGAGATCCAATTTCGCAGTCGCAATGGTGATGAGTTCTTCCTGTCCCACATCGACCGCACCGCGTTAAAGACGCTGCGCAGCCGCATTCGCTACATCTTTCAGGATCCGGCGCGGTCGCTAAATCCGCGTATGAGTATTCGGGAGGTGCTGCTCTCCGGATATCGGTACTCTCCCCGCTGGCCGGGGCGGTCGCAGGCAGAGGCGGAGGCGCGGGCGTTGATTCAAGAGGTTGGACTCAACGTGGGAGATCTGGACCGGCGGCCGGCGGACTTTTCCGGTGGGCAACGGCAGCGCATCTCGATCGCTCGGGCGCTGATTACCCGGCCGGAGGTGCTGATCTGCGATGAGGTGGTGAGCGCCCTGGATGTCTCGATTCAGGGGCAAATTCTTAATCTCCTCCTGCGTATTCGGGAGGAGCGCGGCCTGACGATGGTCTTTATCGCCCACGATCTGGCGGTTGTAGGATATGTGAGTGACCGCATCGGGGTCATGTACCGCGGCGTGCTGGTGGAAGAGGCCCCCGCCCGAGAGCTCATGGCCGGCCGGCACCATCCGTACACGCAGTATCTCTTCAATGCGCTCCCCTCATTGAACGAGAACGAGAATCCCGAAGCGGTCGTGCACTCTCCCTTTGCGCGGCGCGCCGACGCCATGGAGAATCCCGTGGAACACGCACGGATGCTGGAAATGGACCACGTGGGACCCAGCCACCGAGTGAGCCGGATATTTCGCGAATAAGTGTCATCTCCACTATAATGGTCTCAATGCGGCTACCATCGTGCTTCAGGGTGCGCGC
>CAYQRW010000083.1:11356-12836 GCA_964419735.1 uncultured Spirochaeta sp.
AGTGTTCGGTCTGTATGATACCCCCTCGACGCGGGTGGTGATCATTCACTCCTATAGCACCGACTTCCAATGGACCCGCGATTTAGACGCCGGCATTCGGGATGTGCTTCAGGGTGACTCCGACCGATATTCGGTGATCTCCAGTGAGTATCTGGACGGCAAGTTTTACACGCACCCGCAGTATCTCGAAAGTTTTGCCGGCCATCTGCGGGCAAAATATGCCAATCGACCGATCGACGTGCTGATCGTCACCGACAATCTTGGCTTAGAGTTTGTCCGGGAGTATCGGAACTCCATCTTCGGGGAGGTTCCCACCGTCTTTGCCGGCATAAACGACTACGAGCCGAGTCTTACGGAGGGACTTACCCAGGTCACCGGCGTTCCGGAAGAGGTCAGTATCGAGGAGACGCTCCGTCTGGCGCTCGATCTGTTTCCCGGGGAGCGGCTGATCGTCCTCGGTGACGGAACGTTGACCTACCGACGCAATGAAGCGGTCCTTCGGCGTGCGCTGGAAGAGATCGGGTATGGAGGGCGGGTGGAGATCTACCCGGAGATTACCTTCGATGAGGTGGCGCGCGTTGCCGATGGGGTGGACGCCGGCGACGTGGTGTTTCTGGCCTCCTCGGTGCTCGAAGCGGATGGAACGGTGGCGGAATTCTATCGGGCGGGCACGGTAGTGAGCGACCTCATGCCCGTACCGGTGTTTGCCATGTGGGATTTCTTCATGGGCACCGGGGTAGCCGGAGGATTTCTGGCGAGCGGGCGGGAGCAGGGGCGTTCGGCGGCGGAAATCGTGCAGCGCATCCTCGCCGGTACATCGGTGGAGTCGATTCCCGTGCAGTCCAGCAGCCCCAACCGCTGGATCTTTGATATGGAACCGCTGCGAATCGCTGGGATTACTCCCCAACAGATCCCGCCGGAGGCGGTGCGGTACAACGAGACGCACTCCTTCTGGCGAGAGTACCGCACCGAGCTGAGTTGGCTGGCGGCGCTGGTGACGGTGATGGGAACGCTCATCGTGTTATTGATGCAAAGTCGCCGCACGCGCGCGGTCGCTGCAGGCCGATTGCAAGATTCGCTCAGGGAAAAGGAGATTCTCCTCAAGGAGATCCACCATCGCGTGAAGAACAACCTGCAGGTGATTTCCAGCATTCTCAGCATGCAACGCGAATTCATCTCTGATCAGCAGTCTCTGGACTACTTCAAGGATTGTGAGACGCGGGTCCAATCGATGGCGCTCGTGCATGAACAGCTGTACCAGACCGAATCGCTGGCACAGATCCACTTACCCACCTACCTGGAAGAACTGCTCTCCTCAGTCTACTCTTCAGGTTATGGAGAGATGAACGGGACGTCTGAGGGAGTCACCGTTCGTCAGGAGGTTGCCGATCTCTCGCTCCTCCTGGACCAGGCGATTCCCGTGGGACTCATGGTAAATGAACTGGTTTCCAACGCGCTGAAGTACGCCTATCCGGAGGCG
>CAYQRW010000084.1:0-12651 GCA_964419735.1 uncultured Spirochaeta sp.
ACCGGGGTGAGATCCTGGATGATGGTAAATACTTGGTCTGATCCAAACGGCACCATCCGAGCATGGCGGTAGAAGGTTCCTTCATTTGTAGGCAGTTCATAATCAAATTCAGTGGGCTTCTGACTTGCAAGAACGCGGGTGATTTGGGTTTCTGCCAGTGCTGCAAGATCAGGAGGTACGACATCGGAAACGTGCTTTCCGATGAGCTCTTGCGGCCGGAGATGCAACGGGGCGTTATCGGGTCCCTTGTAATCGATGATATGGCCCGATCCTTGAAACACGTAGACCATGTCCGGAATTGCCCGGAGGATCGCCTCATTGCGGTGAGTCTGTTGTCGGGCTGAGGAGAGCGCGTCATGCAGGCGGAAGGCGCTTTCTATCGTCTCGAGCAGCACGAACTCTCCGGAGTTCTTGACCACATAACCGTAGTTACTGATCTGCTTGACGCGGTCCACGTAGTCACGGCTGCTGTGACTGGTGAGGAATATCAACGGAATATCGCGCTCGGCAAGGATCTGTTCGGCAGCCGCGCGGCCGTCGATGCCGGGGCCGAGGTCTATGTCCATAATGACAAGGGCTATCTCGGCATTGGAGCGTGCGGTGGCCACCGCCTTTTCTCCGGTGTTGGCGGTGATGACGGTGAATCCGTGCTCTTCGAGGATACGCTTCTGGTTGAGGGCGATGAGCGGTTCATCCTCGACGTAGAGGAGGGTGTGCGCGTGCTGTGGCATACAGAACTCCCACAATAGATTTTGGTAGAAGACTATTGAGATATCGATAGTAGGTCAATATCAGAATTTTTAAACATTACATGAAAAAAACATGTGAACTGTGACGGCGGCGCGTCTTACATAAAACTCGACATAATTAATTTCTGTTTTCACAATAAATTCAGGATTCTCCCGATAGTTGCCTGGGGTCGCGGGCGGCCAGGATGGCAGGATGAGCACTGATGTGGTTCCGGGAGAGACACGCCGTGAGCTGGTGGAATCCTGGCTGCGCCGGGATGACGAGACGAACGCCGCCTACGCGGCGTTTTGTTTGTACCGGGATTTCGGGACGGAGCGTTCGATCCTGAAGGTGCTGGAGGGCTCCCGGCTGCCGAGCTCCCGCAGTGGGGTGTGGGCGCGCTGGTCGAAGCGGTTTGAGTGGGTGAAGCGGGCAGGGGAGTACGACGAGCACCTGGACCGGATCGCCCTGGCGGTGCGGGAGGAGGAGTTCCGCTCCCGGGTGCGCGAGCATGCGCGGCTGGCGCGGCGGATCCTGGAAGTGGTTGGGCAGCGGCTGGATACCTTTGACCCGGAGGAGCTGGCACCCCACCTGATGGTGGAGTGGATCGAGAAGGCGGCGCGGCTGGAACGGGATGCGCTGGCGACGGACCTGGGTGGAGATCCGACGCGCGACGACGAGGCCGACGGTGGTCAACTCCAGATCGCGTTCGTTGAGGACTTCGACGGTCTTTAAGCCCACCCGGGCACAGCAGCAGGCGCTGTCCCTTCTGCGGGACGGTACCAAGCACAGCCTGCTGTATGGCGGGTCGCGCAGTGGCAAGACCACGATCCTCACCATGGTGGTGGTGTACCGGGCGGTGCGCTACCCCGGCAGCCGGCACCTGATCTGCCGGTTGCGACTCAAGGACATCAAGAGTTCGATCCTCCACGAGACGCTGAAGCCGCTCCTGTTCCAGGTGGTGGGCGGCGGACGCTACAAGGTGCACGTCCACGAGAACTACGTGAGCCTGGCCAACGGCAGCGAGATCTGGATCGGCGGGCTCGGCGACCGGGAGCAGGCGGAGCGGATCCTGGGGCACGAGTACAACACGATCTACTTCAACGAGGTGAGCCAGCTCTCCTACGCGGCGATCACGATGGCCCACACCCGCCTGGCGATGACGATCCCCGGCTGCCGGAACATCTTCCTCTACGACTGCAACCCCGGCAGTCCCCTGCACTGGTCCTACCGCATGTTCATCAAGGGCGAGAACCCCGCCACCGGGGAGCCGTGGAAACGCCCGGCGCAGTACCGCCACCTGATGATGAACCCCGGCGACAACCAGGAAAACCTTCCCGAAGACTACATCACCGAAATCCTCGACGGCCTGCCCGACAAGAAGCGCCAGCGCTTCCGCGACGGACTGTGGGTGAAGGCGGAGGGCTGCATCTACGATGGCTTTCACGAGGGCATGCTCATCGACGAGACGGACCTGCCGGAGTTCGAGTACCGCTCGATCGGGGTGGACTTCGGCCTGAACATGGCGGCGGTGCAGGTGGGTTTCGCCGGGGAGACGGTGTACATCCTCGCCGACCACGGCGGGTACAACGTGACCAGCCGCCACTTCGACGAGGAGCTCACCGATCGGGACTGGTTTGAGGGCCTGCCGGGAGTGTTCTGCGACCCCGCCGGGGGTGAGCGGATCCAGGAGATCACCGCGGGGCAGCCGGCGTCGAACTCGGTGGAGTCCGGCATCGACTATCTGCGCACGCGGATGGAGCGGGGCGAGTTCTTCGTGGTGGAACGGCGCTGCCCGGGAATCATGAGCGAAATCTGGGACTACCGGATGGAGGAGGAGAAGGTGGTAAAGGAGAACGATCACTTCATGGACGCGATGCGCTACGCGGTCTTTTCGGCGGTGCGCCGGGGAGTGGTAGTCCATTGAGGGGGCGGCGACTGTTTGGCTGGGCGCGGCGCAGCCTGGACAAGGTGAGTGACGTGTTGTCGCTGTGGGAGGGGACCGACCCCTTCGGTACCGGCGGGAACGACCGCAAGCTGCGCGATCCCTACCGGCAGCACGCCTGGGTGAATATCTGCGTGGGGCTGTTGATGCGCAACGTGGCGCGGGCGGAGTTCACGATCCGCCGCCGGGGACGGGAGGTGACCTCGGGACCGATCTACCAGCTGTTCCGCGACGTGAATCCACGGCTCAACCGTTTCTCGCTGTGGAAGGAGACCGCCGCCTGGTGGTACCTGGAGGGAGAGGCGTTCTGGTGGTTCGGGGAGAACTACTCCGGCGGGGTGCCGAGTGAACTGCACGTACTCTCCCCGCGGCGGATGCGCCACCAGGTGGAGCGAGGGCAGGTGGTGCGCTGGACCTACCAGAGCGACCTGGGGGAGGTGCCGCTGTTGCCGGACGAGATCGTGCACTTCCGCGACTGGAACCCGTGGAACGAGTATCGCGGGGTAAATCCGCTGATCGCCCTGACCCCGGAGATCGAGCAGGACTTCCAGGCCAACCGGGCCAACACCGAACTGCTGCGCAACGACGCGATTCCCCGGGGGCTGTTGAAGACCGACCAGACGCTGCGGGAGGAGGAGGCGGCGCTCATCGAGCGGGTCTGGGAGCAGAAGTACGGCCGGACGGCGGGGAAAAAGAGTGTGGCCGTGCTGGGCAAGGGCACCGAGTTCCAGACGATCAGTTTCTCTCCCGAGCTGGTGCAGTTCTTCGATCTCAAGCGCTGGAACCTGTACACGATCCTCGCGAAGTACGGGATCCCCCCGCGGGTGGCGGGCATCCAGGACAGCAAGGGCGGGTTTACCGGCAAGGACACCGAGGCGCAGCACCACGCGTTCTGGAAGTACCAGATCCTGCCGGCGCTGAAGAACTTCGAGCAGATCCTGGACACCGAGTTCTTCGGGCGGCTGGGGCTGGTGGAGCAGGGGCGGTTCAACGTGGACGACGTGCCGGAACTGCAGGAGAGCCGCCGGGAGGCCTCCGAGCGGCAGGTGCGGGAGATCGAGGCGGGACTGGTGACGATCAACGACGTGTTACGCAGCCGGGGAACGGAGGAAAAGCCCTGGGGAGACGTGTGGTATCGCCCGCAGGGCCTCATACCTACGAATGGAAAAAATAGTGACGTAATTTAAACTTGATGTAATAATAATCAATATATAGAAAGTTGGACTAATGATCAAAAGGGGGGTACACCATGAAGAACGTGTACATCGCCCATCACGGGGAGCTCAGTCTGATCGGACTGAACGCGATCGTGCGGGAATCGTGTCGGTACGAGTGCGTGGGCAGCAGCCATGATGGGTATGAAACGGTGCGGGAGGTGCTGGAGATCCGCCCGGAGGTGATCGTACTGGCGCAGCAGCTGGAGGGCATGAACGGCATGGCCACGGCGGCGGAGATCGTGCGGGAGTGGCCGGAGGCGGGCATCATCGGGGTGGTGAACCGGATCTGCGGGGAGACGGTGATGGGGTTTCTGCAGGGCGGTGCCCGGGTGGTGATGAGCGAGATGGAGTGTGTGGAGAACTTTGCTCTGGCGATGCGCCGGGTGGGGGGACGGCGGCCGTACGTGGGACGGATCGTCACGCGGGCGTTGAGCGAGCTGGGGGTAGGGGAGACGCTGATCCGCTACGGCCAGGTCCGGCGGTTGTCGCAGCGGGAGGTGCAGGTGCTGCAGATGATCGCCGAGGGGCGCAATACGCGGGAGACCGCCGGGAAGTTGTGCGTCAGCGTGAAGACGGTGGAGACCCATCGGGCGCGGATCATGGCAAAGCTCGACATCCGCAGCGTGGCGGGACTGACGAAGTACGCGATCGAGGCGGGGATTACCGAAGTTACCGCCTATTAATGGGTGAGAACCGCCGGCGTGTCGGGGGCCTGGGTGGAGCCGCGAGCGGTGGTGGTGTGAGAAGCGGGGACGCGGGAGGAACGCGCGTGGGCAGCCTCGGGGCGACGATAGACGGGACGTCCGTTCTCGTACGCCAGGAGGATCGGCCAGCGGTCTCCCCCGCGCCACCAGGGGATTTCGGCGAAGTGAAATCGTGGGACACTCATACGCATAATCTCATGAATCCTAAGATAATACATCTAAAACATACCATCACCAGAGCGTGGCTGCCAAGCGGAAAATGGGGCGATCTGGAGCAATGCAATTCAGGGTTCGCCTGATGTCGAAGGTGCTCCGGCGGGTGGAGGATGGAAGCATGGTGGTGGAGCTGAAGAACAATTCAGACGGGGTACGTCGCCTGCGGTGGTCGCGGCGGGACCTGGCGCAGTTTCTCCGGGACGGCAACCTTTCCAAGAGTGGCGAGCCCAGCGAGGAGATCCGGATCTTCGAGGGGGGCGTGTCCTTTGGCGCGGAGACGGAGGAGAAGAGCGGAGTGCCGTGGACCTTCTCCACCGGCGCGGTGGACCGCTACCTGGAGCGGATCGATCCCGCCGGGTGGGAGCTGGAGGCGTTCCGGCGGAATCCGGTGGTGCAGTGGGCGCACTGCAGCGAGATCCCGGCGATCGGCAAGGCGTGCGGGGTGGGGGTTGCCAACGGCGAGCTCACCGGGGAGGTGGTGTTCAACCCGCGGGAGGTGGACGCCTTCGGCTGGAGCATCGGGGAGCGGGTGCGCTTCGGCAGTCTCACCGCCGGGAGCGTGGGCTTTCTGGTACTGCAGATCGAGATCCCCGAAGCCAACCCCGATACGGAGCTGATCTATCGCCGGCAGGAGCTGGTGGAGTTTTCCATCTGCAACGTGCCGGCCAATCCCTTTGCGGTGATGCAGGACCATGAGGAGATCGATGACGGCGGCGCCGCGGGACAGGCAGCGTCGATCCACAGTTTTTGGAAAGGAGCGTTTGTATGACGGGCATGGCCGGTGTGGTGGAGCGGGCGCAGCAGATGCGGCGCATCGGGGAGGTGGGCTTTGAGACGCCGGACCAGGCGAAGAGCTACCTCGAGGACAAGGAATCGTTGCTGGAGGATCTGGCCCGGGCGATCAGCGATCTGGCCACCGGCAGCGAGAGCGAGCAGGAGGCGTTGAAGGCCTCCATGGGGGAACTCAGGCGGCAGCTGAAGGACCAGCGCCTGCCGGAGCACACCCTCTCGCGGCGGGAGCTGGTGGGGAAGATGGGCAAGAGCCTGATCTCCCTGTGGCGCGGGCGCAGCGAGGAATTGGGGGACGCCGGGTGGATCCCGAACCTGCGCACCGACAAGTGGACCAATCCCGAGGAGGTGCACTGGGAGGCGGGTCGCGGCTTCGTGCAGACCCGGGCACCGTTGAGCGAGCCCATGGGGAACCTGTCCACCAACGACCAGTATTTGATCAATCCGATCTACGAGACGCACATCATGAGCGAGGCGGCGAAGAAGTCGGCGATGATGGGCCTGGTGACCCACCGCCCGATGGCGGGCCCCTCGATCCACATCCCCGAGCGCGACCGCGGCGGGGTGGAGCTGCACTGGCTCACGAGCTACGGCGAGGAGATCACCGGCAGCAAGCCCTCCATGGGGGGCCGGGTGGAGCTCAAGGCCTACACCCTGGCGGGATTCATTCCGTGGTTCGACGAGTTTGAGGAAGACGCCTACGCCGACCTGGGAGAGATGTTCCTGGAGGAGTTCTCCGAATCCTGGGGACAGGAGTTTGACCGCCAGTGTCTGGTGGCCGACAGCGACCCCTTTACCGGCGCGCTGGGACTCACCGAGCGGCAGGAGCACGTGCTCAAGAGCGCGAGCCCCTACGCGATGAAGTGGGAGGACTTCCGGGATGCGGAGCTCAAGGTACCGCCGGAGGAGCGGCGCCACTGCGCGTGGTTCTTCAACGAGACGATCCTGCACCAGGCGACGAAGGTGAAGGACGCCGACGGGGATCCGCTGTGGCGCGGCCCCCGGGAGGGCAAGCCCGGCACGATCGACGGGTATCCCTACCACGAGGTGTCGATCCTGCCGCCGGCGAGCGACGTGGGGAAGCACCAGGCGTTTGCGGTGTTCATGAACCCGAAGCGGGTGATCCACGGCAATCGCAAGGGCGTGGAGCTGAAGCGCTTTGACGGTACGCAGCAGAGCCTGCAGTACGGGGAGTTGTTCCTGCGCTTCCGCAAGCGCAGTGGATTCCTGATGACGCGCACCAAGAAGAACGTGGTCGTGGTGAAGACGGGAGGCTGAGAAGATGAGCTATAACGTGTACCTGGCGGGACTGCAGACGGTGGGAACGGTGGCGGCGAGCGGAGGCGAGGCGACGGTGGTGCCCCTGCCGGGGGATGAGCGCTACCGCCTGACGGTACCGCACCTGGCGGTGCGCTGCGGCGCCACGGCGGAGACCCTGACCGTGATGGGGGTGGTGGAGTTCGGCACCACCAAGGGGGAATCGGTGGACAACGCCCTGAGCCTGCGGGAGCCGATGGAGACGCTCATCGACAACCACTACGTGGCCTACCACCTGCCGGACGGGCAGATCATGGTGGACACGGTGCAGTCGGTGAGCGTGGACGGCGATGATATGACGATCAACCTGGCCTCCACCCCGGCGGAGCCGGTGCCCGCCGGCACGCGGCTGTACCGCTTCGGGGAGCCGGACGGGGGCAGCCACTTTCGCACCACCCTCACCGCCAGTGCCGAGACGGAGTTTGAAGCGCCGGCGCCGGGACGGTTTATCGCATCGGACTACGGCTACCCCTTCGTGGTGCATATGACCAACAGTGACGACCAGTCGGTGTTTCTCGACGCCGTCTGCGCGTACATCGACGTGTAATGCGGCGGGTGCGCATCATTACGATCCGCCGCCGGTGGTGGCGGAGAAAGCGAGGACGTCGTGGTAGTA
Source organism: uncultured Spirochaeta sp. (assembly GCA_964419735.1). Lineage (GTDB taxonomy): Bacteria > Spirochaetota > Spirochaetia > DSM-27196 > Alkalispirochaetaceae > Alkalispirochaeta. Next base: position 7,534 of record CAYQRW010000084.1, read on the forward strand.
GGCCCAATGGACGCATCACTCCTGTCGTGGACGGAACTGCAGACGCTCACCGGGTATCCCGACGAGGCGCAGGCCACCACGGAAGCGCTGCTGGAGGCGGCGACTACCCAGATTGAGTCCTACTGCGGCCGGGTGCTGCGGGAGGCGGTACACGAGGAGATCGGCAACGGCTACGGCGACGGGGTGGCGGTACTGCGGCAGTGGCCGGTGTGGGAGGTGGAAATGCTGTGGGTGGACCGGGAGCGGATCTTTGACGAGACCACCGCGATTGACCCCGCGCTCTACACCCACGATGCGGGCTGCGTGTACCTGCGGGAAGACCTGGCGTTTCCCGCACTGCCGGGAGTGATGAAGGCGCGCTATCGCGCGGGCTTTGCCACCGACAGTGTACCGCCGGACATCCGCACCGCCTGCCTGGAGATCGTCATGTGGCGGCGGCAGCGGATCATGACCCGGCAGGTGGGCGTGGTTGATGTGGTGAGCCTGATCCGGGGATCGGGCAAGACCACCTTCGAGGCGGACCTGCCCTCGAGCGTGAAGGAGCTGCTGGCTCCCTACGTGAGGCGCTACTGATGTGGGACCACGAGCTCCTGGAGGGCGTGGCGACCTACCTGGAGACGCACCTGGAGGCGTGCCTGAGCGCGCACGCCTACCCGGTGGCGGTAACCGTACACCGGGAGTACGTGGATCCCTACCACCTGGACGCCGTACCGGCGCTGGTGCTGCAACTGCTTACCTACCAGTATCGCGAAATCGACCAGATCGCCGGGGAGCGCCGCTTCGTGGTGACGATCTTCGGCGCCGGAAGACCCGACGGCGGGCAGCAGGAGTCGCAGATTCTCGCCTCGGCGGTGGCCGCGGTGTGTAGTGAGGACGAGACCCTGGGCGGGGTGTGTCTGGAGTCGGCGGTGACCGAGCGGGAGTATTACCCGAGCAGCGGCGGCACCGGAGCGGATCTGCCGGTATTCCGGCTTGAATTGGTGGTGGTATGTGCGCAAAGCGTGTGATCAGTGCCTCCGGGTCGCGGTTGTGGATCGGGAGACAGACGGAATGGGATGTGCCGGTGGACACCTATGACCGGCAGGCGATTCTCGACCAGTTTCGCCTGGACCGGTCCCCGTGGAGCGGCGGCGCGGTTCGGCGGGACGAGCGGCTCACCCGGGGAGTGATGATCCGCGAGGTGAGTAGCGCCGAGGCGTGCTTCGGCTGGTTCGGGCTGTTCTATCCGGTGGATGAGGTGAGCGGGATCGACACCACCGGCGGCGGGGAGTTCGGCTACGTCACCGTGTGCGTGCAGGCGCCGGAGGCCTCGGGACCGGTGCAGCTGGTGGGCCTGTGGCCGGAGGAGATCCTCCTGAGGGCGGAACGGGGCGGCACCGGAGCGCTTGAGATCCAGGCGCGCTGCGCCCGGGAGGCGGTGGCGGAGACGGTGGCCGGCATCGGCGGGGAGAGCGAAATCCCGCTGGTCATGGGAACCGGCGCGGTCACCTCCGACGGTGAGATCCTGCCGGTGGTGCGCTTTGAACTGGAGTGCCGGCAGGAGGTGACGCATCTGGACTACGTGTGCGGCGTGGACACCTCGATCGCGCAGCCGCGGGTGCTTGCACGGAAGTGGAAGGTACGGATGTGGATCGCCGCCCGGGATGCGGATCTCCGGGCGATGAGCGGCTGGGAGTGCGAGCTGACTCCCGCCGGCACCGAGGGCAGGGGAGTCCGGTTCAGCGGATCGGAGGTGACCCTGGTCTCCTCCCACGAACGGGTAATCCAGGACCGGGTGGGAGTCGAGGCGACGTGGCTCGTGGGTGCGGTAACGATGGAGTGGATATAGATGGCAATCGTGTATGAACCGACCGAGGCGATGAAAACCGCCCTCAATAGCGGGGTGGATCCCTTTCGTCTGCGGATCCTCTACGACGGACCGGGCGCCGAGTGGGGAGCGATTCCGCCGGAGTGGGTGGTATCGGTGGAGCTTATCACCGAGCGGACGGGACTCTTCGGGACGGTGCGGCGGGTGGAGCTGGTGCTGGACAACAGCGACCACCAGGCGGAGCACCCCTACGTGGTGGACGGGACGGTGGTCAATGACCCGGCGGAGGGGAAGTGGTCCAGTTCAAAGCGCATGGCGTTCATCTGTGAGTTTGACGGGATCGAGGACGACTTCTGCTGGATGATCGGACCGGTGGCGAACTCGGGGGTGCGGCGCGAGCTGTGCCTCAACGGGGAGCGGCTGGTACACGTGACGGTGTGGGACTGGGCGACCTACCTGCAGCACAAGGCGGCGCTCTCCTCGGGACGGGTGAAGATCCTCACCGAGAAGCCGGCGCTCACCGACTCGGGATCGATGATCGAGGAGCTGCAGTACCTGTCGCTGGGCAATCCGATTGACTGCGTCTCGCCGGTGACCCATCCGGTGGGGCCGGTGGTGCTGCGGCGGAACCGGTCGGTGTGGGATGAGATGAACAGCCTGGCCGACTCCTACTGGGCGGGGTTGTACTACGGAGCGGACGAGCACCTGAAGGTGGTGAACAGCCCCTATGACGGGAACCCGGGGGATCCGGAGTATGACTTTGGCTGGATCGACCACACCGCCGACGATATCGACGAATCCCTGGTGATGAGTGACTCCAGCGTGATCACCACCACCGCCAACATGGAGTGGATACGCGGCAAGTACATCGGCGTGGACTGGCAGCGGTATTCGGTGGACACCAGCAAGCGGGAGCTGTGGCGGTTGAGCGAGAACTACTCGTACTACCAGAACGCTCCGCAGGCGTGGATTCCGTGGTACGGCGGGGGACGATCGAAGCTGGCCGACGACGAGTACTGGCATATGTGCATCTTTCGTCCGTGGAACGAGCGGCCGATCGTGGGTGCGATTGATGTGGATGATTCGGCGACGATCAAGGCCTCCACGGAGGTGGACCCGCCGGATGTGGAGATCGTGTTGGAGAGCGGGGGAGAGCTGGAGGGCGAGGAGTCCGACGACTGGCTGCAGGTGCGGGTGATGACCACGGAGGATTTCGTGGAGGGCCACCTGACCGATCTGAAGGTGCGCGGAAAGCCGGTGTACGACGAGGGGATCACGGCGCTGGGCAGGGCCTCGGTGGAGGACGAGGAGCTGGGGCTCTCGCAGCGTTTCCGCAGCCAGTATCTCACCGACTACGTGGTCTACTCCGACAGCGATATCAGCGTGACCCACGCGGGAAACTTCGCCTACCGCTTCCGGATGTTGAAGGAATCGGAGAGTGAACCGATCCTGCTGGAGCTGAAGGGCAAGCCGGTGCACTGGAACTGCAGTCAGCGGGTGGGGCTGGCCGACCACGGCGCCTGCCTGCCGGAGCGGATCGTGGTGCGCTTTGGCCGGGGAGAGACGTGGACCCGGGTGGAGGCGCGCCACTACGACTACGCGGTGCCGATCGGATACCGCCAGAAGGAACTGTACCTCGCCGAGCAGGGTACGGCGGGGCTGCCGGCGCGGACGATGGTGAGGGAGAGCAACGGGGCGATCTACGTGTACAACGGGAAATACTGCAATTGGAGTGAGCTGTAGCGACGATGACCAGTAGCGCGGAGCGGGAAATTGCCCAGGCACGGGTGGAGCTCGGCCGCCTCCGGCGGCATGTGGATCTGCGCATGGACCGCATCGAGGAGAGTTGTGAGCGCACCCGCACTGCGGTGCAATCCTGCCAGCGGGAGCGGAGCACGCTCACCGGCTGCGCGGTGGGACAGAGTCTCGCGGCGCACACCCAGGGATCCCGCCTGGCGGTACAGACCGGGCTGCAGCGGGTGAACCTGGTGATGAACGGCATGACGGTGGTGGCGATCGTGTTGATCGCGGTGTTCAAGTAGGGAGGGGGTAACAGGTGATGATCGATTGGCATGCGCTCATGGCGGAAGAACGGCGGCAGTTCGAACGGATGAATGCCGCCGACCGGTATCGCTACATCCTGACCTTGCTCGCCGGGGTGCCCTACGGCTGGGGCAAGGAGAACCCGGAGGAAGCGGACTGCTCGGGATCGGTGCAGTTTGCCCTGATGGCGGCCTATGGCTTCAAGATCCGCGTCACCGCCGATGAACTGCTGCGGCGGGTGTTCACGGTGCGAACACCACCGAAGGAGAGCGCCCGGGCGGTGTTCTTCGTCACCAGCCGGGCCACCGTCCACGGGGGCCAGGTGGTGCCCAAGGGAACGGCGATCCACGTGGCGGGGTTGGTGGGCAACCGGGTGGTGCTGAACGCGAGCCCCCCGGAGGCGCGCCTGGAGCCGCTGCAGGATGTGGTGAAGCGCTACGGTGCCCGGGGGCTCTCCTCGGAGATCCGCGGCTTGAACCGCGACCGCGCCCGGCGGATCTCCGAACGCGGGGAAGATTGCTGGGGAATGGACAAGGAACTGGCTCCCTACCTGGTAATGGCCGGAAATGAGTGACGCGAGAGCCTCTGAGAATGCAAAAATTGAAACCTCCCGGGGGACAGTACGTGATTTGAGCATTCTCACGTACTCTCAGCTGGGGAATTTCCTGCTGAAACGGGCGATTGCCCTGCCGGGAAAGCTGATCGGCTTTAAACCGGTGTGTCTGGTACTGGCCACGGTGCTGCTGGAGCGGGAGCTCATCGGGGAGTGGGTGTGGTTCTCGGTGCTGGTGGTGGTGATGTTCGGGATCGTGGGCTTGCGGACGATCCAGGCGGTGTTTAACCGGTGAGGCGGATCGTACGGCTGGTGCAGGCGTGGGTCATCGGCGTGGCCTGCGGGGCGGCGGGGATCCTGCTGGTGTGGCTCCGGCGGGGACGGGGGCAACGGGATGAGAGAACGAGTGGTAGCGATTCTCTTGGTAATGGTGGTGGCCGTGAGCACGTTGGCACGGGCGGAGGACGGCCCCCGGTTGAGTCGGGACGAGATCGCTTTGCTCGTCGCCTCCGACAGGAGCTACTCAAGCGACGAGGTGACGGAGCTGTTGACGATGGTGATCACGATCGCTGACGAGGAGCTTGAGCGGGAGGAGCAGGAACGCCATGAGGTGGAGCGCCTGCTGGAGTCCTGTGAGCAGGCCGCGGAGGTGCGTGGCCAGGTGGAACGCCGGGAGCGGTGGCGGGTAAGGGCGACCTGGGCGATGGTGGGGGCT
>CAYQRW010000085.1:0-11175 GCA_964419735.1 uncultured Spirochaeta sp.
AGGATCGACATGTTGGACCGGGAGGCGATGATCTCTTGGGCAACCTGGATTTCGCGAATGATGGTGTCGCGTTCTACGGTGAACTTCACTGTTATGCAGGCTCCTTTCCCTAGTGGATTATACATAAAAGATAGTAGTAGCAGTAGTAGGGGCGGGGGATTTGTGTACAAGTCGCTTAAGTTGTTACCCCCACAAGCGTTGTGGTTCTAACAACTGAGGTCACCTTTTCCCGAGCTTATCCACTTATCCCCACCGGTCAAAGTTGTCCCGGTATTATACAGCGGTTATCCGGCATGTGTCCCCCGAAAATTTCAGGTCGAACCGAGGGTTCTGTGGGGCACAAAAAAGGCGCCGGAGAGCCGGCGCCAGGGGAGCGAGTACTGTCTGCGGTGCGCCCAGGGGTGCGTACGAGTACACCTGAGCATGCGCCGGGCGGCGCGGCTGCCGGCTACCGTGGCGGCCGGCTGCCCTCTTCCTTGATGCGGCGAATCAGCGTTTGGTTAATGTCCTCAATGGTGGGGTCGGTGCGCATACGGCTTTCTATGCGCTGGCAGGCGTGCATTACCGTGGTGTGGTCGCGTCCGCCAAACTCCAAGCCGATGTCGGTCATAGAGGCCTCGGTGATCTCCCGGGCGATATACATCGCCAGCTGCCGGGGAAAGGCTACCTGCCGGGTCCGCTTCTTACCCTTTAACTCATTGGGGGAGAGGTTGAAGTAGTCCGCCACGATACGCTGGATAATATCGATGGTGATGTTGCTCTGCAGCGGACTGGAGAAGAAGTCCTTCAGCTGCCGCTGCGCCACGTCCACCGTGATGTCCTTATTCACCAGCTCCGCGTAGGCGATGATGCGGGTGAGCGCCGCTTCCAAATCGCGCACGTTGGTGGTGATCTTCTGACAGATGAGACTGATCACGTCGTTGGGCACGTGTACGCCGGCGGCCTCAGCCTTCTTCTTAAGGATCGCCACGGCGGTTTCCATTTGGGGCGGCTGCAGGTCCACGGTGAGGCCCCGGGTAAACCGATTCTGGAGCCGTTCGGTGATATGCTTGATCTCACTCACCGGACGGTCTGAGGTGAAGACCATCTGTTTCTTCGCATCAAAGAGCGCGTTAAAGGTGTGAAACAGCTCTTCCTGGGTCTCATGCTTGTTCTGAAGAAAATGGATATCATCAATCAGGAGCACGTCGGCGTGGCGATACTTGTTCTTGAACAGATGCGTCTTGTTTTCCTGGATCGAGCGGATGAACTCGTTGGTGAAGTCCTCGGCGGTGACATACACCACCTTGCGGTTCTGATCACTGCGCCAGGCAGAGTTTCCAATCGACTGCAGGAGGTGAGTCTTACCCAACCCTACGCCCCCATAGATCAGACACGGGTTGTAGGTCGTTCCCGGGTTCTTGGAGATCGCCATGGCGGCATTTGCAGCGAACCGGTTGTTATCACCAACTACGAAGTTTTCAAAGGTGTACTCCCGGCTCAGGCCCGGGGCGGTTTCCCGCGTTTCCGGTTCAGCCACCGCCACCGCGGCGCCGCGATGCTCCGCCACGGAAGGGGTCTGGGGCGAATCCAGCGAGGACTCATCCTGCTGTTGGCGACGCTGGGGCCGTTTTTCCGCGGAACTCATTTCCGTCTTGCGTATTTCAAAGTCGAGGTTCAGTTGCCGGCCGGAGAGTTCGTAGAGTTTCTCTTCGATCAGATCCAGGTAGCGTTGTTTCACCTGGTCCCGATAGAAAGAAGAGGGAACCACTACCGTGATGCTCTGTTCTTCCGACCGGGAATACTCGATCTGTTGAAACCACATGACGAACTCCTGCTCGGAGACGTCTTGCTCAATATGTTTAAGCGCCTCGTCCCAGAATACGTGGTTGTCGTGCCAATCGCTCATAGACTCCTCAAACTATCCACATTTTATCCACATACCTATCGTTCCTCCCAGTTTTCGACAAGAGATAATCATAGCATACGGGCCTGGCTTTTCCAGCTAGATCGCGCGATGAATTTGCCCCGATTTTGCGGTGAGACGGCGGTACCACCGTGATCCGGTGGCGGTGGATCGTTTCGTCCCCGTTGTCCACCACGTCTAACTGCAGATACGATAACCGTTTGGCGCAGTTCTGGTTAGGTTATCCACAGGTTATCCCCAGGTATTCCCCAGAAAACGGATGTTACGTGGTTTGGCAATCGCCTCCTGCCAGCCAGTTTACGTTTTCGGTGTAAGTCCTTATAATATGGCAACTTCGCGAAGGATTAACATGCCCGAAAATTATTCAGCAGAAAACATTCAGATCCTCACGGGACTGGAACCGGTGCGAAAGCGTCCCGGGATGTACATCGGCAGCACCGGACCGGATGGACTGCACCATCTGGTGTACGAGGTGGTGGACAACAGTATCGATGAGGCGCTTGCCGGTCACTGCTCTACGATCTCCGTGGTTATCGGTAAGAACAACACCATAACGGTGGTGGACGACGGTCGCGGAATTCCCGTGGATCGCCATGAAGGTGAGGGAATGAGCGCTCTGGAAGTGGTCATGACACGGCTCCACGCCGGCGGAAAGTTCGATAAGGATACCTATAAGGTCTCCGGCGGACTGCACGGAGTGGGAGTGTCGGTGGTGAACGCCCTCTCCGAATGGTGTGAGGTGAACGTCTATCGGAATCACACCATCCACCGCCAGCGCTACCAGCGGGGCGTTCCCGATGGTCCTATGGAAACCTTGGGATCCACGGAGCTTACCGGTACCTCCGTATCGTTTCGCCCGGATGAGGAGATCTTCGAGGCGGTGACGTTCAGCTTCGATACCCTTTCCCACCGGTTGCGGGAACTGGCGTTCCTAAACAAGGGGGTGCGGATCACGATCGAGGATCAGCGGCTACCCCAGGTAAAACGTCATGACTTCAAGTTCGACGGCGGCGTGCGGGAGTTTGTTCAATTTTTGAATAAGAACAAGACACTGATTCAGCCGGAGCCGATCTACTTAGAAGCCACCCGGGACAACGTGGAAATGGAAATCGCCATCGAGTACAACGATGGCTATAACGAGATCCTGGTGTCCTTCGTGAACAACATCAACACCCGGGAGGGTGGTACCCATCTCAGTGGTTTCCGCGGAGCGCTGACGCGCACGCTCAATGAGTACCTGAAGAAGAGTAAGCACGCCAAGAAGATGGAAGAGAGCTTTTCCGGTGATGATGTGCGGGAAGGGCTCACGGCGGTGGTGTCGGTGAAGGTGATGGATCCCCAGTTTGAGGGACAGACCAAGGCGAAGCTCGGAAACAGCGAAGTCCGAGGTATCGTGGAGAGCCAAGTTAACGAAAGCCTCACCAACTTCTTCGATGAAAACCCCAAAGTGATCGACGGCATCCTGAACAAGGCGGTGCTGGCGGCCAAGGCGCGGCAGGCGGCGCGGCGCGCCCGGGATCTTACCCGACGCAAGAGTTTTCTCGAAAGCTCCGGGCTCCCCGGGAAACTGGCGGATTGCAGTGAACGGGACCCCGCCAAGGTGGAAGTCTATATCGTGGAGGGCGATTCCGCCGGGGGGAGCGCCAAGCAGGGGCGCGATCGTGAGTTTCAGGCGATTCTCCCGCTGTGGGGCAAGATGCTCAACGTGGAGAAGACGCGGATCGACAAGGTGCTCTCCAACGACAAGCTGCAGCCGATCATTACCACGCTCGGCGCCGGCGCCGGCAGTGAGTTCGATGTGAGTAAGCTCCGCTACCACAAAGTGATTATCATGGCCGATGCCGACGTGGACGGCTCCCACATTCGCACCTTGCTCTTGACCTTTTTCTTTCGCTACATGCCGGAGATGGTGGAGGCGGGGCACGTATTCCTGGCGATGCCGCCGTTGTACAAGATCACCTACGGCAAGGAAATGCACTACGCCTACAACGATGCGGAGCGCGCTCGGATCGTGGAGGAGCTCACCGGCCGCAAGGGTGTGGCCGAGGAAAAACTGGGAATCCAGCGCTACAAGGGACTAGGTGAGATGAATCCCACGCAGTTGTGGGAGACAACCATGAATCCCGAGACGCGCAACATCATGCAAGTTCGCTTGGAAGATGCGGTGGAGGCGGACTTGGTGTTCACCACCCTCATGGGTGAAAACGTACCACCGCGGCGGGAGTTCATTGAACAGAACGCCCTGGCGGTGAGCAACCTTGACGTGTGACGCGCCGCCGGTGATGACCACGTCGGAAACAGGAGTCGAGAGTGTCTGATCAACCCACGACGGGACGCGTTATTCCCGTTGCGATCGAAGACGAAGTTAAAGAGAGCTATCTGAACTACGCCATGTCCGTTATCGTGAGCCGAGCGCTCCCCGATGTGCGAGACGGGCTCAAGCCGGTACACCGGCGGATCCTCTACGGTATGAACGCCATGGGCCTGCGCTCGGATCGCGCCTACAAGAAGGCGGCGCGCATCGTGGGCGATGTGCTGGGTAAGTACCATCCCCACGGCGACCAGAGCGTCTACGATGCCCTGGTGCGGCTGGCGCAGACGTTTTCCATGCGCTACCCCGTGGTGGATGGCCAGGGAAACTTTGGCTCCGTAGATGGCGACCCGCCGGCGGCGATGCGGTACACCGAAGCGCGGATGCACAAGGTTGCCGAGGAGATGCTCCGGGACATCAACAAGGAGACCGTTGACTTTGGTCCCAACTACGATGATTCCGACGAAGAGCCCCTCGTCCTGCCGGCGGCGTTTCCCTTTCTTCTGGCCAACGGCGCCACGGGGATTGCGGTGGGTATGGCCACCAATATCCCCCCACACAACTTGCGAGAGATTGCCCACGCCGTAGCCGCCATGCTTGATAACGACGAGATCACCAACGATGAGCTCGCGGAGCACGTGAAGGGGCCTGACTTTCCCACCGGCGGAACGATCTACGGCCAGCGGGGCATTAAGAACGCCTACCGTACCGGTAAGGGCCGCATCGTAGTGCGCGCGCGTTTTGTGATCGAAGAGAATAAACGCGGCCGCGACGTGATCGTGGTCAACGAGATCCCCTATCAGGTGAACAAGGCCACCCTGATTACGCGCATCGCCGATCTGGTGCGGGACCGGAAACTGGACGGCATCGCCGATCTCCGGGACGAGTCGGACCGCAACGGCATGCGGATCGTAATCGAGTTGAAGAAGGACACCAACGTCAAGGTGATCCTGAATCAGCTCTTCACCCACACCCAGCTTCAGGTCAACTTCAACGTAAACGCCCTGGCGCTGGTGAACGGCCGGCCGGAAGTACTCACGCTGCGGGATATGGTGCACGCGTTTATTCAACACCGCCATGAGGTGGTGGTGCGGCGCGCGCAGTTTGAACTGCGAAAGGCGGAGGAGCGCGAGCACATCCTGATCGGTCTCAAGATCGCCCTGGATAACCTGGATGAGGTGATTCGCATTATCCGGGAATCCGCCGATACCGATACCGCCCGGACCAATCTCATGAGCGCCTTCGAGCTCTCTGAGCGGCAGTCTCAGGCGATCTTGGACCTACGCCTGCAGAAGCTTACCAGTCTGGAAACCAAGAAGATCATCGATGAACTCGAGGAAGTGCGTAAGTTGATTCGCGAACTCAAGGAGCTCCTGGGGAGCGAAATGAAGATTCGCGAGGTGATCAAACGCGAGACCTACGAGATCTCGGAGAAGTTCGGCGACGAACGACAGACGAACATCGAGTACGATGAGATCGAGGCAATCGACATCGAAGACCTGATTCAGAAGGAGGACATGGTGGTCCTCGTAAGCAATCGGGGCTACATCAAGCGTTTGCCGTACTCCTCCTACCGACCGCAGGGCCGCGGCGGCCGGGGACTCAACTCCTCCAGCAATATGCGGGATGATGATTTCATCGAGCACGTGTTCATCGGGTCGACCCATGATCATGTCATGTTCTTCACCAGTGCCGGTAAGGCGTACTTCCTCAAAGTGCACGAGATTCCGGAGGCCTCCCGGCAGGCCAAGGGCACGCACATTAAGAGTCTGCTGGAGATCGCAGCTGATGAGGATATCGCCTCGGTGATGCCGTTGAAGGAGTTCAGTCCCGATGTGAACCTGTTGTTTGTAACCGCTCAGGGGCAGGTGGTTAAGGTACGGGCGGATGCCTTCGTGAACGCCCGGCGCCGGGGCATCCTGGCGGTGCACCTCTTGGACGGTGACCGGCTGGTGTCGGTGCAGCACACCACCGGGGAGGATCATATTCTCCTGGTAAGTCGCCGCGGTCAGGGGTTGCGCTTTCACGAGCAGGCGGTGCGCCAGATGGGGCGCAACACGCGGGGCGTCCGCGGGTTGAGCCTGAAGAGCGGTGACGAGATCGCCGGGGCGTGTATCGCGCCGGAGGATGGCTACGTACTGCTGGTAACGGAGTACGGATCCGGCAAACGAACCGCCTTCGCCGAGTTTACGCTGCACGGCCGTGGCGGCCAGGGAATGCGGGCGCTCTCGGTGGTTGATTCCACCGGAGAGGGAGACGCCGATGACTACGGCACCGGGGAAGTGGTGGCGGTACTGCCGGTGGAGGACGGCGATGACTTCATCGCCGTCTCCGCGCAGGGGGTGACGATTCGCCTGCGCGCGGAGGAAGTATCCGTGCAAGGACGCAGCGCCCGGGGCGTACGCGTCATGAGCGTACGACCACCGGATTACGTGGTGGGTGTGGCCAAGCTTAGCGCGCACGAGGCGCAGGAGGTGGACGCGGCCGCTCGGGATAAATCGGAAGGCGGAGATCAGCCTGAGAGCGGTGATGAGCTACCCCCAGAGGGGGACGGGGACGCCACCGAGTAGAGGCGGCGTTCCGGTTCGGTTCGGCAACGATGGTAGTGATATAGAGCAGAGCCTGTCCTCCGGAGGACAGGCTCTTTTTGTCAGGAGGAAACGGTGCACATACCCGCCGGTACGGGGTATTACGAGTTTACGGAGAAGCGATCACGGTTTATCGGGCAGGCACAGGGAGTGGACTCGCGCGAGACGGCCCAGCACGTCATTGCAGGTCTCTGGGAACAGCACCCCGATGCCCGGCACATCGTCTACGCCTTCGTGATTGGTGACGAAAACAACGAGCTCCTGGGTATGAGTGATGACGGCGAGCCGCACGGAACTGCCGGGCGTCCCGTGATGGAGGTACTCAAGGGCAGTGGCGTCAGAAACTGTCTGATAACGGTGGTGCGCTACTTTGGCGGAACCAAATTAGGTACCGGCGGTCTGGTTCACGCCTACGGCGACGCCGCCAAAGGTTGTATCGCGGATCTCCGCGTTACGCTGCTGCGGGACTTGCTACCGGGGGTCCTGGAGTGCCCCTACGAGCTCTACGACGCGGTGCGGCTGGTTCTATCGGAGTTCGATGTGGTAGTACATGGTGAAGCGTTCGGAACGGGAATTACGATCGACTGTGCAGTGGAGCGGGGGAGGGAAGCGGATCTCCAGGAGCGACTCAACGATGTTTCACGTGGAACAATCGAGCTGATCCTGGCCTGAATTGTTTCACGTGAAACACTACACCCCGTGGTTCTGGCGGAACGCGGCAACCGCCTCCAAGTAATCTTTCTGCAGGGTGGTCTTTTCTGCCCGAGAGAGAAAGGCGCCTTCAATCGCGGTGAGGTTCAACTTCACCAGATCGTCGATCGTCAGGTTGAAGTAGCTACACGCCTTGATGTAATCATCGGTGAGATCGGTATCTTGGATCGTGGGATCGTCGGAATTAATCGTTACCGGAACGCCCGCCCGGAAGAGGCGACCCAGCGGGTGATGTTCCTCATCCACCCATGACCCCGTCTGGTAGTTGGAAGTAATGCACTGCTCCAACACGATTCCTTCCTCAGTGAGCCGCTTCTGCAGCTCGGCGTCATCGATACTGGAGGTGCCGTGGCCGATGCGACCGGCATGCAACAGGTTAATCGACTCCCACACCTGATCCGCGGGAGTGACCTCACCGGCATGGATCGTGGTGCCGTAGATACCTTCATCCTTTACCAGCTTAAAGAACTTCGTGAACTGATCCGGAGGAAACTGCGTCTCGTCGCCCGCCAGGTCGATTCCTACGATCTCCGGAATCTTTAGTGCCCGCAGTGCCCGGTAGAGTTCGATCATCTGGTGTTGATTCTGCTTGCCACGGTTAAAGGTCACGAGATAACGAATACGGACATTGGTCTCGCGAGCAGCGGTACTTGCCGCGTCGATAACTAACCGCGTAATTTCCATACGATCAAAGTTGTTGTGAAGGGCAAAATGTTCCGGAGAGAAGCGGAGCTCGATGTAAAACAGACCGTCCTCGGCAAAACCCTGCACCGAGTCGTGGACGATATCGTAGACGTCCTGGTGTGAGCGATACCAGTCGTTCTTGAACTTAGACAAAAAGGTCAGGAAATCCGGCTCCGAGTCTCGAGGAAACTGAACCGCTTTCTTGAACTCTGGAACACTCTCACTGTATGGCAACCCATTCTTGAGCGCGATACGGTGGAGCGTGGGCAACGCGAACGTTCCCTCCAGATGTCGGTGGAGCTCCACCTTCGGAAACTGTTTCATGATCGCTTTATTACTTCTGATATCACCAGTTGCCATAATCAATACTCTAACGCTTTTTTCCTCAGGTGCAAGGGTTTTTCCGTCTCTGAAAAGTATCGGCAGGTTTGTGGGTGAGGATTAACCGGTTCTTGCCGGATGCTTACAAGATGTGTTGCAGAAACCGTTTGGTCCGCTCTTCCCGGGGGTGATCAAAGACGTCATCCGGCGCTCCGCTCTCGATTACCTCCCCGTTATCCATAAAAACCACCTTGTCCGCGGCTGCTCGGGCAAATCCCATCTCATGCGAAACGACCAACATCGTCATGCCGTCCTGGGCAAGTTGCAGCATCACGTCCAGTACTTCCTTAATCATCTCCGGATCGAGGGCACTGGTGGGTTCATCAAAGAGCATCACCTTGGGCTCCATCGCCAGGGCGCGAGCGATCGCCACCCGTTGTTGCTGACCGCCGGAGAGATGGTTGGGATAGGCATCTTCCTTGTCCGCCAGTCCCACCCGGGCGAGTAGTTTTCGGGCGCGCTCGCGGGTGATCTCGCGGGATTCTTTCTTCACCTTGCGGGGAGCCAGGGCGATATTCTCCAAGGCGGTGAGATGGGGAAAGAGGTTGAAGTTCTGAAAGACCATTCCCACCTCTTCCCGGATCAGCCTGATATTACCCCGGGGATCGGTAACCCGGTCAGCGTCGATCCAAATATCCCCTTCCGTGGCGGTCTCCAGCCGGTTCACGCAGCGCAGGAGGGTACTCTTGCCACTACCGGAGGGGCCGATCACCAACACCACCTCTCCCTGAGCCACCGTGAGGGAGGCGTTGCGTACCGCCTCGATCGTGCCAAAGCGCTTGGTTACGTTTTCGATTCGAATTCTACTATCTGCCGCCATGTTCCAGCCTTTCTTCCATGATTCCCACCACCTTCGAGAAGAACAGCGTAATCACCAGATAGATGAGCGCCACCATCGTGTACGTTTCGAAGTAGAAAAACGTGGTGGAGGCGTACTCCCGTCCGCGACGCAGCAGGTCACTCACCGCCACAATCGATACCAGCGAGCTATCCTTGAGCAGCGCGATGAACTCGTTGCCGATGGGCGGGAGAATCGTCCGCATCGTTTGCGGCAGAATCACCAGTCGCAGCGCCTGCCGGCGACTCATACCCAAAGCTAGCGCCGCCTCCATCTGTCCCTTGGGAATCGATTGAATTCCGGCGCGAAAGATCTCCCCCATGTACGCGCCGTAACAGATCGACATCGCCAGGATCGCCGCCACCAGCCGGTCCAAACTCAAGAACCGTCCCAGGGCAAAGTAGATATAGAACAGCTGCACCAAGAGCGGAATCCCGCGGATCACCTCTACGTAGACCGTGGCCAGGCGGTTAATGAACACCACCCGCGAGATGCGGCCCAACCCGGTGACCAGTCCGATAATCAAGGCAAACACGATCGAAATCAGCGTCACCTGAAACGTCTTCACGATGCCGTCGGGAACGAAGCGAATCACCTCGAGGTACGGTTCCGGTGAGATCACCGGCAGCAGGATCACCAGGCCCAGCGCCCCGAAAAAACTGATGTTCCAGGCCGAAAAGATGGAGCCCTCTCCCCGATCGGGGATGAGAGCTCCGTCACTAACCGTAATCTTGGTGCTGGTAGGTTCCGTCTTGGTCTCGTTTACCGAAGCCACGTGTCTTGCAGCTCCTCAATTGTGCCGTCGTTGAGCACAACCTCGAGGCCCTCGTTGATCAGCTCCAGTACTTCGTCGTTGCCGCCGCGCACCGCAACGCCGTAGAACTCCTCGGTAAAGGGCTCACCCACGATCTGCAGCACCGAGCTGTAGTTCTCGTTCTGCAACGCAAAGTCCGCGGCGATCGGCGTATCGGCCACCACTCCCGCGATCCGCCCCTGCGCCAGGTCCTCAACGGCGAGCCCTAACTCATCATAGGTGCGCAGATCAACACCGTCCACTTCGCCAACCTCGATGGCGCCGGTGGTACCGATCTGGGCCCCCACCGATTCACCCTGCAAGTCTTCCAGGGACTGCCACCCGGCGGGAGCGTCCTGCCGCACGATCAGCACCTGCCCGGCGTTAATGTAGGGGATGGAGAAGTCCATCGTGCGCTGTCGCTCTTCGGTGATCGTCACCGAGGAAATCACCGCATCGTAATCGCGGTTGGCAAGACCGGCAAAGATGCCGTCCCAGGCAGTGTTCTGAAACTCCACCTCGAAGTCGGCGGCCTCGGCGATCGCGTTCATGAGATCAATGTCAAATCCGACAATTTCCTGATCTTCGTTTATAAACTCCATCGGGGGCCAGGTGGCGTCGGTGGCCACGGTGAGCCGGGTAACTCCATCATCCTCGCCCTGGCCACCGGCCATGAGCGGCACCAACGCAACTACCGACACCACGGCCAGCATTACCATTCTCTTCATACAATACTCCTTTGGGAATTCGATTCTCTGAGTTGTAAAAAATATACGGTCTTTGGTCAATCGTCGAATAAATATTCGATCAACTTCTCACGGTGACAGGTGGCCCGCCTTCCGCTATACTAACGCAGCGAACCATGGCAAACGTGATCACCTTTGCAAACCAAAAGGGCGGGGTTGGCAAGACCACCACCGCCGCCAACCTGGGAGCGTGTCTCGCCGAGACCGGGAGCTCCGT
>CAYQRW010000085.1:11275-12633 GCA_964419735.1 uncultured Spirochaeta sp.
CTCGGCTTGCTCACCCTCAACGCGTTAGTGGCGGCGGACAACGTGATCATCCCCCTGCAGACGGAGTACTTCGCCCTGGAAGGACTCACCCAGCTGCTGCAGAATATCAAGCGCGTGCAGACCGGGTTTAATACCGAGCTGGAACTCTTTGGAATTCTCTTTACCATGTACGATTCACGGACGCGGTTGGCCAATGACGTCGTGCAGGAAGTGATCGGCTATTTTGGCAAGCGGGTGTTCCGGACGATCATTCCCCGCAATATTCGCCTCTCCGAGGCACCCTCCCACGGCATTCCCGTGAACCTGTACGACGCTGACTGCGTTGGGTCGCGGAGTTACCGCAAACTCGCCGAGGAGGTGCTGCAGCGTGTCGAAGCAGCGACGACTCGGTAAAGGGATCGACGCCCTCCTGCAGGGCCGCGATCTCACCCAGTTGGAAACCGGCGAACTCAACTCCGTCATGAGCGTTCCCCTGGAGCGGATTCGGGCAAACCCGGATCAGCCCCGCAAGAGTTTTGCACCCGAAGCGCTGGAGGAACTTGCGCGTTCCATCGAGGAACGCGGCATCATTCAACCGATCCTTGCCGAACAACAGGACGACGACACCTTTATTATCATCGCCGGGGAGCGACGCTTCCGCGCCGCCAAGATGGCCGGTCTCACGGTGGTACCGGTATTGCCGGGGGTCTTCTCGGAGGACGAGAAACTCGAGATCGCCCTGATTGAGAACGTGCAGCGGCAGGACCTGACCGCCATCGAGGAGGCGCGGGCGTACCGCGATCTTATGGATCGCCTCGGTCTCAGTCAGGATGAGCTGGCGCAGCGCCTGGGTCGAAGTCGTCCCGCGGTGGCCAATAGTCTGCGCCTGTTGCGCCTGCCGGAGTCGATTCATGACCGGATTAACGCCGGAGCGATCTCCGGTGGCCACGCCCGGACGCTGTTGGGTATCGAGGATCCGGACCTGCTGGTGCAAGCGGCGGAACTGATCGAAACGGAGGGTCTTTCGGTGCGCGTCCTGGAGCGCATCGTGCCGCTTGTGAACCAGGGCAGCGATCCCGCCGGCGCGCTGGCACGTCTCAGTGGTGGGACGTCGGTGGAAACTCCGCCTGCAACGCAGCCCACCGACCACCCGGAATCCACCACCCCCTCCGGCGGTTCCTCCCCTCCCGGTGAGCGAAGCGCCGAGCGGACCGCACCGCGGAAAACGGTGGAAATGCAGGAGATCGAGCAGCAGCTCATCGAACGGTTGGGCACCCGGGTGGTCCTCACCGGCAGCAACGACCGCGGCAAGATCGAAATCTCCTACCTCTCCATGGACGATCTGGATCGGCTCATGGAACTGCTCATGAACGACTGAC
>CAYQRW010000086.1:0-12599 GCA_964419735.1 uncultured Spirochaeta sp.
CCCTCTGCGTGTACGCCCGGAGTGGAAACGGGAGCTACTTCTCCTTGCGTACACCCTTGAAAGGTTTCCCGTCCTGTTTCTGGTCCATGAACTGGCCGGTCTCCGCGTCCCGCTTAGTCCATCGATCGATCTTTCCGTTGTAAGTCTGAGATCGGTCCCTTACGGCGCCTTTGCGAGCATTGTCGCCATACGGCTTGTTTACAGCCATGACATTCACCTCCATGTTTGACGTGTAGTCAATTATACTTTACACTATATGTAAAACGTATTCAAATGTAAAGTGGAGGACAAACATGGGTATTGAGAGCATCCCCGCCAACCTTGTGCGTTACCGCAAGGCGAAAGGGATCACCCTACAGCAGCTCGCGAAGGACATCGGTATATCGCGCCAAGCGTACTCAGCCATTGAGGCAGGAAAGAGCGTGCCGAAGAGCGGGACCCTTGTGTCCATCGCTCGAGCATTGGACTCATCTGTGCCGGACATCCTCGCGGATCCTCCGTCGTTTTCCTCGCTGCGGTTCCGCTCCAACAAGTCGATGCCCAAGCGAGAGCAAGCCAAGAGGGACGTGCTCCTCCACGATTTCAGACGCTGGTTGGATGACTACAGCTTCCTCGAGAAACTATTAGAGGCCGGTGACGACTGGCGCTTCGAAGGCGTAGACAACGATGATCCGGTCGAAGCGGCAGCACAGGCAAGAGACGCGATCAAGGTCAAACCCGACGAACCGATCGATGACATCATTGGTCTCCTGGAGTCAGCCGGTGCAAAGGTGTTTACCGAGGATTTCGGACTGCCGAAGGTATTCGGCTTCTCCGCCGCTCGGGCCGACAATGGGCCAGCGATAGCGGTAAACACCTCACCCGACATAAGCATTGAACGTCAGATCTTCACCGTCGCTCATGAGCTCGGGCATTTGGTCATGCACGAGCGTTCTTACGTCGGTATGACTGGAGACAGTAATGACGATGAAGAAGCCGAGGCGAATCAGTTTGGATCTCACTTCCTACTGCCCAAGGAAGCATTCGACCAAGAGCTCGAGGAGAGCGCTGGCCTGGCGTTAGTGGACTTGGTTCTCCATATCAAACGGAAGTTCCGTGTTAGCTACAAGACCGTTCTCTTCCGTCTTGTCAGTGAATACGGAGTTGACAGTTCTCTCTATCAACGGTTTGCGGTTGCGTACGGCCAGCGCTACGGGAAGAATCTGAGAGGTCACGCGGAGCCCGACGCGCTACAGGACCCGATTGCCCGCGATGAGATCGAAGGGCTCTCCCGTCACGACTTTGTTGAGAGCGGGCTATCACGCCTGGTGAAGCGAGCGTACAAACAGGAACTCATCTCCGCATCCAGGGCGGCTGAGATTCTTCAGATACCACTGGACGAGATGCGCGGCCTCGAAAGCAATTGGGTAACCGTGGATGTCGGAGAATGAACACCACACGCTGATCCTTACAGACGCGAATATTCTCATCGACTACGCTTCCTGTGGGATGGAGGTGCTGGCTCTCGTATCCGAATACCTGGCCCCGGTGGTCGTCCCTGACGTGATCCTTCAGGAAGTCCGAAGGTTTACACAAGAACAGATCGAGGAAGCCGGGATTACCGTCGTAGAGACGCCTTTGGATCTCCTGTCACCTGATCCACTTGTATCGAAACGTCTCTCGACTCAAGATCGTGTGTGCCTCGAGATGGCGAGCACTAACGGATGGACCTGCGCGACGAACGACAGAGTTCTCAGGAATGCCTGCCAGGCGAGGGGCGTGCCACTGGTGTGGGGCCTCGAGCTCATGGTGGATCTCGTAGAGCTTGGTGCTCTCTCGGCAAAGAACGCGCGGAACGTCGGCAAGAAGATGCACCAGGTCAATCCCAGATCCATCACCAAGCAAGTGCTCACGGACTTCTTGGCGAGGGTCAACCAATAAATGCCCGAGCAGGTAGCAGAGACAAGATGTACTCACTTACGAGTATCTGAGGTCAATCTGTCTCAGAAAGAAGGCGACAAACACCAAGAACCGAGACCCTTCTACAGTTCGCGATGCTTGCGGACGTTGAGTGCCTTCCAGTTTAGCATCGGGTGCGACCGAATCCTTTCTTGCAGGGCCGGGTCGGCAGTAAGGCGCTCGGCCCGTATCTCGCCTAGGTCCAAAAATTCATCCAGGAAACTCAGATCGGCATCGCCCAGCGGGACGAATCCGGCGAGTCGCTCCCTCGTCTCCGCGACCATCTTGTCTATCCAGATAGATGGACCACCGGCCTCATGGACGATGCTCGGCTGTACGGTGGGCATGAGCATTCGCTCAACGTCCGTCGGATTGAGGTCGAGTCGGTCGAGGTCTATGGTGCGCCAGTCGACACGGTTGACACCTCCGTACACGACAAAGGCGACGCGCAATCGATCCCGGTCAAGGTCTCTCTTCGTGAGCAATTGGTGGGCGTCAAAAAGATCTCTTGCCTGGACGCGAGAGAACAACGCGGCGAGTTTTCCACCGGCGTGTTCGGTCGGAGATTTGCGGATCGTGAAACCTTCTCGTCGGAAAACTGCTTCGAAGGCTTGCCCAAACCTGGGCCGGAATGCTTCGAGTTCGTCGCGAGATAGGGGCTCGACAAGATTGAGGTCGATATCTACCGATAATCGCGGAAGAGAGAAGACGAACAGGTTAAGAGCGGTCCCTCCTTTCAGAGCGAACTTTCCCTGCAACACTGGGTGTCCTTCTATTGCTTCCAGGAGGTTCATAAGATGGATCACCTTCTCAACCGTGGCAGCGTTGAAACCGGCTCCCGAAGACACCTGTTGCACCCGCTCAAGAGATAGTGTCACTTAGGTTCCTCCCAGCCGGCATCGGCGACGAACACCGGAACAACCAGGTTCCAATCCGGCATAAACCGGGTTGGTCCTGAGTAGGTGCGGTCGAGGTAGACGGGCTTGGTCGGTTGTAGCGTATGGATCTCCTGCAACTGCTCCTCCTCGATCATGAGTTGCTCGCGGTGAGAGTCTATGAACCAACCGACCCGCGCCGCAGTGGTGGCGTTACCAAGTGCACGCAGATATGTCACTATCCGCGCAGGATCGACATATTCAAGGTAGTCCAGTGATCGCCAGATTTCTTCCCAGCTTCCCGACCACCTGGGTGTGTTGATCACATCCACCAAGGTCCGCTCGATCGTCGAAACGGTCACCGTCAAGCCGTAG
The DNA here is from genome assembly GCA_964419735.1 of uncultured Spirochaeta sp. Taxonomy (GTDB): domain Bacteria; phylum Spirochaetota; class Spirochaetia; order DSM-27196; family Alkalispirochaetaceae; genus Alkalispirochaeta. The sequence continues at coordinate 3,189 of CAYQRW010000086.1, forward strand.
CGCTCTCCGGTTGTCGTCTCCATGAGCTCGTTGCCTGCGCGTTTGAGCGCACTCGGCGGGCTCACCGGAACGAAACTGCTCCCTCGGTAGTCGAAGCGCCGAGCGGTAGAGTGGGTCTGGAACGTATAGGTCCGGAATTGCGAGTAGGCGAGTCCGTGGAACTCCAGGGCACTGTGGTGAACGATAACGGCGTCAGGCACACACCGCCCGGCTATCAGGAGAGGATCGGCGACAGATTGTGAGTATGTGACCCCCTTGGGAACTACCGCATAGACGCCCTGCCTGATGGACTCGATTCTTCCCGTTCTCTGATAGTACTGAAGGAGGGACTCCACGCTTCGGTCGCCGGAAGCGCGTGATGCGGAGCGAAACATTCTCAGCTCGTCGAGACGGAAGACCGGGTGAGAACGTAAAAACGTGTCCATGTCGCCGCTCTTGTAAAATTCGGGCATAATACATAAGAATACTACGGGTTATGATGGAAAGTTGCAAGTACCGGTCTTCAAGGCCGCGACCGCCGGTTACGGAGATCTACCTCAGAACTATCGCTTCCAGTCGTTCCTTTCTCCTCCGCCAGTCCGGCATGTACCGCCCGAGCAGACGATAGAACGCGGGGCTATGATCATGAACGCGAAGGTGACACAGTTCGTGCATGATGACGTACTCGATGCAGTGAAGCGGCGCTTTTATCAACTCCGTGTTTAGTGTAATTATGCCCGCTTTCGAGCAACTTCCCCAACGGCGCTTCATGGGCCGGATCCGCAGTTGGAGCGGCCGACTCCGCAGGGACGGGGCCCCGGCGAGGCATTGCTCCAGGTGATCGCGAAAGATCGGTTCCGCGTGGGAGCGATACCACCGATCCATGGCGTCGGATACGGCTCGGGTGTCGCCGCGATCCGGGATGTGTACGCGAAAGTATCGACCGACGAGCTTTACCGACGGTGACGGTGCCTCGTGGAGTTGGAGGCGATACTGACGGCCTAGATAGAGATGGGTTTCGCCCGCTACGTATCGCTTCGTCTCCGGTACCGGGTGGAACTTGCGGAAGTGTCGACGTTGTTTTTCGATCCAGGGACGCCGGCGGCGTAGATGTGTTGCGACCTCATCGTGCGATCGCCCGGTCGGCGCCAGGGCGGTTACCGACCCGTCGGGATGCACGGAAATCGATAGTCGGCTCCGCTCCCGAAACCGGACCGTCACCGGGACGTTGTCTCCGGCACAGTCGATACGCATGGTAACGGCTTCCTGGTCAGGCATAACGCGTCCGTGCAATATCAAGGACCATTTCCAGAATCCGATCGATGTCCTCAAACGTCAGATCGATTTCGTGATGCTCTTTCTGGTCGAAGAGATAGTCTTCTATCTCGCCCATCATTCGGTTTTGTACGTCCACGTTGTTGGTCCAGTTCACGATGCGATTTCGCTGAACAATCTCATCGATACCAACTGCCGCATCAGCGCCGGCCGTCCGCGGGTCGAACTGCTCGGCGGTATACGCGGTGAATACCTCCTGCAGAACGCCGAAAAAAGCTTTCGCGACCTCACGGTGCGCCAGCGCCTCAGGTATATCGTCACCCGTGCGGTTTCGCACCTTCTCCGCGAGCTCGGTCACCTGGCGCAGGTACTCCGCATCCGACAGGCGCTGCTCCCGAAACGCCCGAATCGCATCCACCAGCAACTCCGAGAAGCGCCGGTAGAATGCCGGGTCCTCCTGCATGCGATCGTGGATCGTACGCTTGGTGCGGTACGCGATGGTGTCGGCCTTCGACGCATTGCTGCCGAGTTTCTCTACTTCGTCGGCGAAGGCGTCCGCGTCAAAGATGTTCACCAGATCCGTGACCTTCTCCACCTGGCCGGTTCCAACGTGTTGGTCCACGAGCTTCTGAATGCGTGCTTCATACTCTTTGAAGTCGACAGCCTCGGCGTATCGTCGCCGCACGGAAGCGCGCAGCTGCATGAAGAACTTCAGATCGTTCTTGTATGTGGCCAACGTCTCATCGGAGGTGGCTTCAATGAAGCCGACTGATGAGAGAGCGATCGACAGGGTGCGACCATACGCGCTCAACCGCTCGTAGAACGTTTCACGCACTTCCTCCGCCGCCAGAAGCTGTTCGTACGCTTCCTCGTCGCCTCGATTGCGGACCTCCTTGAACAACTCCCAGAGGTCCGAGTGACGCTGCGGAAGCTTTTCGGTCTCAACGTCTACGTCGGTCAGCGCGGTTGAAAGGTCATCAAGCCCCTCCTTGTCGAACTCCGACAACTGTCCGTAGATGTCCAACGCCTCATCGAGGTTCTGGAGCACCCCGCGGTAGTCGATAATATAGCCGAAGTCCTTCCCATCGAAGAGGCGATTTACCCGGGCGATAGCCTGCAGCAGCGTGTGACCCGTAAGCTTCCGCGTCAGATAGAGTACCGTGTTGCGCGGAGCATCGAATCCGGTTAACAGCTTGTCGACCACCACGATGATCTCCGGCTCTTCGCCGTGTTTGAATCCGCTGATGAGCTGGCGATTGTACTCTTTCTCGCCGCCGTACTTCGCCATCATCCGTTTCCAGAACGATTTTACCTCATCCTGGGATTCCTCATGCACGTTGTCCTCGCCCTCGCGTTGGTCGGGACCCGAGATCAGAACTGCGCTGCTCACCATCCCGAACTCCTCAAAGAACCGCCGGTAGAGTAACGCCGTAGCCTTGTCCTGGGCGACGAGTTGCGCCTTGTACGGTGTGCCTTGCCAGTTGTCGCGAAAGTGTTTACCCACGTCCCAGGCGATTCGCATCACCTTCTGCTGCGCCTTGTTTAACTGGTCCGTAGAGGCAAACTTCCTCTTCAAGTCCGCCCGCTGCTCTTTCGAGAGACCCTCAGTGATTCGGTCGAACCAGGTGTCGATCGACTCGGTATCCACGCGTTGGTCCACGTGCCGGCCCTCGTAAAGCAGAGGAACAACCGCCTTGTCCTGAACCGCCTGGTCAAGGGTATAGGTGTCTATCAGCCCGCCGAATCGATTGATGGTGTTTCGATCCTTCTTCATCACCGGGGTTCCGGTAAAACCGATAAAGCAGGCGTTGGGCAGTACGTTCTTCATCTTGGCGTGGAGCTCGCCGTACTGGCCGCGATGGCTCTCATCAACAAGCACGAAAATGTCCGGGTTATCGTCGCGGACGCCGGTCTTACCCACCGCCGTCTCGAACTTGTCGATTACGGCGGTTATGATCCGCGCCTTATTGTCCTGCAGCAACTCCGCAAGATGCTTGCCGGTCTTCGCCTGCACCGGAAGTGTCCCGCAGTGGTAGAAGGTCTTGTAAATCTGGTCGTCCAGGTCAACCCGGTCTGTCACAAGGATTATCTTGTAGTTGTCGCTGTCGGTGTCCAGGGCGATTGCCTCAGCCAGCATAACCATCGTCAGGCTTTTGCCGCTTCCCTGGGTATGCCAGACGACGCCGCCCTGCCGTGTACCGTCCTCCTGGGTACGTTGGATGCGGTTGATGATTTTGGTCACGCAGAAGTACTGCTGATACCGGGCGATCTTCCTCTCACCGGCGTCGTAGAGCATGAACCGGTGTATGAGCTCCAGTAGGCGAGGGGGCCGACAGAGAGCATAGAGTGTGCGGTCCTGTTCGGTGACCTGGCGCTCAATGTTCCCGTAGGATACGGCCTTTTCCCGGACACTCCAGGGGCGGGCGGCCATCAAGCGGTCGAGCTGCGCTTCGGTCAGCGGAACGTTCGCAAGCTCCTGAAGTTTGGCTGTTTCAGCCTTGGTGAAGGTTTCCTTCCAGGCCGACCAGAACTTGACCGGCGTTCCCACGGTGGCGTATTTCGCCTCGTTTTTTGCCAACACGAGCAAGAGTTGGGCGAAGTGGAAGAGGCGCGGGATCTGGTCCTGCTGCTGGTTGCGAATCTGCTGACTGATTCCCTGGCCAATCGGATCTTTCAGATCAGGCCGCTTGCATTCGATCACGACCAGGGGGATACCGTTAACGAAAAGGACAAGATCGGGTCTTCGTGTTTCGTTGCTGCCGCTTCGCTCGACGGCGTACTCCTCCGTCACGTGGTACACGTTCTTTTCGGGACGGTTCCAGTCGATATAGTCGAGCTGAAAACTCTTGGTGTCTCCGTCGATGGTTTGCTGCATCGCTTTACCGAGGGTCAGTAGGTCGTAGATTTTCTCATTGGTCGGTATCAAACCCTCGTCACCGATCTCCTTGAGCGCCTGCACTGCGGACTGGATGTTACCCTCGCTGAAGGGATATTCCTTCCCTTTGAAACGGATCGTGTTTATCTTGCTGAGCTGCTCCGCAAGAATGGTGTCGAGCACGACGCGGCCCAACCGCCCGTCGCGCAGGCGCACCGCATCCGTCGAGCTGAGATATTGGTATCCCATCTTCTGAAGCAACTCCAGCGCCGGTACGAGGGAAATATGATCCTCTTTAAAGGAAGGGATATCCATGTTCACACCTCTTGCGGCTTGATTTTTCGGCCCCAATGGGCGATACTATAATTGTTCTCAGCCAGTGGCTGCAGAACCTGCAAAGGCCTACCGCTGAGCCCACCTGGTGAATCAGCGGTTTTTTTATGCCTCCGTTGGTTTCCATTTCTTCCCCCGCTTTATACGGTTCAGCGTACGTTCCGAGTCCGCCACGAAAGCGGTTACGAAACGGGCTTTCCGCCGGTCGTTCATCAGCCGGATGACCACCACATAGCTACCCATCACCAAGGCTACCCGGCGGGCGTGGTCGTAACGACGCTTCTTGCGGTCCCACCCGAGAAATAGAAGCGCATTCCCGTCCTGCAGCGCCGTCTTGATCCAGTCGATCCGTTCCGCCCGGAGAAATGAAAACGTATCTTTGACTCCGTCTCGTTTGCTGCTTTCAAAAAAGCAATGGTCGAAGTCGCCCTTCTGGAATCGCACCGCGATGCCGTCAAAGCAAGACAACGGTCCCGCGCAATACGCCCGCTCGAAATGCAAACGATACTCCTGGACCGTCTCGTAATGCACCAACGGCGGATAGGCCACTTCACCATCCTCCCGCCAGGTCGATAACGAATACGTTGAACTTTCGCTCGCTCCGTAGTGTGTGTTGAATCCGGCGCCCGAGACGACGTTCGAGCTCGCGGACCACATCGGTCTTGGCCGTGTTCGGCGTCAGAATACCGTTTAGTCGGGCCGACGCAATGCCGGACAACACATCGGTTAGCTGCAACAACACAGACTCACGGGAACGAATTGCCTGAACCCTATCGATCGCGGAAGAAAGATTACTGTAGCTCAAGGAGCGTTGCAGGACATGGAGCCGGCTCGCTTCCCGGTTACGCTTGTAGTCGCAGAAGACCGAGTAGCGATTGAAGTCAAGGATCCAGTGGTGGAGCATCTGATAGTAGAACTTGTAAAACCCCAGCTCCTGGTCGTCGTTGTGATAAAGACTGAGATCGACCTGGGAGCGGTCCACGGCGATACATCGAAACCGGATCCGATCGCCGATCGTCACAAACCAATTGATCAGGTCCACATAGAAGTCGCGCCGCGAGGGCGTAACCTTCCGCCACTTGAACTCTCCTCCGACATGATGTGTATCGCGGAGCCGATGGATCGCCTCTTTGGCCTCCTCTCGTGCCGCCGAAGGCAACCAGAGACTGCCGATAACCAGATATTGGGCATCATTCCGTTTTGAACTGAACAGGTCAGGGCGGCTCTCATCGCAATAGACATCAAAATCCATCGTGCACCTACGTTTCCGTCTCGGATGGGTTCAGAAGCTTCTGCATCAGCCCGCGCTTGAGTTCCCCGAGGGCCGCCAGCTTTTTCTCCAGGAGGGTTATTGACCGGTCCGCCGTGCTGAGGACGGTGGCGATGCGGGTTTGTTCGTCGATTGGTGGCAATCGCACTTGCAAACTCGCGACCTCCTTCATGTAAAGGTGCACGACGGATTCACCCTGTGCGCGGCGATAGAATTCCCGGCGAACATGATTGCTGTCGAGTAGATATGCGAGAAAAACACTATTGGCGTCGGTTGGCGTCAATATGACTATGTCGCCCCCTGCGTAAGCAGGCTCCCCGTCCATGTATGTGGCAGCTTTACCGATCTCGATGCGGTCTTCACCTGATCCAGCAAGTAGAACGTCGCCACGCCTGATCGGCTTGGACCGTTTCGCGGCTTCGGGCGAAAGGAATGAAACCGCTTCGTCGATGCGCACGTCGTATGTGGTGTAGAGCTCCCCGTACCGGATGACAGGCAATCCCTCTAATACGAGGTCAGCCTTTGAGCCTCCGGCACCTTTACTGATATTGCTGATGGTGTCGATCCTGTGCGTTGTCCACGGCCCACCTAACCCCGGTAGCCGCCGTTCTCCGGTAAGGAGTTGCTGGGCGAGGCTTTTCTTGAGTTTTCGCTTTGCCTCGATGAGTTGCTTTGTCCGCTCGATCGCGCGATCCACCGCTGCCAAAATGCGTCCGATACGCTCTTGCTCAGCCTTCGGTGGGACGCTGACCGGGATCTTGGCGAAATCCTTGTAGTACAGTCGAAGGCGGTCGCCGGTGATGCCGTAGGAGTACGCCCAGAACAGGTAGATCATCCGGGTCGATTTGAACCAGTACGAGGCGAACAGCGGGTCGATGCCGTCTTTGGGTGCGACGACGACGTAGGCGGGCTTGACGATCCCGTCCTGCTCTGCCAAGCCGGAGGCGCCTTGCCACATCCGCATCATGTTGTAGGCGATGTCGCCCTCGCGGATAAGGAGGTGTTCCTCCGGCCGGAGCGATCCGTTCGTCTTGCGTTCCAGCGTATCGCGGTGGACCAGCCCACCGTTCATTGTTACCGACAGGACCGGTAGTCCGGCTTGGCCCTTTTCTCGGCGCGGGCGGAAAAGATCACCCAGACGGGGATACGCGTCGCTCATGGGGTCTCCCTTGAAGAAAGGTCCATGGTAAACAGTTCACCAAACGCTCCCCTCACAACCCCAACTCCTCGAGATACCCATCCAACTCCTTATCCACTTCGGCCAGCTCATCTTCGAGCCTGGTGATCTCTTTGCGCACCGCGGGGATGTCCACTTCCGGTTCCGGCTCGAAGGTGTCGACGTAGCGCGGGATATTGAGATTGAACTCGTTTTCCTCGATCTGCGCGAGTGTCGCCGGGTGGGCGTACTTGTCCACTTCTTCAAAGGAGTCGAAGGTACTCACGATCTTTTCGATGTCGGATTCCCGGAGACGGTTCTGGTTGGTCCCGGACTCAAACTCACGGCTCGCGTCTATGAAGAGAACGTGCTTGTCGCGGTGCGAAACCGCGCCGTCCCACGAGACACGTGCCCGGTTGAAGATCACAATGGCGGCGGGGATGCCGGTGCCGAAGAACAGGTTTGCCGGTAGCCCGATGACCGCCTCGAGAAGATTGTCCTCGATCAGCCTCTGGCGGATCTTGCCCTCCGCCCCGCCGCGGAACAGTACCCCGTGGGGTACGATGACACCCACGCGGCCGTCGCCCTCGAGGGCCGTCTCGATCATATGGCTGATAAAGGCGTAATCGCCCTTGCTCTTAGGCGGAATCCCGCGCCAGAAGCGGTTGTACGGATCATTTTCCGCAAAGTCCTGGCCCCATTTCTCCAGGCTGAAGGGAGGGTTAGCCACAACCACATTGAATTTCAGGAGCGAATCGCCCTCTACAAGGTTTGGGCTGGTGATGGTGTTACACCATTCGATCCGGGCGTTGTCCATGGCGTGAAGAAACATGTTCATGCGGCAGAGCGCCCAGGTGGATCCGTTGGACTCCTGGCCATAGAGGGCGAAATTGTCGGAGTCTATTTCCTTGCCAACGCGGATAAGGAGGGATCCGGAGCCGCACGCCGGATCACTTACCGTGTCGCCGGACTTCGGCTTCAGCAGCTTGGCGAGGAGCGTGGCAACTTCCCCGGGCGTGTAGAACTCTCCACCTTTCTTGCCGGAATCGGCGGCGAAGCGGCTGATGAGATACTCATAGGCGTTGCCGATAACATCCTGATTACCGACCCGGCTCGGGCGAAGATCAAGCTGCAATTTCGCGAAGTCTTCCAATAGGTGGTTGAGCCGGCGGTTGCGATCTTTGGCCTGGCCAAGGTTTGGCTCGGAGTTGAAGTCTATGTTGCGGAAGACGTGCTCGAGCTTCGCCTTGTTCGCGTCTTCGATCGCCTCGAGAGCTATGTTTATCAGCTCGCCAATATTGGAGCGGGTGCGCCGTTCGTGCAGCGCTTCAAAGCTCGCGGGAAATGACTCTTCGACGTTGCCGTCTTTGTCCTTGAGTTCGACCGTCGGCATTACGAATCGCTCCCGGCCCAAGGCGCGCTCGACACGCTTCTCATCCCCGTCATACCGTTTGACATACTGGTCGCGCTTATCCTTCCAAAGATCGGACATATACTTAATAAAGAGCATCGTGAGGATGTAGTCCTTGTACTGCGTTGGGTCCAGGGTGCCGCGAAAGGTGTCGCACGCTTGCCAGAGGACTTCGTTGATTTCTTTCTGAGATGCGGGGTTGGTCATCGGTACTCCTTTTCCGGCCTGACGGCTCGGCGGCATAGCGTCTGTATCAGCTCTTGGCGCCGGTGATCGAGTTGAGATTGAAGCGAACGTCTACGCTCCCATAGGGCGATGGTATCGACAATGCGCTGCTGCGTGGCGCGCGGAGGAAGCGACACGGGAACGGTCTCAATGTGCCGGCGGCTCACGTAGCCGATAGCCGTGCCGCGGGAGCCCATCTTGATGGCCGTCTGCGCTCCGGGTTGGTTCAACCACCACGCGAGGTAGGCAGGTTGGACGGTTGCTTGATTGGGGCGAATAATGTGAAAGACGCTGGAAGCGAGGGTGTCCGTGAGGTCAACCTGAATCAGGTAGGCGTGGTGATCGTGGCCTCGGGCGATGAACAAGATGTCGCCTCTCGACACGCGATAGAGTTTAGGATTCCGCTCCGGGTTGAAGGTTACAAGCGTTTCCAGGTCGATTTCACCGTGTTCGGACACGTCCCGGGCTTGAATGAGGCGGTGAGTACCGTCGGTAGACGCTTCTACACGCGTGCGAGATAGATACCCTGCCTGAACGCGGGCTACATCAGCGAGAGTAAGCTGTACTACCTGATCCTTGTCGTCGTTCACGTCACTATTACCTTAGGATATTGTGCAACCGTGTGTCAACAGTTATTAGTCAGTATTCGTATTACTGACGATATTCTGTTTTCATGGCTGCCAACAAGCTCATCGAGGAACGTGATGGCCGGGTGGCGAGCCCTTGAAGCGTTGAGGGCAGACGATGTGGTGTTATTAAAAATAACGTGCTAAAATTAATTAGTTATGGCCGCTAATAAAGATTCTTTACCAGACCCATCCCTCTCCGCCGAACATTACGCGGACACCGTCGCCGGTGGCGAACGAGTGCGCGCGTACGTGCCACCT
>CAYQRW010000087.1:0-3085 GCA_964419735.1 uncultured Spirochaeta sp.
AGCGGGAGCGCACCATCGAGCTTCAGCGCTATAACGAGCAGTTCCGGATGCGGGTGGAGCGCCTGGTTGCGATGGGCAGCTTGGCATCGGCGATCGGCCATGAGATCAACCAACCGCTTCAATCCATTAAGATCTTGGCCGACAGCACCCTGTACTGGAGCGAGACCGCCCAAGATCCGGATCCTCACGCAATGGCCGAGAATATCCGCCGCATTTCCGAGCGCGCCGATTGGGCGGCGCGGATCGTGCGCAGTATGAAGGTGGTATTCAGCAACCCCAGCGAGGTGGAATCGACGCAGGTCGATATCGCCGCGACGGTGCAAAACGCTCTGGAGGCGGTAGAATCGCAGCGGGCGGCTGCCAATGCTACCGTTTCAGTAGAGATCGACCCTCGGGCAGCTCATATGCAATTCTCCGATATTCATCTCAAGCAAGTGATCGTAAACCTCCTCAAGAACGCGTTCCGGATACTGAATATGGCCGCGGTTGCAGAACCCATCGTGAAGATACGGACACGGCTTACCGACGGTCATACCTGTTTGGAGGTGGAAGACAACGGGCCGGGAATTCCCGCGGACGCGCGGGACCGGATCTTTGACCCATTTTACTCTACCGCCGACCGTACGGATAATATGGGGCTGGGATTGTACGTGGTCCATACACTTCTCAAGGCGTTCAACTTCTCGATTCGGGTAGACGATGCTCCTGGGGGAGGGGCTCTGTTTCTGATCGAGGAAGAAGTGGCTTAGCTGCCGGACCGCTGGATGGCTGGATAGCCGGTTGGCCGGTTGGATAGGTAGCCGGGTAGCCAGGTAGCGCTCTCGACCACCGCGCTACAAGTAACGCTCCAAGAGGCGCATTTGGTCAAACAGCATCTCGTCGGAGCCGTAACTACCGGCGCACTGCACCCCCAACGGGAGGCCTTGGGGACCGATGCCGTGGGGAAGGCTCGCCGCCGAGACGCTCACCGTGGGTACCCCGGCGTACGTCCAGGGCAGGTTCATGATCGGATTGCCGGTGCCGTCTATCCCCTTCGGTGCCTCTCCCACGGTGGCCGGAGCGATCCAGAGGCGTGCTCCGTGGCGCTGCAACGCCTCGTCCAGGCGCCGACGAAGCTCGAGTCTGCCCTGCCGGGCGGCTTCACGATCAGCCTCGGAGACGGCGGCCCCCCGTTCAATCAATTCCAGTGAGCGCTGGTGGTAACGGTCGCGGTAGCGATCGATCCAGAACGCGTGAACCTCCGCGAAATCGCGGGCGATCATCGCCTGGTGCATCTGGTTGATCTCTTCGATGTTCTCGAAGATCGCCACCCGCTGCACATCCACACCTAGGCCTACCAGACGCTCCACCACCGCCTCCAGGCCGCGACGGCCCGCCTCATCAGCCTGGGCGGTATACGCATCATCGGGAACCAGGACGGGACCGATGGCGTGGCGAAAATCCGGATGTTCCCCCACGGCGCTGATACCCGCCGCCGGCCGAGCAAGGTGCGAGGAGAGGCCCCGCCAGTCCTCCACCAACACACCGGCGGTGGCCGCCAGCGTTGCTACATCGGCGGCGATGGGGCCGATGTGATCCGCGTCGGGAGAAAACGGAATCACTCCCTCCGCCGAGATCCGTCCAAAACTCGGCTTGTACCCGGTCACCCCGCAGAAGGAAGCCGGGCGGGTGATGGAGCCGATCGTCTGGGTACCCAGGGCCACGTGGCACATGCCGGCAGCCACGGCGGCGGCGGATCCGCTGGAGGAACCACCGGGGGTGTGATCCGGATTCCAGGGGTTGCGGGTGGGGCCCGGTGCAAAATAGGCGAACTCCGTGGAGACGGTCTTGCCCAAAATAATCGCGCCCGCTGCGCGCAGGGCGGCCACCGTGGCCGCCTCCCGCGCTCCCGCCGGTGGTAATCCCGGGGCCCCAGGTTCTTCAAACGCCTCCGCCGGCAGCGCCGACCCTCCCCGCGTGGGAAACCCTTCTGCGTGGAAGAGATCCTTCACCCCCACCAGGGCGCCATACAGCGGGGGGCGCTGGTCAGGGTCCGGCCAGCGCCGTTCCAGCTCGGCGGCGGCGGTGAAGATGCGTTCCTTGCGTTCAGCCGCCGATTCGTCGCTCAGGAGCGCGTGGATCTTCTTCTCCTGACTCCCCACGCGCGCCAACAGACAGGATAGTTCCTCCTCCAACGTGGTGTGGTTGGCCGCGAGCCGCTCCTGCATCTCTATCAGGGACTGCGGTGCTACCCGATCCGGCATCACACTACCCCCTGTTCCTGCATTGCGGCGATTTGGTCGTCATCATAGCCCAGCGCCTCCAGCACGGAAATCGTATGCTCCCCGAGTTCCGGGATCGCCGGGCGGGTGGTTGTGTCCTCGAGGTTTGTCATCTTAATCGGATTGCCGGCAACCTGAACCATCCCCGCCAGCTTGTCCTGCACTGTGGCGATCATGTTGCGCGCCTGCACCTGGCGGCTCTGCATCATCTGTTCGATGTTGTTAATTCGGCTGTGCGGGATACCCACCTCCGAGAAGAGGCTGGACCATTCCGCCACCGTCCGTCGGGCAAACAGCGGTTCCAGAATCGCGTTTAGCTCCGTGAGATTGGCGGTGCGATCGCGGTTACCGGCAAACCGGCCGTCCGAAGCGAGGTCGTTGCGCTGGACCGCCTTGCAGAACGTCTGCCACAGCGTATCATTGCCGATCGCGATGACGATCCAGTCATCCTTGGCTTGGTACGCCTGGAACGGACTGATCGTGGGGTGCCGATTGCCCAACGGTTCGGGGCTTACGCCATCCACCTGGTAGCGGGCGAGGGCGTTCTCCAGGATCGCCACCTGACAATCGAGCATCGCCACATCCACCTTCTGGCCGAGGCCCGTCTCGTGGCGTTGGTTGAGCGCCGCCAGAATCCCGATCGTGGCAAACAGTGCCGCCGAGATGTCGCCGATGGAGCATCCCACGCGGGTGGGGGGGTGGTCGGGCCAGCCGGTGACGCTCATCAAGCCACCGGTGGCCTGGGCGAGAATGTCGTAGGCGGGCTTCTTGCTGTCCGGTCCGGTGTGGCCATAGCCGGAGGAGGCGGCGTAGACCAGGCGGGG
>CAYQRW010000087.1:3185-5426 GCA_964419735.1 uncultured Spirochaeta sp.
CGGGTGAGATCCAGAACGCGCGTTCCGGTAAGAGGTTTCGATGTCAACATATGTGGCTATTGTAGTACGAGACGCGCAATTCCACCATGCAGAATCTGTGTTCCGGCGCCAAATAGAAAAAGCCGCCCCACGGATGGGACGGCTCCTCCTTTTTGTGGATGCTCCCCCGGTAACAGGCCGGGATCAGTGCATCCGCATATTCGAGTTACTTCGCGTTCTTGGCACGCTTGCGACCCTCTTCCACGAGCCACTCGTTGTCGGCGCGGGACACGTCGCCAAACTTAGTGAGTGTGGCCTTCGCCTTCTTGGCCATCTTCTCTTCGTAGGTCTTTTCATCTACAAACGCCACGATTCGTGCGATCGAGGATTCGCCGTCGACGAAGCGCCACGGGAAACAGCCGATGGTGACCCGCTCGTTCAGGAGCAGGTCCATATCGCCACCCATGCACTCCGCGTGGACGATCCCATGGGGAAACATCTCCAGGTGCATCAACTGATACTTATCATCGGTGAAGACCTCGGTGAGGCCCTTGCCGTACTTCTTCTGGAAGTGGGTATCGCACTCGGCGGCGTTCTTGGGCATCCAGTCGCGAATCTTGGTGTTCATGGGATGGTCCGCGCTACCGCAGTCTACGCCAATCCAGCGAAGCTTCTTCTTCTTGGCCCACTCGGCGAACTCGCGGTCCGGACCGGGGTGCTTCACCATGTAGGTTACCTCGTCGGCGGTGGGTTGGTCCCAGCTGTACTTATGATATCCCGTGGAGATGATCAGGATATCTCCTTCTTTGACGTCCACCCGCTCCTCGATCATTTCCGAAGTGTACACGTCGTATTCGCCGGCAATATCCGACAGGTCTACGATGACCCCCTCGTGCACGAGGAAGTCCATGTCGAGACTGGCGATATCCTTCCCGGGGGTGTAGAAGTGAATCTCTCCATCTAGATGCGTTCCGATGTGGTTGGAGTGAGTTACCAGTTGACCGTTGGCTCCGTTGGGTGCCAGGCGTTTGAAATACTTGACTTGAAGCGGTTCGTAGGTCGGCCACGGAGGGGTTCCTATGCCGAGAGGAATGCTCAAATCGATGACTTTCATGTTGTTCATCCGTGCGCTCCTTGTGATTAATGATTATAAAAACCAGAACAGTCAGTATACACCATGTGCCATCTTCCCGCGACCCGTCGCCGATCAGTTCTGGAGATATTTCCGTCACCTTTTTCACGGTATTGTCACCCCCTCTTATCCCGGCCGCGGTGCATGCCGATACACTCTACAGGAAGGAGTTTCGTATGAAGCGGTACCACGTGAAATCAGTTCCCGGCGTGACCACGGTGATGGAAGTGCTCTCCAGGCAGTCAGAGGAATACCGGGTTCGCCTGACTCGGCGCCACGGCGACTGGGATGAAGTAGAAGAGAGCGTCATGACCGCCGAACTCTTCCAGCTCTGCCTGCGAACCGGTTACATTCAGGAAATTTCCGATGCCGCGGCGGTTCAGGTAGCCTGATACGGACCGCCGGAGGCCTCCAGAGCGAATTTTGTCGGTGGCTGACCGAAAAAACTATTGGCGTGCCGCCGACCATGCCTTATCATTCCTATCATGAAAGAAATCGCTCGCCATACCGCAGGGAAAGTCTACCTGCTGTTGCTCGTGCTCTCGGTGATTGGATTTATCGTGTTTATGGCTCTCGGTGGTACGGACGCCCCCGAGGGAGGTGAGCCGATCGTCCTCTTTGGCTGGATGACTATGCCCCTGGTGTCGGGGGTGGTATTTATCCTCTTCTGGTTGGTCACCTACCTGGTGTACTTCAACTTCTACTGGCCCTACCGCTGAGGAGCATGTCGTGCTGTTATCAATCTCCGCACTTACCATTTTTGGACTGATCATCGTACTCATGGCCGCCTACGGCTATCGGATTTCCGCCAAAACTGCCGAGGACTACATGCTGGGCGGCCGCACGATCGGCGTCGTGGTGATGTTCTTCTTCGTGCTGTTCGCGATTTCTTCGGCGTGGACGTTCTACGGTTTTCCGGGACTCTTGTACACCGAGGGCCCCGGTTACGTGATGTTCATCTGGGGCAGCGTTGCCGGGTTTGCCGGCCTCTATATGTTCTTGGGCCCCCGCCTGTGGGCGCTGGCAAAGATTAACCGCTTTCTCAGTCCGGTAGAGGTGCTGGCGGAACGCTACCGCTCACCGGGCTTGCGGTTGGTTCTCAGCCTCAGCATCCTGGCATTTATCATTCC
>CAYQRW010000087.1:5526-12553 GCA_964419735.1 uncultured Spirochaeta sp.
TCCCCCGGCCCCGTGGACCGCTACACCCCGGTGGTGTTGGGCGGCACCTTTGTGGTGGGGCTCCTGGCGTTTGCCTGGCCCCACGTGGCGATCGGGTGCATGACCGCCCGCGACAAGAAGCTCTTTAAGCAGTTCCCCCTGCTGATTTTCGTTTTCGGCGGTCTGTTCTTCTACATCATCCCCTTCATCTGGGGTTCGATCGTGGCGCCCGCGGCGATGCCGCTGGAGGAACTCGAGGCGCTGGCCGCGCAGAACGGGGTAGACGTGCAGACCGAGGCTGATCGGGTGGTGCAGACGATCATCACCCGGAGCCTGCCCCAGTGGTTCGGGGTGTTTGTGCTGCTGGGCGTGATCGCGGCGGCGGTGAGCACCGCGGCGGTTCAGCTCATGACCTCCAGCGTGATCGTCAGCCGCGATGTGATCCAAGGGATATTTCGTCCTAACGCCGGTGATGCCGAGATCACCCGCTGGGCGCGGTGGTCGGTGATCGCGATCGTGGTGCTCAGCTTAATCGTGAGTTTCGCCTACCAGGGAGCGATGGCGCTGTATCTCACCGATGTGAGTGTTCCCGGCTTCGCGCAGTGGGCGCCGGCGCTGGTGGGAGGACTGCTCTGGAAACGTGGCACCAAGCAGGGAGCGATCGCCGGAACGGTGAGTGGCGTGGTCTTTCTCGTGGCCAGTCTGCTGGTGGTGGTCGGCGGAGAACGTATCCTGGTGGTGGGGCATCCCGTTCTGGGAAGCCTGCTGGTGAACACGCTGGTCTATATCGTGGTGAGTAAGCTCACTCCCCGGCCGGACGAGGAGATCGAGACGGTCTTCTTCGATGAGGTGGAGGCGTACCTCGCCGCGGAATCCCACAACGCGTAAGCGGGACGGAGAGATAGGCAATGTTTGGAAGAAAAAAAGGCAAAGAACAGACGGAATCGGCCGGCGGCGAAACGCAACCCGCCTCCGCCGGCGAGCCCGCGCGCTCCGGACGGAGCAACACCGACTGGCGCCTGATCTACAATCCGCAGGGCGATCCGGTGGACGTGGTGGCCTACGGCGCCGCCGTGGCGGAGGGACGCATCGCGGGTAAGTATCAGCTCAGCAATACGCGCGTGCCCAACACGGTAATCATTCAGCGCAGTACTACTCCCGGGGTAATCGCCGGGGCCGACGTCAAGGTGGACCGGCAGGCGGCAGGGGAGGCGGGAATCGCGGTGGCTCGCACGCAGCGCCAGGGGCGTAACTCCGCGCGGACGGTGGGCACGATCAACCTTAGCGAACTGATGACCCGCGCGTCGAAGACGTTTGAGGCGGTGGAGGTGGAGCCCGACAGCCCGGCGGTGATTCTGTACACCTCCGGTACCACCGGGAATCCCAAGGGCGTCACCCTGTCGCACCGGAACTTTCACTTCCAGCTCTCCACCGTGGTCCCGTCCTTGGTTGATTTCCGACCCTCCGATCGGGTGATCGGCGTACTGCCGATGTACCACGTCTTTGGGCTGGCCAACTCCATGGTGGCGGCGATCCATAACGGTGCCACGATCTGTCTGGTTCCGCAGTACAGTCCGGCGAATCTCCTGGCGGCAATCAACGACTACCAGGGATCGATTCTCCCGGCGGTGCCCTCGATGTACCAGCATCTGTTGGCGATCGCCCGCGCCCGGAAGGCGCAGATCCCGGACAGTCTGCGCATGTGCGTCTCCGGCGGCGCCGCGCTGCCCTTGGCGGTGGTGCGACAGTTCGCCGACACCTTTGGCGCGCAGATTCTGGAGGGGTACGGACTCACGGAAACGGTGTCCAGCGTCTCGGTGAACGGGAAAAACGGAGAGATGAAAGAGGGAAGCATCGGTCGCCCCGCGGATGGAGTCGAGATGCAGATTCTGGACGACTCCGGAGCTCCGGTGGATTCGGGAGAGACGGGGGAGATCGCGATTCGCAGTACCACCGTCTTTCAAGGGTACTGGAACAACCCCGAGGCCACCGCGGACGTCATGTCCGGGGAGTGGTTTCTCACGGGAGATCTGGGCTACCAGGATGCGGACGGATTCTTCTTTATCACCGACCGCAAAAAGGACATCATCATCACTGGAGGCTACAACGTCAGTCCTCGAGAAGTAGAGGAGGTGCTGATGACGATTCCGCAGGTAGCCGACGCGGCGGTAGTGGGTATGCCCGGACGCAAGGACCAGAGCGAAACGATAACCGCCTTTGTGGTGGTGTATGAGGGTGAGGAGCTCTCGCACCGGGAGGTGATCGAGTACTGTGACCGAGAGCTGGCTGCGTATAAACGTCCCAAGGTGGTGAACTTCGTGGCAACCCTCCCGAAGAACGCCACCGGCAAGGTGCTGCGTAACGAGCTCCGGGGCGAGGCGGTAGACCGAAGACTGGTGGACCGGGCACAACCGGTAGGAACAGAGGCGAACTAACTATGGCATTGTTTGGTACAGGAAACGAAGAGTCCCTTGGCATCGAGCTTCCCATCGGTATGGGCAAGACGCTGGAGGCGGTGGTGGCCGCCCGCAAGAAGAAAGAGGCGGTGAAGCTGGAAGGACGATCCTGGACGTACCAGGAACTCGATGAGCAGGCCGGCCGCATCGCCGGTGGTCTGCAGGCGCTGGGTATTCGGCCCGGGGACCGGGTTGCGATTATGCTACCCAACATTCCGGAGTTCGTGTTTACCTTCTTTGGTATTCAAAAACTGGGTGCCGTGGCAGTTCCGTTCAATACCACCTATAAGGGGCGGGAGATCAGTTTCATCCTGCAGGATTCCGGAGCACGGGCGATCGTCTGTCTCACGAGTTATTCCAACTTGATTAACGAGATCCGTAGTGATGCCCCCAGCCTGGAGCATGTGATCGTCACCGGGCAGCGGACGCTGGTCTTTATGGATCCCGAGGCCACGGTGAACGTGCAAATGGTGCTGGAAACGGGCAACTTCGATTCCCCGGTGGACGCGTTTCACACGGTGGGAGGCATGCTGGTGGATACGTTCCATCGCCTCGGCGTCACGGATGCGTGGTACAAGCACCAGGGGGCGATCCGCTCCCGCGGTAAGAAGCTGGCCACGATCATTCTCAGCGAGATTGAGGGGCTCTACATCTTCAACATCGTGACCTTTCTGCAGCAGATGGACACGGAGCCGCTGTTTAAGGTGATTTACGTGCCACCGGAGATCAAGGAGCGCGCTCTGGAGCCGATGACCAGCATCGAAGCGGAAAGCGGCACCAAACCCACCTTGGAAACGTTCCGCGATACCCTGCTTTCCATCGTGCAGGAACGCATGGGGGTGACGGTGGCTCCCGGGGAGCTTACCCGGGACGAACTGCTGGCGTACGAGAAGAACCGCTCGTTGGCGGGCCGGGCGATATAGACGAGGCCCCGCCCGGATCGGGGCGGGGGGCCGGGGCCGGGCGCTCTCGCCCCTGCCCCCGGACGGTGAGCGTACTTCCTACGCGTACTTCTCTACATACGCCTTGAAGGCGTCCTGAAAGCATTTCTCCGGCGGCTTCACCAGTCCGGCTCCCACCATCCCCACACCGGGGTCCTTATGGGCGATGCCGGTATTAATCGCCGGGAGAATTCCCGTATCCACCACCTTGATCACATCGATACCGGTGGGCGTTCCGCGGAAGTCCATCGCCGGAATCTGGTAGGTGCTGTTCTCCGCCATCGTGATTTCATACATCTGCCGGGTGAAGTTGACCGCATCCGCCGGGGTACCGCCGACGAACTTGACGATCGCCGGGGCGGCAGCCATGGCAAAGCCCCCGATACCGCTAGTCTCGGTAATCACCGAGTCTCCGATATCGCGGGCGGCATCATCGGCGGTGTATCCAGGCAGATACAGACCGTCGATCACTGACGCGGGACCGGTAAACCACTGATCCGGCATGCTGGAAATCCGGATGCCAAACTCCGTGCCGTTGCGCGCCATGGTATAGATGTAAGAACTTCCCTCAATGCCGGCGGTGGCGTCCACCGTACACTTCGCGGCAGGCATTGTCAGGTTCAGGAAGAAATGGTCGTTGTCGTTCATGAACGTGAGCACCCGGGCGATCTTCTCCCTGGGCTCATCCAGCATCACCAGGTACGGCGCCATTTCACGGATGTAGAGGCTGGTACCGGCGCGGTTGCGGTTATGCCCCTCGTCTCCCATCTGCAGCACTTGAGCGATGAGGTTTTTCATGTCCAGCGGACCGTGCGCTTTAAGGGCGGCCCGGAGAATCGGGGCAAGCTCATCCGCCATCCACTTCAGGCGGTCGAGAACCTCCTGAGAGTTGGCGCCGTAACGCAGTACCTTGCCCAGTCCCTCGTTGAGCGTGCAGTACGCCTTGTTGCCGTAGGTGGCGTTCTCCATGATCCATACCGGCATGCTGGCGGTCATGATTCCCGCCATGGGACCTACGGAGCTGTGGTGGTGGCACGGATCAAACTCGATCTCGCCGGACGCGGCCAGTTCGGCGGCCTCCTCCGGGGTAGAGGCGAGACCCTCGTAGATCAGGCCCCCCATCACCGCGCCGCGCATGGGCCCGGCCATGTGTTCCCACTTGACCGGCGGGCCGGCGTGGAGAATCAGCTTCTTGTGCATGCCTGGCACCACGTCCTGGGCGATACCGATATCCATCAGGGTCGGCTTGCCCGCCTGGACCCGGTCGATCGCCTCCTTATTGGCGGCGGCGCGGTCGAGTTTGCCCGATCCCTCCGCCGCTTCCAGGCGATCAAAGAGCTTAATGAGCTCCGTATTGCCTCCCGCCGGCGGCTTCCAGTCGACCTGAGTAGTTTTGGTACCCAACGATTGGAGCGTATCGGCGAACCCCTCAAGCCCGAGGTTAATGACATTCAGATCCTGTTCAAAGAGATCGTTCAATTTGTGTGTGCTCATGCTGTATTCCTTCCTGTCCCTACGATCACCGCGCCGCCAACTTGGCCATAATGCGGCCGGCGAGTTGTGCCGCCTGATGGTTTGAGGGCATCACCACCACCCCCGCGGACTCGAGCGTCTTGCGCTGGGTGGAGAGATTCTGTACGTCGCCCTCCGTGCCGGTGACGCTGGCCACGACTGCCAGGTATCCTCCGCGCTTTTCCGCGGCGGCCTTCATGCGCCGAATCGACGGAACCATCGCCCCCGCCGGGTCGGCATTGCTACCGTACCCGATCACGCAGTCCAAGAGGACCACCGCCACCTCCGGATCGCCGGCCTCGCTGTCCATACGTTCGGTGCGGATAGAGGGGTCGATCATCGGATGCGGGCGGCCCACCGTAAACACGTCTTCCCCGAGGTCCACGATCGTGTGCCCTTCCGATTTCTGCGGATCTGTGAGCTGATTGGCCGGATCCACTGGGTCCAGCGAGTGAATACCGCCGAGCTGGGAGTCGAGAATGAACACCGACTCATCGGTGAGCGTGCCGCCAGTGAAGTACCCGCGCAGATATTTCTGCTGAGAAGAGATGCTTTCCGTTTCGCGTTCCACGATCGAATCGATGGCATCGTCGTCCACGTCAAATACCCGAGCGTGATAGCTCTCACCCGCCGCCAGCGCAGCGGACATGCGCGCCACCTCTTCCAGGTTTGCGGCGTAGTTGATATTTCCGTCGACGCGCTTTTCCGGGGTGATGCCAATAAGATGAACCACCACCGGCTTGCCGGCCTGCTTGAGGGTGGCGATCACCGTGTCCGCCACCGAGGGCGCGGGCGGTTTGGAAATCACGGCGATCACCGTGGTCTGCGGATCAGCCGCCAGCGCCTCCGCCGCCATGAGAGTCGTAATTCCCCCAACGTCCTCGCTCTTCAGGTCACGGCCACCGGTGCCGATTCCCTGACTCACGCCGCTCCCGGCGCGCGCCACCAGCGTGCTCACCTCTTGCAGTCCCGTTCCGGCGGCGCTGATAATTCCCACCGGGCCGCGGGGCACCACGTTGGCGAAACACAACGGCTTGCCGTTGATGATCGCGGTACCGCAGTCGGCTCCCATCATCAGGAGTCCCCGCTGTTTGGCGAGTTTCTTCAACGCCACCTCGTCCTCGAGGCTTACGTTGTCGGAGAACATCATCACATGTTTGTCCGCTTGGAGCGCTTTTCGCGCTTCTCGAGCGGCATACTGTCCCGGCACCGAAATCAACACCATGTTGGAGTCGGGGAGTGCCTCGTAGGCCGCCGCCGCGCTTCCCGGGCGCCAGCTGGAGCCCTCACTGTCGGCGGCCTTCTCTTTCAGCTTGTCGTCAACAGTCTGTTCCGCCGCATCGAGCGTCTGCTGGTCAGCCGATTCCACGGCGATAATTAGGTCATTTGCGGTGGCTCCCTCCAGTTCGGGGCCACTCATTCCCATGTCGTTCAGGAGATCCAGGTTCATTTCGGTACCCATGGCGACAACCGCCTCCGAAATGCCGTCCATCTTCTTGATGTCGGAACTGATCAACATGAGGAACACTGAATCGTAGTACGCATCCTTACGCAGGATAATCCGTTTCACTTGGAACCTCTCTTTCTTGATTGCGAACTAGAACGCTATACCCGCCGCCGGCGGTTGTCAAACACCTGGATATCCAAATTCAGTTGGCGGGCGCCGGCGTAGGCGCGGGTGTCGCCGGCGAGGGCTGTCGCATTTTCCACACGATCCCGCTCAACGCATCCAGGCCGGAACTGTGGCCGTGGTGGCGGGCATGATCAATCGCCTGGGCTACCTCACCGGCGCGGAGCGCCTGAACCAAAAGGAGTTGGTACGCCGGGGGATAACCCGCCGTGGCTACCCGGAGCAGGCTGGAACCGCCGGCGGTGGTAGCCTGCAGACGCGCGTGGACCGCGGCGCGGTGCGGGGCGGTGAGGGGCTCTCTCGTGAGGATCTGCTCCGCCAGGATCACGCCGCTGAGGAAGTCATCACCGGCGGGGGTAAATCCGATTCCCAAGCCGATGAGGACGGAAACTGAACTCACGGTTTTGTCCGGCGCCTTCGCGAGCAGGCCCGCCGCACCCCGGACAAAAGGGTCGTTCCGGGGCGGCTCCGGCGATAGGAGCGGCACAAATCCCGTATCGCCGAAATCG
>CAYQRW010000088.1:0-12529 GCA_964419735.1 uncultured Spirochaeta sp.
GACCGGCCCGCCGCTACAGAAACAGCTTCAAATTGGACAAGTAATGTCGCGGGTCGAAGTCATCGAAGAACGGTGAGAGCGACTGCTCCTCGTGCATCCGCATGATAATTTCCGCGCTGAGCCGCGCCGAGGAGACCACATAGAGGAACGGCATCTGCCGGCGGATCTCATCGGACACCTCCAGCGTATCGGTAACGATGAGACGATCGAGCATACCCTCCGTGTGAAGCTCCTGGAGGCGCTCCGTGGCGGGATCGGAGAAGACCGGATGGATCGCGGCCATATTCACGGTACCCACACCCCGTGACTTTAGTTCCTTTGCCAAGGTGTAGACACTTCCGGCGGTATCGATCATATCATCCACGATCCAGATCTCTTTGCCCTCGATCTGCGTATCCGTGAGGATGTTCACCGACTCCACCGAGTTGGTCTTGTCGTAGTTGCGCTGCTTGTGGGCGATCATCAACCGCGTACCAAAGGCCCGCGCATATTTGCGCGCCACATTCTCCCCACCGGCATCCACGGAACAGAACAACCAGTCCTCCCGCACCGTGGAGCTCAGCACGTCCGGCTTGCGGATGAAACTGTCGGTGATGTACTCCTTGATTAAGGGACTGGCGGGAACATCATCGATCGCGCACACCCGCGGATCAACCACCGTCTTGGATTTGTCGGAGTGCAGCTGGTAGGTAATGATATGATCCACGCCGAGGCTGGCGAGCGTCTTGTAGTGGATCCAGAACCCCACACTGTTGCGGCGGGTGGTGCGGTCGGAGCGGGAACTGGTACAGAACGGTTCAAAGAGGGTAATCCTCCCCGGTTGGGCGCGGCGAATTGCATCAATCGCGTGGTAGAGCTCGAGCTTGTTCTGTTCTACGGACAGGCCGTAGGCGTTCCGCCCGGCCGAGGCAAACAGAAACACATCCTTTCCCCGGATCGAGGTATGTACCTCAACCTCGATTTCTCCATCGGCAAAGGTGATCGTTTTGAGTTCACCGCGAATTTGTTTGCTGTAGCCTTTACCGTAGAAGTCGGGAAACGTCTGCATCTCATAGGCGACGCGCTCCGCATACTCCTCCATACTCCGAGTCGAAAAAATGACCAGCTCCCCACGCATGCGTCAGGTATACTACGATTTCCGCTGCAGGGTCAAAAGCGTGATCACCTCTTTCAAAAACAAGTGTTTCATCGCACTTCAAAAAGCGCTATACTCCGCCGGGCAGTGTTCATATCCGAGAGGTAATTACCAATGGCATCTAACCAAGCAACCGGCGAAGACAAAGTAAAAGCGATCGAAGCGGCGCGACTGCAGATCGAAAAGCAGTTCGGCAAAGGCTCGATAATGAAACTCGGTGAGAACCGGGACACCCGCGGCATCGAGACGATCGGCAGCGGCTCAATACTCCTGGATGAGGCGCTGGGGCTCGGCGGCTACCCCAAGGGGCGCATCGTGGAGATCTACGGCCCCGAGTCCTCCGGAAAGACCACCCTCGCGCTGCACGCGATCGCCGAGGCGCAAAAGGCGGGCGGCGTGGCGGCATTTATCGATGCCGAACACGCGCTGGACCCGGTGTACGCCGGTCATCTCGGGGTAGACACGGACGCCCTGTGGGTATCGCAGCCTGACAACGGAGAGCAGGCGCTGGAAATCGCCGAAGCGCTGGTCAGAAGCAAGGCAGTTGACATCATCGTCGTGGACTCCGTGGCGGCGCTCACCCCGCAGGCGGAGATCGAGGGAGACATGGGCGACAGTCATGTTGGTCTGCAGGCCCGTCTCATGAGCCAGGCGTTGCGCAAGCTCACCGGAATCATCTCCAAATCTTCAACGGTGCTGGTGTTTATTAACCAGATTCGCATGAAGATCGGCGTGATGTTCGGTAACCCGGAGACTACCACCGGTGGGAACGCCCTGAAGTTCTACTGCTCCGTACGGATCGAGGTCCGTCGGATCGAGACGATCAGCAAGGGTGCCGACGAGGCGATAGGCAACCGGGTTCGCGTGAAGGTGGTGAAGAACAAAGTCGCGCCACCGTTTCGCAAGGTCGAACTGGAGATTATCTTTGGTAAGGGACTCTCCGCCACGGCGAGTCTTCTGGACGCAGCGCTGAAATATGACCTCGTGCAGAAGAGCGGTTCCTGGTACTCCTACGGTGAAGAGCGCATTGGTCAGGGCCGGGAGAATGTGAAACAGTTCCTTGAAGAGCACCCCGATATCTTCAAGACGCTGGAGGAGAAGCTGCGGACGATCATGTTCCCTGAACCCGAAAGCTCCGCCGAGTCGGAGGCGCCGCAGGGTGCTGCAGCCGCTGAAACGGTGGCGGAATCGCCCCAGGATACGGCAAAAAGTGCCAAAAAGAGCTCCGGCGCCAAGAAGAAGTCCGCCTCCGACGACGAGTTGTTCTGAGACCACTGAATGGAGAACCGGGAATCGCGGGGACATACCGTCCAACTCGACCAGTTTGAAGGTCCCCTGGATCTGCTGATATTCCTAATCCGAAAAAACGAGGTCAATATCTATGACATCCCCGTTGCCCGCATCACGGAACAGTACCTGGAGTTCCTCCGATATGCCGCACGGGTCGATCTCGATACGATTACCGACTTCTACGTGATGGCAGCAACTCTGCTGCACATTAAGTCGCGCATGCTGCTCCCGGTATCGGGGGATGGCGATGACGAGGAGTATGACGATCCCCGGCAGGAGCTGGTGGACAAGCTTATCGAGTATCAGCGCTATCGCAAGTTGAGTGACATGATGAGTGAGCGCGAGGAAGAGCTGGAGTTCGAGCTGGAACGACGATCCGCTCAGCCGGTGCTTCCGTTTGAAGACACCGAGGACCTGTGGGAACAACTCGACGTGTGGGATCTCCTAAAGACGTTCTCCCAACTGGTAAACAATATCAGTTCCGACCGGCTGATAAGCCTCTATGAAGAGGTGACGGTCAACGAAAAGCTAACCCTGATCGAGGAGCTGCTGGAGCGCACCGGGGAGTTCATGTTTACCGACCTGATTCGCAACGAGGAATCGATCATGGAGTTTGTGTGCGCCTTTATCGCGATCCTCGAGTCCGCCCGGCAGCGGACGATCCGTATCATGCAAAACCGCATGTTCGGCGATATTCGCGTTGTCGCGGGTCCCCGGGATCTGGAATACTCCTACGAGAACGAAATAGACGAGGTACCGGGTGAAGATGGATGAAGAAAAGGCGGTTATCGAGGCGATCCTTTTTCTTGAAGTAGAGCCGATAGAGATCCGCACACTGGCTACTGTAAGTGGACTGGCCCGGGAACAGGTAGAAGAGGTACTCGCGGACCTACGGCGTGACCTTGATACCACCAATCGCGGGCTTGAACTGGTAACGATCGGGGGAGCGGTGCAGCTCAGCCCTAAAAAAGAACTCTGGCCGCGTCTCAGGGAACGGTTCGGCAAGAAGCGCGAACAGCGCCTCTCCCGAGCGGCGATGGAAACGCTCTCCATCGTGGCCTATTCTCAACCGATTACGCGGGGCGAGGTGGAAAGCCTCCGTGGGGTAGCTGCGGACAATATGATCCGCCAGCTCCTAGATCGCAAACTGATCAAGGAGGTAGGACGGAAGGACGCGCCAGGCCGACCTACCCAGTACGGCACGACCCGGGAGTTTCTGCAGTACTTCGGTCTCGAAAGTATTGCTGATCTTCCTAAGCTGGACCAACTGGAACAGGAGCGTTTCAACCTCAATGGGTAAGTACCCACTTAGAAAAAGGCATTCATGAACGAACAATCACAGGAATCGACGCGCATAAACAAGTATCTTTCTCAAGCCGGCTACGGCTCCCGTCGCAAGGTTGAAGAACTCGTCCGCCAGCGGCGCGTCCAGGTAGACGGGGACACGATCGAGGACCTCAGTACCCGCGTCTCCCCGGAACAGGTGGTAAAGGTGGACGGAACCACGGTTCATCCCGCCCGCCGCACCGCAGTATTTGCCCTAAACAAGCCGGTCCGGGTACTCGTCAGTGAATACGACCCCGAGGGCCGCCCCCTGGCTATCGACTTAGTGCGCCACCTCTATTCGGGACGCCTCTTTTCGGTCGGTCGGTTAGATTTTCTCTCAAGCGGTCTACTTTTGTTTACCAATGATGGCGACCTGGCCCAGGCGCTAATGCGGCCTGCCTCCGCCATCGAGCGGGAATACGTGGTGGAAACCAGCGATCCGATCACCGATGAGACGCTGGAACAGATTTCCCGGGGCGTCACCATTGAGGGAGTACGGTACCGCGTCGCCCGCTACCATCGTCACGCAGCCCGCCGGGTATCTTTGGTACTCGAGGAGGGCAAGAATCGGGAGATCCGCCGCGTCTTTGCGCACTACCGGCTCCGGGTGCGCCGAATCTACCGTAACCGGTACGGACCGATTACGCTCGGAAAGCTTCCCGACGGCGAGGCGCGTCCCCTGACCGCCAATGAAGTGGAGCGGCTCCGGGCGGCGGTTTCCCGTCCTCGCGGAAAAGCGCGAGGAGGCATGCAATGGTAGTAGCGATCGACGGACCCGCAGGAACGGGCAAGAGTACGATCAGCAAGCGCGTCGCCGCCGAGACCGACTTCTTCTACCTGAACTCAGGACGCTTCTACCGGGCGATTACCTGGAAGGCGCTCCATCAAGGCAAGGGTGTCGAGAACCCTCAAGCGCTGATCGCTACGGCCGCGGACATATCCATCACCGTGGAAGACGACCAGTTTCAGGTGGACGGAGTTCCCCGGAATGAAGAATTACACACTCCAGAGGTCGACAATGCCGTAGCCACCGTTTCTTCGATTCCGGAGATTAGGATCGCGGTCAACAGTCGCCTGAAACGCATCGCCGGCGAGCGAAATATTGTGGTTGAAGGCCGCGACATGAGCACGGTGGTCTTTCCCGACGCCGAAGTGAAGATCTATCTTGACGCCGACCCCGATATCCGCGCTCACCGCCGCCTCGAGCAGCAAGGAAGCGGAAATTTCGAGGAAATTCGCGAATCGATCTCCCAGCGCGATGAGATCGACCGGACCAAAGAAACCGGCCGTCTGCAGCGCACCAAAGACGCAATTTACCTCGATACCACGGACTTGACCATCGAACAAGTTTGTGAGAAGGTAATCGACATTATCCACGAAAAAAACCAACACGGCAGGAGTAGCTAGGCAATCATGGCAGATAAGGAAGCACAGTTCGCTGACTCTTCTTCGGGCGAGTCCCAGTCACAGGAACTGCAGATGCAGTTTCTCGATCAACTGGATGAACTCGAGGAGGGGCAACTCGTCGAGGGAACGGTCATTCAGATCACCGGCGACGAGGTATTCATCGACATCGGGTATAAAGCCGAGGGTCGAATCTCGTTGGAAGAGTTCGAGACCCGCCCGGGTGTCGGCGAAACGGTCGAAGTGGTGCTTCTGCGGAAGGACATCCGTAACGGCGGCGTTGCGGTTTCGAAGCGAAAGGCGGATGAGAAACGATTCTGGAAAGATCTCAAAGATGCATTCCAGGAGCGCCAACCGGTGGCCGGTAAAGTGGTCAACGCGATCAAGGGCGGATTCGAGGTACGACTCCACGGAAACGTTCGCGGGTTCAACCCGATCTCAAAGATGGACATTCGCCGCGTAGAAGACCCGGAAGAGTATATCGGCCTGGAAGACAAGTTCTTCATTGAGCGGATCTACAGCGAGAACCGTGTCAATATCGTTCTGTCCCGCAGAGCATGGCTTGAGCAGGAAACCGAGAAGAACCGTAACGCGTTCTTCGAGCAGGTACAGATCGGAGATGAAGTCGAAGGAGTGGTGAAAAGCTTCACCTCGTTCGGCGCGTTTATCGACCTGGGAGGCTTTGACGGCCTGCTCCACATAAACGACATGAGCTGGGGACATGTGACGCGTCCCAAGGATTACGTCAAGAAGGGCGATACCGTCCGGCTCAAAGTGATCAAGATGGATCCTGAGGAGAAGAAGATTAACCTCAGCCTCCGTCATATGACGCCGGATCCCTGGGAAACGTTTGAAGATCGGTATGCGGTGGATCAGGTGGTTACGGGTACGGTGACCAAACTCACCGATTTTGGTGCCTTCATCGAGGTTGAAGAGGGTATCGAAGGGTTGGTGCACATCTCCGAGATGTCCTGGGTCCAGCGTATCAATCACCCCAAAGAGATCCTTTCCCCCGGACAGGAAGTACAGACGAAGATTCTGGACTACGACATCCAGGCGGGGCGCGTTTCACTGGGCCTTAAACAGGTCATGGACAACCCCTGGGATGATATCAATGAGCGGTATCCCGTCGGTAAGCGCCTAAACACGACGGTCAAGAAGATCACCGCTACCGGTGCCTTCGTCGAAGTAGAAGACGGTATTGATGCGTTCCTCCACGTCGACGACCTGAGTTGGACCAAGCGCTACAAGAACCCCGGCGCGGTGATCAAGGAAGGCCAGGAGCTGGAAGTGGTGGTGGTCCTGAGCGATCCCGACAACCAGAACATCCGGGTCGGCCTGAAGCAGCTCGAGGATGATCCCTGGCAGCAACTCAAGGAAGCGTATCCGCCCAAGAGCCTCATCGAGGGGGAGATTACCAATATCACCGACTTTGGCATTTTTGTACGAGTGCAGGGTGGAATCGAAGGTCTTGTCAACAAGATGAACGTTGCCGATCCTCGGCACGAATCGTTTGAAGAGGCGGTGGCCAAGTACTCCGTGGGAGACAAGATCAAGACGGTGGTCACCGAGGTGAATCCTTCGCGGCAGCGCCTGTCGCTCTCAATTCGAGAGCTTCAGCGACAGCAGCAGCGTCAGGAGCTTCAGAAGTATATCCATGACTCTGATGACGATGCCACCGTTACCCTGGGTGACATGCTGAAGGAAAAACAGGACAATTGAGCCTGAATGGGACTCGCACAGGTCGATCTCGATCGGTTTCAAACACTGATCGAGATCAATGCTCTGATCAATTCGGACTTCTCTGACCTACGAGCCGTTCTTAAGCGAATCGTCGAATCCGCTATGCGGCTGACCGAAGGAGAGGCGTCTTCGCTTCTCCTGGTCAATCCCGAAAACAACAAACTCTACTTTGAAATAGCCCTTGGATCGAAAGGTCCGCAGGTTCAGGAGTTCTCACTTGAGATGGGTGAGGGGATCGCCGGATGGGTTGCTCTCCACAATCGTTCCCTCATGGTGAACGATACGGATGAGGACTCCCGGCACCAACGTGATATCGGTCGCAAGATCGGCTATCCCGCTAGCAATATCCTGGCAGTACCGATGCGCGTCAAGGATCGGTGTATCGGCGTCCTCGAAATCCTCAACAAACGTAACGGGCGCAGTTTTGACAATGACGATCTGCAGTGGTTGGAAATCTTCGCCAACCAGGGCGCCATCGCCATCCAGAACGCCCGCACCTTCCAGCAAGTCCGCAACGAAGTGGATCTCTTACAGGATCAGGTCAACACGGACCAAGGCTACCACACGATGGTCTGGAACAGTCCTGCCATGGGGGAACAACTTCAGCTCGTGGAACGCGTAGCACCGACGGAGAGTACGGTTCTTATCCTGGGAGAGAGCGGGGTCGGTAAGGAACTGATCGCTGAGCAGATCCATCTCAAGTCCCACCGGTCAAAACATCCGTTTATTCGGGTCAACTGCGCGGCCCTCCCGGCGGCGCTCCTGGAAAGTGAACTCTTTGGACACGTCCGCGGCGCCTTCACCGATGCCGTGTCCGACCGGCGCGGACGTTTCGAGTTGGCGGACAGGGGAACGATTTTTTTGGACGAAATTGGAGACTTACCGCTTCCCCTCCAGGCCAAGATGCTCCGTGTTATCCAGGAAAAAACGTTCGAACGCGTCGGTGCGAGTGAATCGATCACCGTAGATGTGCGGATCATCGCAGCTACCAACCGCGACATCGAAACGCTGGTGGAGCGAGGGGACTTCCGAAGTGATCTCTACTACCGACTGAACGTGCTTCCGCTCAACATTCCGCCGCTCCGGCAACGGCCGGAAGACATTACGGAACTGGCAGAGTTCTTTCTGAAACGGTTTGCCCGGGAAACCAACAAGCACGTTACCGGGTTCTCCGATGATGCCATGCAGGCGCTCCTGTCTTACAATTGGCCCGGCAATGTGCGAGAGTTGGAAAACGCCGTGGAGCGCTCAGTGGTAATCTGTCGGCACGAACGCGTTATGCCGGAAGATCTCCTGCTCCACGGCACCGCCGCCGGCGAGGAAACGCGGTACCAGGGAAACAGTCTGAAAGAGAGTATCAATCTGTTTAAACGCCAATTTATCAGACGCGCCCTTGAGCGGCACGGCTGGAACCATACGGAAACCGCCGAAGAGCTTCAGATTCAGCGCTCCTATCTTTCAAAACTCGTGAAAGACCTCAACATCAAAGACACCAAAGGAGAACCTTCCCAATGAGTGATAGTTCTACGCACAGTCCCGCCCTAACTGAACGACTGACGTCATTTCTTTCCCGCTTCCGAAAGCTCCTCATCTTCGGAGGGGTCGCCGTGCTGGTGGCGATTATCGCCGCCGTAGTGGTGGCACAGGTAATGTCCGCCAGAAATGACGCCTCCATCCGCGCCGCGGAGGAGCTCCAGAAACTCTGGGACGACTACGATACCGAAGGCGATGACGATTCCGTGGCAGAGGAAGATATCCGCGACGCGGTGGCTCAGCTTATCGACGAATACCCTCGAACCTACGGTGCACTCCGTGCTCGTATGATTTTGGCCGAACTCGAGTGGCAATTGGAGAACTGGGAAGCCGCGCAGGATGCGTATATGGCGGTGGTCGACGAGCATGGACAAAACCACCTAACCGGGCCGGCACTCTTCAGCGCCGCCGCCGCCGCGGAAGAAGCGGAAGATTTAGACCGCGCGCGGGAGCTCTATGGCCGCGTCGCTGATGGGGAGGGCGAGCCCACCACGGAAGTTCCCCACGCACTTTTCAATCTCGGGCGCATTGCCGAGCTTCAATCGGATCAGGCGTTAGCCATCGAATACTATAACCGTCTCATCGATGATCACAGTTCCAGCAATTGGACAAACCTCGGGAGAAACCGTATAATCTGGCTCACGAGTCAGGGAGCCGGCGCGGACAGCTGAACTACTGAACGACGGTACAGCTCCCCACGCGCGTCAGCGATCTCGGGCCCGTAGGTTGTACGCGTGAGGAGTCCTGCATGGCAAACAAACGGGCCAATTTTTTTGCAACCCGGAACTTCGGCTTCGTTATTGCCCTTCTGGTGTTTGCATTTTTCATCTTGCTACGTTTTGGGACAACCATTCCGGAACGTTTAGAACTTCGCATCCTGGATACCCACTTTAATCTCAAAAATACCTTTCAGGCGCAATCAGTGGAGGAAGGGGTATCGGTTGTCCAAAGGAATCCGGGAATCTCTGAAGATATTCTCATCGTGGGAATCGATTCCACGACGCTGTCACGCTTCGGGCGATGGCCCTTTCCTCGGTACCGCCACGCCGACCTGATCAACTCTTTCGCCCGTATCTCCGACCAGAACTTACGGGAGCGGGCGCTGTTTCTCGATCTCTTCTTCATCGAACCCAGTGACAACGTGGTGGACGACGCGTTGCTTCTCGACGCCATGGAGCAGAGTGATAGAGTGTTCCTGGAGACGATCCTCGAGTACAGCGAACCCAATCCCCAGAACTACGAAGAGTTCTTTCGCCGACATGATCGGCTGTTCGATGCGGCGGGGCGGATCTCTAGCGTGGACGGAGCGTGGCGGGAGATGCCCTCTTTTTTCGGTCTCCAGCCTCCGCTCCAACCACTGGCCGGCGCGTCAGCGGGCTACGGGCATGCGAACCTCTGGGATGACTTTGACAGCGTCTACCGCCGGCAACCGATGGTGGCCCGAGTCTCACGACTCAAGACTCAGTACGTCTGGGAAGACCTCTCGCCACGTCTGGAGATCGATGAAGATAACTACGAGCGGCTGGTGTGGTTTGATCAGCAGGGGCGCGACCACTTTGTTCCCCTGCCGCTCACCGAGGAAGGGCTCACCGCCCTCCGCAGACAACTCGAGGCGGAGGCACCGCGCCGCTCTCTCGACACCACCGGAGATGGGGAAGCCGACGATTACACCTTCGTGCTTCACCATTATGAAGAGCAGTTTATTCCCTCGATTACGCTGGCCTTGGCGCTGGACTATTTCAATCGCACCTTGCAAGAAGTCGAGGTGCGCATCGGTGAATACATCCGTATCCCCGATCCACAGCAGTTTGATCCTGACCGGGGAGAGTGGGTGGACTATCGTATCGTGGATCGCCCGGCCGTGTATGATGACGATGGCGAGCTCGTATCCGAGGCCACCTACCGGGAACAGGATGAGATCGTGATTCCGATCGATGCGGAAGGTACGATGCTCATTAACTACATGGGGCGCCGCTCGAGTCCGGCTCGGGACGGGTACCAGACTTTTCCCGTCCGTCCGTACTACGGCTACGCCGCCCGGGTACCTGGGCCCAACCCGCAGGAGTGGCCGCCGACCCGGGCCGTGGAGAATCAGATTGTCATGGTGGGAGCGTTCTCTCAGGGTATGGCAGATGATGAAAAGCTCACGCCCTATGGACTGATGTACGGGGTGGAGGTCCATGCGAATGCCCTAAACACGATTCTCATGGACAAGTTCGTGCGCTACGTACCGGTGTGGATCGACCTCGCGATTCTCGCGGCGGCAGCGTTGCTCGTAGCATTTCTCGCCTCGCGGCTGTCGACCATCTGGGCGATGGTGATCACGGTCGGAGTGATTATCGTCTATTTCTTCGCCACTACCATCACCTTTGACACACGGTCGCTGGTCATGAACTTCTCCAGCCCGGCGTTGGCGATGATACTCACCTTCGTGAGTATCGTGGTTTACCGCGTCATGACTGAAGAAAGAGACAAGCGGCGCATTCGGGAGATGTTTGGGCGCTATGTCAGTCCCGACGTGGTCTCTGAGATTCTGGAACGCCCGCCGGAGCTCGGTGGCATCGATAAGGACCTGACCGTCTTCTTTAGTGACATCCGCGGCTTTACCACCTTGTCGGAATCGATGTCACCCCAGGAACTCGTAAACCATCTGAACATCTATCTCACCGCCATGACCGATACGATCCTCGAATACCGCGGCACCCTGGACAAGTATGTCGGCGACGAGATCATGTGTTTCTGGGGGGCGCCACTGCCGCAGGAGGACCACGCGATCCTGGCGTGCAAATCGGCATTGCGCCAGATGCAGAAACTGGACGAACTCAACTCCCAGTGGCCTCCGGAGAAGCAAATCAACATCGGTATCGGTATCAACTCCGGCATCATGACGGTCGGAAACATGGGAAGCCAAGGGCGTATGAACTATACCCTCATGGGAGACAACGTGAACCTGGGCGCCCGCCTGGAGGGAACCAATAAACAGTACGGCACGGGAATCATCATGAGCGAATTCACGTACGGACTGGTAAAGGATCGGGTCATCGCTCGTGAGCTGGACAACATCCGGGTCAAGGGAAAAAACAAACCGGTTCTTATCTATGAACTCGTGGACGTACCGGAGGGGCTGGGGGTTGAATAGCCCGGTACTCCAGCAACGGCCGCTGCCTCGGCATAATTCCAGTCTTCGTACACCGAGGGCGGGCACACGCTGTCGCCAGGCGCGGCCACTCCTTCGCACCCTGGGCATCCTGGTTGCGCTTGTCCTGGGCAGCTCGAGTTGCGGTCTGCCCACCATCCCGTTTCTGGATCCGCCGAAAGACCCCGGATTTGACGGCGGTAGTCCCGAAAATCGTGTTTTGACCTTTTCCCATAATCCCAACAACGATGGCGATGACTTCCAAGGGTACGAACTGTACTACAAGCTCTACACAGACGACCAGAGCCAGCTCATCGACGCTGACACCAACTTCATCGAAGCCACGCCGCAACAGCCTGGACCCAGCCGCCTCATAACCCGCGGCTTCGTGCGGGCTGCGGCAGTTCGAGAGTTGCAATCCCTAGATCCGGAAACGTTTTCTCCGCTTACCTCGGATCGTCCTCCGCATATTCCTACCGATCCCACCGGAGCGCCGATCGAATACGAGATAGATCTCGAAGACCGTACGAATGCAGACCCCGATGAGGATGTCTTTCTCTTCTGGACCCAAGGAGGGGAGCAGCGCCGTGGGTTTCGCCGCCGCAGTGATGATAACGCGTTTACTGCGGATCCCACCGAACTCAAGAGTTTCTGGAACCGCAGCGAATACTCTCCCGATGATTGGGATATCGCCCGCATGGGCCTCTCCGATGAAATAGAGGCGGAACCTCAGCCCGATAAGTTTAGTATCGTCTGGTATGTCCTAAGCTATGGAATTGATGCGACCACATTCGGTAGTTACTACAGCGAACCGCTACGTCTGAGTCCAGCGGTTATAGTCCTACGCAATCCATGAGCACTGGGCTATCTCTCTTGTGAGAAAACACCCAAACATGCTACCAATACGTCGTGGCAATCTTGTATCTGGCAATTGGGCTCAGCTATATCGCGATCGGCGCGGT
>CAYQRW010000089.1:0-12294 GCA_964419735.1 uncultured Spirochaeta sp.
AACCGGACAGCAGTGATTTCCGATGAAGTTACAAAGATAGTAGCTCGGGCGGAAATTGACTTCCTGATTGGTCGGTAGGAGGAGAAGCTCATGCCATCATTACCGTTATCTTACCGTTTGGGCCTGCCAGCAGCCTCTGGGCCAATCATGAATCTTCGGCTGCGACGGCAATTGGGTGAGCGACGTCACGATGGGCTTCATGTATCGCTACGGAAACCAGACAATTTCTGACGACCAATTTGGACCCGGTGACATTGTGTTTATTGCTAACAGCAGCGACCGCATAACGAACGGCGGCCTGTTTGTACGCCGGCTCAACGATGATCATCATACTTCGGTGAAGTGGCCATCGATACCTACTTCTGCGACCCGTACAGCTAATGGCAGAGGGGCAGCGTTGAGAACGCGGCCGGCCTAACGAGTCGATTCTGGCCCAAGAAGACCGACTATGCGTTGATCCCTGACGTTGAGATCGCTATGGTTGAATACCAGTTAAACACACGGCCCAGAAAGCGTTTCGGCTTTCTTACACCACTCGTATACGCCCTCAGTGTTGCGTTGACTGCTTGAATGCGGGCGCGTTGAGCGTTTTCCGGCTGGGTTTTCATCCCGGCACCCTCAGTGCCGATCTCATTACGTTTCTGCATCTCGATGCTTCAGCTTGTCCTCAAGCTTTTTTTCCAGTCGGCGAACACCGTTAGCCACTCGCCTGAGCTCCTCGTCTAAAGCCCCTACCGCAACCTCGTGCGTCTCAATCTCATGTTCCGTTCCGGTAATCATGAGATCCAGAACAATGATAGAATAGGTTGCAGGTCCGGGATCAAAGAACCCCTTTTCGTATACCTCTTCCATGTCGCACTGATCCATGAAACCCATGGCCCAGTCGAGAACAGTCCTGATCCGGTCCGAACGGTTTAGATCCAGGTTTGGCAGGATCGAGTCTATCCATTTGACCGTCGCGTTATCTAACCTGACGCATACCTGCTTAGAAGATGCGTTGTATTTCGACGGTGTTCCACTCGGGTTAGTCATCGCTTATGTCTGCTATACGCCGCTGCAAGTCTTTGATGCTTCGGGATAGTTCGTTGACCCGATTGGCTTGGTCCGCGTGTTTGGTCTTCAACTCTGTGATCGATTCATCAAGGCCCTTTTGATTACTCAGGAAAAGACGAAGATCGTAGTTCGGAGGGTCTGTCCTTGGAGCATCTCTTGACTCTTCGGTTTTTCCGTTGTTTAGTCTGACCCACCCTTCGCGCAAAAGTCTACGGATTCTTTCGGATCGATTTTTCCCCAATTTCGTTCCAGAATCGTCGAGCCATTCCAATACATCGTTGTCTATCCATATCGAAGACAGTCTTGTTTTCTCCATTAAGCATCCTCTTACAATTTTTCTGAAAATTATATGTGCATTTACTGTAATGCACACGTTACGTTTGTGTCCAGGAAATGACGTTTTTGATTTGTACGACGAAACTATCTTTAGCGCAGGAAAGGCGCGTTGCATGCCTCCGCCTGCGGAAAACTTTTTTCAAAGGGAGAGATCGATGGATGAGGTAACGGATCCCGGACAAAAACTCAGTATTCGCGAGATGATCGCCAGGGCAAGGGTTCACCTCTTGGAGAATACCCGCGTCACTCTTCGGTTGTCGTTCGCTTCTCACAACGGGAAGCTATCGGGGCGGGTGAAGTGGTGCATTTCAAAAAAACAGTCCTCACCGAAGACGGCCGAAGGTACAACTGAGCCCGATAAGATACAAGAAACGGTTGATGACATACTCGAAGAAGCGTTAAAGGAAATCAAAGCTTATCACCGTCGACGGAGGTTCGGAACGGCGGCCGCGGTTATCGAACGTCAGGGTGACGAGGTCCGCCATACCGAAACGGAATACGACGAGCGAGTCTTAGGGTGGACAGACGAGTGGGGTAAGCCCAGGTTTCGGGTCAAACGAAGTCAGGATGAGGGTTGATCGTTAATGCAAGAGAGTAGACCAGGAAATTCGCCATTGTGGAAGTTCGATGACGTGGCCAAGTATCTTTCGGTGAGTTCTTCGCATGTAAGGAGACTCGTGTCCCAGGGAAGAATCCCGTCGCTCAAGATCGGGAGGAACAGGCGTTTCGACCCTCTGGTGATCAAAAAGTGGGTTCGAGGGCAAGAGACGGGGGAAGAGAGATAGCGGAGGGCTTCTCTTTTCCCTGCTTCTATTAGGCATCAGCGTACTCGGGGCTGGTTCACTCTGCTGCCTCCCGGCTGAGCGATCCTACACCAGGAAGAGATCACAGAATACGACCTCCGCAGCGTCGCCGACTTCACGAAACTTGGCCGCTGCTGCGTGGTCGGCGTATGTGTCAAAAACCGCAGCAGTTCGATGACCTGTAGCTATCATCGCGCGGCGGTCCACCACGTCTGCCATATTCGCAGCGAAGAAATGCCGCCAACTGTGAAAACTGACCCCTCGGGTTTGCCATGCGTCCATGGTTTTTCGAAATAGTGCTGCTGCTTCGTCATCACCGGGTTCCGGCTTCTTTTTGTCTCTTCGCCGCCACGCGGCCCGATGAGCTGCCTGCACTTTTTCCGATGTCATCCCTGAGAGCATCGCAAGTGCATCACGGAGTCCGTCGTAGAAACGTCTTGGTGACAAAGGACGCCCCGCATCGGTGGTCCAGAATACGAACGTTTCTCCGTGCGGATTGCTTCCACCGTGGGCGCGGAGTCGATCTCTCAGTTCCGATATTATCGGGACGTCGCGTTCTTCACCTGTCTTCGTTCCCTTCAAACCTTCACGGCGAGAGAAGCTTCCGCGGACAATGATTCGATCATCCTCAATGTCTTCCAACCGTAGAGCCGCCAGTTCGCCGGCCCGGAGTCCGGTTGTCGCGGCGGCGAAGGAGGCAAGCTTCGCAGTCTCATTGTGCCAACTCAACCGGAACAGTTCCTTCGCTTCTTCTGGGGTGAGGATCGAGCGTTTCTTGTGCCTCGTACTGAAGAAGATAAGTCCTCTGGCTGGGTTCTCTGGAATCACCCTCATTTCATAGGCGTACCTGAGTGCCGATGTCGCGACTGTCAGTATGTGGTTCTTTGTCTGGCCGGTAAGTCTTTTCGTACCGAGGTGGGCAGAGAATTGGTCAAGGGACGCATACGACATGGAGGCCAGCGTTGTGGACGTCTCCTTGATCCACGGACGCCAGTGATTGCGGACATGCCTGAGACGTTCCTCACAATGTGAGCGGCCGATGGAGTGACCATGCCGTCTCTTGCGTTCCACATACGGCGAGTTATCGTAATCCCAGAACCATTCGAGAAAGACGTCAAACGGCTTGTTAAGATAGTCAGCCATCGGGATCGACTCCTTATCGGATGGAGTGATCGCGGCGACCAGCAGGTTTCTTTCTCTCAGTCCTGCAACGATCTCCTCCACATCCGTAGGGGAGAGGTCTGCTGATGCGATCTGAGTCTTCAAGCGGTGAGTCGAGAGAACATGGTCGATAGTCCTCTCTGGCTGTCCCATTATGCCGTGCTTTTCGAAATGGTAGACAGCTGCATACGCAGCCTGCTCGTCCCGTTCGCGGGTGGATATTGCAGTAGTGTACGAGTGTGTCTCGGGGTCCCAAAACCGGACATAGAACACATTTCCGCGCTTGTAAAGATTGAACCGGCGCATCTCCCTCTCCTCTCAGGACCTGACATGCTACAGTCAGATGCTACAGTTGGTGATGAGTCGCGCCGGTATTTCCGGTAGCGGAATTCATAATTTTATTTCCCACAAAGATTTATGGGTAAAGCGGCGGACGGGAGTCGAACCCGCGTCTCCAGCTTGGGAAGCTGGGGTAATGCCGTTATACGACCGCCGCACACGACTTGTGTATCGAGTGAAGCATAGGCCAGGTGGTGCGGAGCCGTCAAGCAATCGGTGCCGGCCGACGATGGCCGAGGTATACGGGAGCCACGCAACGTGGCAGCTCCGTCGTTTTCGTGTACAGTGACGCCATGACTCAGGAAGAATCGGATGCTCACGATATACGGGTGGGAACGCTGTCGGCGATCGGGGCGTTCTCTATGTGGGGCGTGCTACCGCTGTATTGGATTCAGATACGCACGGTTCCACCGCTAGAGGTGCTCTGGCACCGTGTCTTCTGGGGGGCGGTGGTGGCCTGGCTGATCGTGTACTACCGACGCCGACGTGAGCGGCGGATGACGCCGTTGGTATCGGCCCTGCCGGTGATCCCCGGGCGCCGGGTCGTAGGCTGGCTGGTCTTGAACGGCGTGCTGGTGGTGACCAACTGGTTCGTGTATCTCTGGGCGGTGTCCTCGGGCCGTACGTTGGATGCGAGCCTGGGATACTACATCAATCCGCTGGTAAGCGTGTTGCTGGGCATGGTGTTTTTTGGGGACCGCCTCACCCGTCTGCAGTGGGCGGCGGTAGCCAGCGCCACGGCGGGGGTGCTCTTTCTCACGATCCGCCTTGGGGTGTTTCCCTGGGTGTCGCTGGTGCTGGCGGGAACGTTCGGCACGTATGGGGTGATCAAGAAGCGCACGGCCCTGTCCTCCATTCACGGTCTGGCGGTGGAGCTCACGCTGTTATCGGTGGTGGCGGCGGTGGCGATCGGCGCGGGGATCGCCGGCGGTTCCGGTGTGCCCGCCAATGGGGACTGGCGGGCGGCGATATTTCTCCTGGGCGCCGGAGTTGTCACCGTAGCGCCGCTGCTGCTGTTTGGGGTGGCTGCCCGGCGGATCCGCCTTTCCGATGTGGGGTTTTTGCAGTATATCGCGCCAACCCTGATGTTCATTATCGCCCTGGCCATCTTCGGTGAACCGCTGGAGCCGGCGCGCCTGGCGGGCTTCATCCTGGTGTGGATTGGGCTGGCGATGTACACCTACAGCAACTACCGCTCCCGGCGGCGCCGCCGGCGCTGACGATCTGCGCCACCCGGCCCCCACGAGGGGGCGTCGCGACCGCTGACCATTTGCGCCACCCGGCCCCCACAGGGGGCGCTGTTCTGAACACACGACGGTTCGCTTGTTCATAGGAATCCGTATCTTCGGCAATCACTACGCTTCACCACCCAGTATTGCAGAGTATGGATGCAGGAAGAATCTGGGCGGTGGCATGCCTGATGCTGGGCGGTATTCTGAATTCCCTGCCGGTAGCGGCTCAACGGGCATCCCCGGGCGCCGGGCTTGACCACGCGCTCATTTCCCGGGAGATTCTGCTCCAGTCTGATCATGAGGGGGTGCTGCTTCAGCGAGTTACGGTGGATCTTGCCGACACCCGCTGGCTCTGGCGCGCGGAGGGATCGCTCCTGTTGTATGAAGAGATTCCGGCGGCCGGTGGCTATATCGAGGAGCACCGCCGCCTCCGCTCCCCGCTGGAGAACCTCGAACACACGGTGGGCTGCGAGGTAGGGCCGCTGAGCCTGGGACCGATCTCCTTGAGCGGGATCTACCACCGATCGTTGGATCCCACCTCCGGGGGCACGGCGTGGGCGGCGCTTACGGACCGCGATGTGATCCGTCTGGACCGGACTCTTGAGCCCGGTCGCTGGACTGGGGTTGGGCTTGGTGGGGTTCTTCCGGGTTCCTTCCTCCGCGCTCGCGTCGCGCCGGGCGCGGTATGGATTACCGATGATGACACGGATGTCGCCGGGGCGGCGTGTTCCCTGAGCTGGCCTGCCGTTGCCGTGACGTGCTCGGGCGCGAGAGGATCCTTCGCAGTGAGCGATGATGATTCGTGGTTGTACGACGCGCCTCCGTTTCGCGCCGACGGCGTTACCCAGTTGGGTTCAACCGTAGTGGTACGCCCCGCCGGTGCCGATGGAGCGGTGGAACTGGCGGCGGAGGGGTGGCAGCAGCGGGTGGGATACCGTCCGCTGCGGCACTCGGTGCAAACGTTTGGGAGCGCCCTCGGTCGCCGTCTGGCGGTCGCCGCACGTGTTTCGCGAACGCAGTCGGGTTTTCGGGCCGTCACCGGTGGTCGCCCCCGATCGGCGGAGTATACGGGAGTAACGCTCTTCGAGGGACACCAGGTGCGTCCGTGGATCTGGCGCATCGCCTGGAACCGCCGGTCCCGGTGGGATGATGATCTGCCGCGCCCGGCGGTGGACACTTACGAGGGAGTTGTGGGCCTCGCCCAGACCCGTGGAGTGGCGCGGTTACTTCGGCTGCGCGGTACCACCGATTCCCGCGGTACCCGCGGCGTGTACTATCGGCTGCGCGTTGCCGCAGGACCGATTGGGGTAGTGGCCTATGCCCGCCACATCTGGCAGCACCCCGCCGGGGACGACGGGTTCTCGGCGACGTGCCGGTTCTCTATACGAACTGCGCTGGGAGCTCATGGTAGGCGGTTCTCCGCCCGGGCCGGCTGGGAGGTAGAGGAGGCGGGTGGATGGCACCAGGCCGTCGCGATGAACGCCTCGATTCCGCTGGGTCGTTCGTTTCGGATCGAGCTTTCGGCGAAGCTGCCGCTGATTCCCGCGGCAACGATCGACACCACCGAATGGTTACTCCGGGTGCGCAACGGTGCTACAACCCAAGTATCATACGCGCCGCCTGAAAGTAGATCGTGAGGCCGGCCACGTCGATGACTGTCGCCATAAGCGGTCCCGCCATAACCGTGGGGTCAAACCCCAGGCGATGGATCACCAGCGGTGCCAGCGCGCCGATAATCGTAGAGAAGACTACCACGAAGATAAGCGCGGCGCCGATTGCCGCCGACTCCGCCCACGCCACCCCGGGCGGAAGATAGACGCTGCGCAAGATAATCACCCCCGCCAGAATCAGCCCCATGGAGATTCCCACCACCAGTTCCTTGAGCATCACTTTGCCCAGATCCCGAAACCGTATCTCCCCGGTGGCGATACCGCGGATCATCAGGGTTGAGCTCTGTGTTCCGGAGTTACCACCGGTCTGGGTGATCACCGGCACAAACCATACCAGAAAGCCCGCTGCCAACGTGAGAGACTCAAACGCACTCAAGACGTTGGTGGTGAACGTTCCCGCCACCAGCAGGATGATAAGCCAGGGAACGCGCTTCTTGATCAGTTTCCAGATCGACGAATCGGTGTAGCGGTCAACCGACCCGTCCATGGCACCCATCTTGTAGACGTCCTCCGTCTGCTCATCGCGGATAACATCGATAGCATCATCGAAGGTGACGATTCCCAGGAGGCGGTTGTAGCTGTCCACGACGGGGAGGGCCACCAGGTCGTGCGCCTCGAGCGTTTTGGCCACCTCCTCCTGGTCGGCATCTTCCGGCACGGTGATCACTTTGTGAGTCATCACTTCATCGATGCGGCGGGAATCGTCGTTGAAGAGCAGGTCCTTCAGGCTCACCACGCCTTGCAGGCGCTTCAACGTATCAACGACGTAGATGTAGTAGATCGTCTCCACCCGTCGGGCGTTCACGCGGATAAACGCCAGAGCCTGGCCGACGCTCACGTTGGAGCGGATCGCCAGGTATCGGGTGGTCATGATTCCGGCGGCGTGCTCCTCGTCGAATCGGAGGAGGAACTGCATCTGACTGCGCGCCTCATCACTGAGACTCTGCCAGACGTTCTCCCGAACTTCCGGGTTGAGCTCCTGGATAATATCCACCAGGTCGTCGGGCTCTACCTTCTCAAAGATCTCTCGGGCGTTGTCCAGCGGGAGGTTCTTGATGAGCCACTCCTGGTC
Source organism: uncultured Spirochaeta sp. (assembly GCA_964419735.1). Taxonomy (GTDB): domain Bacteria; phylum Spirochaetota; class Spirochaetia; order DSM-27196; family Alkalispirochaetaceae; genus Alkalispirochaeta. Next base: position 7,667 of record CAYQRW010000089.1, read on the forward strand.
CGCAGCGCCGAGCTCCGTAATGAGTTCCGCCTTCTTGTCGATCGGCAGCAGGACAAACAGACTGATCGCTTCTCCATCGTCAAGATCTTCCCAGAGATCCACGATTTCGTGCATGGGCATATCCATGACCATGTGGAAGAGTTGCTCGTCATTGAGGTCGTGTATGAACTCCCGCAGGTTTTCCAGGGTGCTCTGCATATGTGGCTTCCTCCGTCGGTCATGACCAGTCACCAATGAATAGTACTTCCGGATCCAATTGATATCCGGTTGTCCCTGCTACCCGCTGCTGCACTTCGATTACCAGATCACGGATATCCGTTGCCGTAGCACCCCCGGCGTTCACGATGATGTTGCCGTGCTGCTCGCTTACGCGAGCGCCGCCCCGTTCCAATCCACGAAGTCCCTGCTGGTCGATTATTTGACCACTGGGTTGGCCGAAGGAGCGGTTGTTCTTGAAAATGGAGCCGGCGCAGGGGTATGCGAAGTGTCCTTTGTTCCGACGATCCTCTTCATGTTCGCGCATGATCTCCCACAGGGCGGGACCCTGCCCCGGGGCCGGTGAGAGGCCGAACTCCACCGCGGTGATTATGCGCGATCCCTCCTGAAAGGGGGAGATCTTGTAACCAAAATCGCGCTCCTGCGGTGTGTACACGCCCGGGGATCCTCCGAGGGTGACATAGTGCACCTGGTTCAGGATCGGAAAGACCTCACCGCCATAACAGCGGGCGTTCATCCAGACCGCCCCGCCTACACTGCCGGGCATAGCGTAGATGAACTCCAACCCCCGGAGTTCGTGATCGGCAGCGTAGGCCGCGGCATCGCTGATAGCCGCCCCCGCCTGCGCGTGCAGAATCGTCCCAGTGTGAGTGATTCCGTTGAGATCACCAAGATACACCACCACCCCGCGGATTCCCGCGTCGCTCACCACAATGTTGGCTCCGCCCCCGAGAACCCATACTGGCAGCGGATCACCATCGCTCGTGCGTTGTGCGGTGGCCGCGAGGATCTCCTGTAGCTCGGCCTCCGTCCGCGGTCGGGCAAGGGCATCGGCCGGCCCTCCCACCTGGAAGGTGGTCAACTCCTTAAGGGAGCGATCGTACTCCACGGGACAGGTCAGCTTGAATTTTTCCAGGTGCCGCTGTACGGTGCTCACTCAGTTCAGAATAGCTGATGGGGCAGAGCGCTTCAATATCTGTAACCTTTCGGTGGTCCCGTGTGTTATGTCAATGAAAAGAGATGAACGAGCGTTCTTCGACGAAGTATACACCGACTCCTTTCCCGTTCTCTACCGTGTCGTGCTACGCATTGCCGGCGACGAAGGAACCGCGGAAGAGATCTGCCACGAAGCGTTCATTCGATTCTATAAACATAGCACGCGGCTCCCGGACGTACTGCAGGCGCGGTACTGGCTCTTGCGGGTCGGCAAGAACCTGGCGTTCAACTACTCCAAGCGGCAGGGACGTGAGCGCAATGCCTATCAAAAAGCGTGGAATGAGCCGGAACGTCCGCAAGAGCACGCGGACGCCGGGGTACTGCAGAACGAGACGGCGGAGCTGGTTCGCCGGGCAGTGGCGCGACTTCCCAAGACGTTGCAAGATGTGATCGTTTTGAAGGAGTATGGTGGTCTGGCATACGATGAGATCGCCGATTCCCTGGGAATCAGCGTCGGCAATGTAAAGGTGCGTGTCCATCGCGCACGAGAACGGTTGGCACGAGAACTGGAGGCAGAGGATGTCCATTTTCCGGAGTAATCCACCATCAGCGGATCTTTCCGCACTCCTGGATAATGAATTGCCCCACCCATCCGCGGAGATGATTGAGGCTGCAGTCGGCGAGGGTACTCTTGACGGCCGTGAGCTGCGCCGGCTCCAGCGCGTACACACCCTTCTTGAGTCCCCCGGAATATCGTCAGATGAGATCGCCGCCGCCCAAGCCCGGGTGCGTCTGCGCCTCGACCGTTCCCTGCGGGGCGTCTACCGCCGTGACCTGCGGCCGTGGTGGGAACGTTCAGTGACGATTCCCATGCCGGTTGCGGCAACCGCGATGGTGGCGCTCTTGATGTTTGCCGTGATTCTTGCGAGTCGTATCGCCCCGCTCGGTGGAGCGGGTGCTTCCCAGGAGACTGCGGGAGAGATCGCTCAGCGGGCGGAATCGCTGAACCTGCAAGTTAACGTGAACGGCGATCAGACTGAACAACTGCTGCAGTGGCTCAATGAGCGACAATCGGTGGAAACGGTTACCATTCAGTTGCCGGATACGGCGCAGTTTCAACTGCGGGGTGAACCGGTCTTTCTGAGACCGGAGCTTCCCGGCGAGGAAACGATGAACGCAACGGCGGATGAAACACTTGAGATTACTCCTCTGGAGGAGTCTGAGGAATGACACGAGTCCTGGGGCGGTGCGCGATCGTTTCACTGATCGCCGTAGGTCTATCGTTCCCTTCGCTTGCCGCTCAAGATACCCAGCTCCAATTGGATGATTCCCTAGAGGATCTGCTCAGTGGTGCGCTGACGCTACACATCAGCGCCCGCATTATCGATCAGGATGATAATGAGACGGTGTGGACGATGGATCTCACGCGGGTGACGATCAGCGGCCGCTCCGTGCGGGTCCGTCTCGATGGAAGCAACATCGCCGTGGTGGCCGATTTCACCCCGTACTGGGAAGGCGATGGGCAACTCATGCTTGTCGCCCAGGGGCGGACGTGGATAACCGGTGATGATAGACAGGGAGAACCGGACTACCGCACCTCGTTTAATACGCTTCCTGTGGAGTTAGGGGAGCCGATCGTCTTCCTGCCGCTCGGCGATAGTCAGCTGCCGGTTGACACGGAGCGCTATGGCCGCCTCAATATCGAGTTGGAAATCAACGTGGAGCGGTATCAGTCCTGAATCGAACATCCCCCCTTCCTCGCGGTCCTGTGATTGTCGTGGTGCTACTCGTTCTCGGAGCCGGCGCCCTCATGTGGATTTCCCAACAACCGCCTCGGGTGGATGTGATTGACCCGGATTCCTTTGTCCCGGGGAATACGGTCGCCGTAGAGGGTGACGGGTTCGGTGACTCGGGGCGCCTTGCTATCGATCAGCTGGCGATACCCCCTGAAAACATCCGGAGATGGACTCCCAATCTGATCATTTTCGAGGTCCCCCCACGGGTTAGGAGCGGACTCCTCCGGGTTACTACCTCCGATGGTACCAGCAATGCCGCGTTTGTTACCGCTGAAGGAGACCTGCCGGTGTCACTCCGGGATCGATCGATGGAAGTCACCAGAGTGGAACCTGAAACTGCTGGAGTCGGTTCCCGTATCGTGGTGGAGGGTGATGGCTTTGGTCCTCGATCCGCGATGGCGAAGATTTCCTTTTCCAGTGAGCAATTGCCGGACCCCGTACGTGTCGCCGCGGATCGCGATCTGGTGCTGGAATGGTCTAATCGTAGAATTGAACTGGTGCTCCCGTATGACCTACCGGCCGGAGAGTATCAGATCGCCATCAACGGTGTGGCGGCGGAGGCGCTCGTGACCGTCACTCCGCCGGATGGTGAGCCGACCCTGGGAGCACAACGGCAGTTTGCGGTGCGCACGGCGGTAACGGTGCGTACCCCAGCGGAGGAGGTCTACGTCGTCTTACCCGGTGGTCTGACTTTCCGCGAGCAACCGGAGGTACAGTTGATTCGCGAGAACGTGGATTCCCGAGCGAATGGAGACGGCGCGGCGGCCAGCTACCATCTTCCCTCGGCGGAGGATCCCCAGCGGATAGATCGGGTGGTTCTCGTGACGCGTCGCGCGGTGAACTGGAGCTTCAACGATACCGGCCCATCTGAGATCCTGCTGGAGCCCTGGTTTCGCACCGCCTATCGTAGGTATCTTAGTGGCTTCGGGGATTTACCCCGGGACAATGCGGTTATCGCGGACCTGCGGCGCGGACTCGAGCTGAGTGAACCGGTGCTCACGATCGCCCGGGCGATCCATCGGACCGTGATCGCGACCCTTGCGCCCGGAATGCATGGCACGATTGACCCGGTAACGGCGATAGAAACGGGAGAAGATGCGGGTTCCTACGCCTACGCCACCCTGGCGGTGGCTCTGGCACGATCCGTCGGCGTACCCGCACGGAGACACTTCGGTGTACTCCTGGACGATGGTGGCCAATCGATTCCCCACGCCTGGGTAGAGTTTCTCGTGCCCGGAGCGGGGTGGATTCCCGCCGATCCCGCCGTAGGTGACGGACTTATCGCCGAAGAGATCGCCTCCCTCAGTGAGTTCTATGGCGACGATCGAGCTGCGGGCACGTTTGGCAATCTTGATGATCGACGGATCACCCTTTCTATCGATGGGAGGCAGGCGCCCCGCCTGTATCCCGCCGGCGCACTACGGGAGCCTGCAGATAACTGGGCGCCGGGAAGCCTGCGACTGGAGACGCGGGAACGTTCATTTCCGGAGAGCGTAGAGCAGCAATGGGAGGCTCCAGTCCTGTTTGGCTGGTTCGATTGAATTGACAGCCCCAAGCCTTTTCCCTATCCTCAAGCAACATGAATTCGCTTGCTCAGTCCGATCCGGCCATTCACGCGATCGTGCAGCGTGAAGAACAACGACAGCGCACGAAGCTCGAAATGATCGCCAGTGAAAATTT
>CAYQRW010000090.1:0-1143 GCA_964419735.1 uncultured Spirochaeta sp.
ATGTATCGACTCGTTGAAGCCCATGGACCAAGATCCCGGGTTTAACTGCTCCGGATTCGCCAAGTGGGTGGTAGATGGATTCTACCGGCCTCACACGGGGTCGCTGATCGGGATCGATGCCCTCCGTGAAAAACACCATGACCATCGGGGTACCCCCTGGAGCCGCCGGGTTGAAGAGGAGCGGGATCCATATTTCGGTCTGGACTGGACCCGCAATCTGGCGCGGGAGCTTCACGCGGTGCGGCTCGATCTTGCGCCACAGCAGATCGACCCCGAGGGGAGGGACGTGCGATCCGTTGCTACCGCCCGGTATCGAGAGGACGTGGGGTTTCCGATAGATGATCTACGGGGCATTGTGTACTGGCTTGCCGTGCGCGAACCGGGGATGATCTATCTGGGAAGCGTAAACCGCGCCGTTGGTGACGAAGCGGCCCTACGGCAGCACAGCCACGTAGTGGTGATCTTGCCCTATTTCGACGATTCCGGGCGGTTCCGGCCGGTGGTGATGGAGCGAAACCGGGAAACCGGTATCGGGCAGCTTATCCGTAGGTACGAGGGAGATTTTATCCATTTGGTCCGCATCGATGGGACTCAGCCCTTTGATCCGCCGTCTCCCCCGCGTTGAATCTGTGCTACCGGTGGGATAGACTCAAGCCATGATCCTCCGACGAATGACGGCACTCGTACTATGCGCCCTGGTGTTTCCTCTGATCGTGGCCGGTGCCGACGATCGTGAACTGTTTGACGAAGCCGAACGGCGGTTTTCCGCGGGAAACTATCAGTTGGCGGCGGAGCGATTTCAACGCCTCTTGGAGGATTATCCCGGATCTACCTACCGCACCCAGGCGCAGCTGCGTATCGCCCAGAGTGATTTCTACCAAGAAGAGTACGACCGCGCCCTTCAGCGATTGCAGCGTACCGCCGCCCGGGCGCGGGCCGGGGGACTCACCCCTACGCTTCAATTGTGGATCGGCCTCACCGCCTTCCAGGTAGATGACTACGCCCTGGCGGAGCAAGCCCTTACCCGGCACCTGGACAGCGCTGCACCGCCACAGGGTCGGGCGTGGCTGTACCGGGCGCTGAGTCGACTGGAGGCGGGACGCGCTGATGAGGCGCGGGCCGATCTGCGCCGCGCGATCGATG
>CAYQRW010000090.1:1243-12188 GCA_964419735.1 uncultured Spirochaeta sp.
GAGCGCGCAGTGGGCCTATCGGCAACTGTATGCGCTGGCCCGGGATCGACAGAATCGCAATGAGATGCAGCGCATCTACCGCGAGGCGGAACAGCGCCTCGCTCCTGAACCGGAACGCCTGGCCGATTTTTGGTTCTCGCTGGGTTCGGACGCGTTGCAACGGGGCCGTTACGAGCTGGCGGAACTATACCTCTCCCGATTGTGGGATGTACGCCGGGATCGGATGATCGACGGAACCGCCGCGCTGTATCTGGCGCGGGCGATTAATTCCCAGGAGCGATCGGGAGAAGCGCTTTCGCTGCTGCGGGATTCGCTGCAGGACGACTCCGTCAGTGAGGCGGCCACCACCGAGCGCCGGGCGCTGGCGGCCCGACTTCATCTGCAGTCGAACGAGTTTGAGGCCGCTGCGGAGATCCTGGAAGCGGGCGACGTGGTGGAGGCCACCAGTGGCACCCTCTACTCATGGGCCTTCGCCCGCTACCGCACCGGTCACCAGGAAGAGGTGCTGGAACGCCTCACCGCGAATCGGACTCAGCCGCTGCTTTCCGAGCGTCCCCCGTTGATGCGACTGCGGGGACGGTTGTACCTGGAGGCCGGCGACTCCACCGAGGCGGTACGCTCCTACCGGGTGTATCTGGCGGAGCGTCCCGAGGACGCGGTGGCCCGGCTGGAACTGGTGCGGGCGCTGGTGGCGGCCACCCAGTTTCCGGCGGTGGAACAGGAAATCTCGCGGCTGGAGGATAGTGAACTCCCTGCCGGCCGCGAACAGGAGGTGCAGTACCTGCGCGGTATCGCCGCCTTCCACCGGGAGGACTACGAGACGGCGGTAGCCGCGTTGGAGTCGGTCGACGACGCAGGCTATGAACCGGTGCGTTCGTACCACCTGGCGTGGAGTCGGTACCGCCTGGGCGACACGGGTGCTGCCCAGGAGCGGATCGCCTCCGTGGTTGATGATCTGTCGCCCGATCTTCAGGCCGACGGACGGTACCTCTACGCCTGGACGCTGTACCGAGGGGGAGCGCGCTCCGAGGCGCGAAGCCAGCTGTTGCGAATTCTGGGGGAGTCGCTCTCCCGCGCTGAAGAGATTCGCACGCGGCAGCTGCTTGCCACCCTGCACATCGAGGATGGGAACTTCGGCGATGCCCTGTCGCAGTATCGGGTGCTGGCCGACTCGGCTGAGGGTACCGCCGAGCGCGTACGCTACGAGCAGCTCATCGCTACCACCCTGGCCTCCGCTGGACGAACGCAGGAGGCGGTAACCCGCTATGATGAGATCGCCGACCAGTTTCCGGAGACCAGCGCCGGGCGTGTAGCACTCCTGGAAGCGGGGGAGCTGCTATACGGTATGGGCAGCCTCCGGCAGGCGCGGGAGCGGTTTCGCGAGTATCAGTCACGCTTCCCCGAGGGTCAGGATTTGGACCGTGCGCTCTATTGGGCGGGACTGACCTCCTACGAGCTTGATGAGCCGGGGCGATCCCTGTTGTGGTGGGAACCGCTGATCGATCGATTTCCCCGCAGTTCCTATACGCCGGAAGTCCTGTTTCTTACCGCCCAGATCTATACCGAACGCGATCAGCGTCGGCGAGCCCTGGAGTTGTACGACCGCCTGGTGGCCGCGTATCCCGACAGTTCCGAGGCGGCGGATGCCCAACGCCTGCGTCGGACGATTCGGTTGGAGTTGGACGGGCTCAGTGGCCGTGAGGCGGATCTCTGGGTTGAGTTGGAGCCCGGGGACGGAGCAGGGCCGGAACCGGGAAGCGAACGCTGGTTCGACCTGGTGTTGGAGCTCGGGCGGATCGCGATTCGGGAACAGATTTCACTCACCAGAGAACGATCGCGGATTGTGGACAAGTTGCTGGAGGCCGCCGAATTTGAAGGGCCCGACGCGGCGGAGGCCTCCGTCCTACTGGCGGAGTACTATCGGCGACGCGGCGAGACGAATGCCGCTCTGGACCGCTACGTGGAAGCCGCCGGCACCGACGGCGCCCCCGACGAACTGCGGGCTCAGAGTCTGTACGAACTGGCGGTGCTTGCCCGGGACGCCGGCGATAGCCGCACCGCCCAGGAAGCCCTGGAAGAACTGAGTGCGCGGTACGACGGTTCCATCTGGGCCGACCGCGCTGAACGCATGATGGAGTCGGATTGACATGCAACGGATCACCTGTTTTCTCGTAGTGCTGAGTATTCTCACACCGCTATCGGCACAGTCGAACGCTGACGCCGCCGCCGGTGTCGAAGTTGATCCGGAGCGCATCGTCGTGGATGTGGCTCCCGTGGCGGCGGTGGTGGATGGGCTTCCGCCGTTGCCGATGCTCGACTTTGAAGATCCGGAGCCTGACGGATCGGAAGTGGTGGTGGCCACACTCCCCCAGGAGGAACTGGCTCCTCCGGATTTCCCCCGGGAAACGCTCTCCGCCCTCCCCACCAGTCCCGGAGGCGAGCAGGTGTATTTCAACGCCACCCTCGGTGGCGGCAGCGTCAACTCGGTTCTGGGTAATATCAACGTCTATCGCCTGGGAGAGGGCCTGCAGTTCCGGCTGGGGTATGATCACCGCGGTTCCGACGGATTTAACTTCAATGAGCCCGGTACCGGTTACTTCAGTCAGGAAAACTCGCTGGAAACCTGGGTCCAGGTTGGCACTGAGGATTCGTTGCAGCTGGAGATCGAGGGAAGCTACGGAGATCGGCGCTTCGGCCTGCAGGGACTACCCACCTATTACTCCGCCGATAGCCGCACCCTGGAAGGTACCGCCGACGTGAGTTACCAGTGGAGCCCGCGCACTGAAGCGGGAATCCGCGTCGATGCCCGCGATGAGCAGCGCGTCCTGGCGGCAAGTTCCGCGGACGAGGGCGAGGGATCTCCCCGGGAGATCTACCGCATGGTACGCCCGGTGGTTCGGGGCCGATTAGAGTGGCCCCGGTTTCACGTGGAGGCTCGGGGAGATTATGAGGGGCGCTTTGCGGTGGATTCCGACGTCGCCTCATCCTCGATGGTGGGACTGGAGCTCGCTGTTGAAGGGGTTCCTCTGGAGGGTTTGACGCTCTTTGCGCAAGGGGCAACCCGATACCGGTTTTCCGACGGCGCCTTCTTTCCCGTGCAAGGGGGATTTGACTATCGAGGATCCGAGCGCTGGGGCCTGCGCGTGGAAGGTGGATATCGGGTGGCCGAACGGAGTCCCGCGGATCTGTGGGAGGAGTATATTGTAAGTGATTGGTCCGGCCCGGAGGCGGAGGAGATTCCGTTGGCCCAGACGTTCTTCACGCAGGGTGCTCTAGACCTGCAACTGATTCCGGCCCTCCTTGATCTTTCCACGGAAATCACCTGGGAGCGGCAGGCGGATGCCTTTCAGGTGGGGGGCTACGACGATGATCCCGCGATCGTCGGCTATCCGATTACTACCGGAGCCTTCGAACGGCTCGATGGCGAGCTGGAGAGCACCATCTCCCTCGGAGAGCGAACAGCGCTCTCGGTGGGATGGTTGTCCCGCCTCGGGGACCGCCGACTGGGATTTGCTCAGAGCGAGCTGTTTTCTTCGGTAGAGATTGAGGGTGACACCGTCTCCGGTTCGGTGAGCGGGACGGTTCCTTTCGATCCATCCGTGACGTTGCCGGTGATCTCCACGGAATTACGCTACCGGGTGGCGGAGGATGTGGAGTTCAGAGCGTTTGGGAGAGATCTTCTGGGACCGGCGGAAGAAGATGGCCGCACTCCTCGGGGAGTGGCGCCTGATGAGAGCGATCCACTGGTGGCCCCCGGATTTGAAATCGGCGCGGCCCTACGGGTAAGTTTCTGAACGAATTACAGGGAAGTGAGCAAAGCATATGTTAGATCTGATTGAACGGGGTGGGGTCATCTTCGTGGTGATTCTGGTGTTATCGGTGGTAGCGGTGGCGATCGTCATCGAACGATTCCTTTACTTCCGGAAGAACCGCGGAGATGAGGAAACGATTATGCGCCGGCTGGAGACAACCCTCTCCAAGGGGAACTTCGACGAGGCACTGGCCATCTGCGAATCGATGCCGAGTCCCATAACCAATCTCATGCGGGTAGGAATTGAGCACCGGCACTACTCGCGGGAGGTTATCAAGATGGCGATCAGCGATGCCGCCAACATGGAAATCCCGCAGATGGAGCGATTTCTGTCGAGTCTGGGTACGATCGCCCATATCACGCCGCTATTGGGACTGCTGGGTACGGTCACCGGGAACATCCAGGCCTTTGGTGTGCTGGGAGAGACCGGCATCGGTGGAGGAGATCCGGCGGTCCTGGCGCAGGGAATCTCCGAAGCGCTGCTTACCACCGCCGCGGGAATTATCGTGTCCGTTCCGGCGATCGCCTTTTACAACTATTTAGTGAGCCGCGTGAACCACTCCATTATTCGCCTGGAGAACCGGGTAAATGAACTCGTCCTGTACCTGAAAAAGGACTAATCGATGCGATTTCAACGGCGACTGCAACCGATGGTCAACGTCGATCTCATTCCGATGATCGATGTGGTCTTTCAGTTGGTAGTCTTTTTCATGGTTTCCAGCACCTTGATCACCCGGGCGGGGCTTAATCTCGATCTCCCCGACGCCGGTGCCGCGCAAGAGGCGGTTACCAGTAGTGTGGTGCTGTCGGTAGTTTCGGAAGACGAGATCTTTATCGGCTCCGACCGGTATACGCTGACAGAGCTGGCGGAAGTGCTCGAAGAGAATCGTGAGGAGTATGAATCGCGGTCGATCGCGATCGAGGCGGATCGGTCAATTCCCTACGGAACGATGGTGCAGGTGTTGGATGTACTGCGACGCAACGGGTTTCGCGGGGCGAACCTGGTGACGCAGGAGCCCCCCGACGAGGATTCATGAGGAAGCTCTCTCTCCGTCGTGAGCGCGATCGTCTACTGGTGTCCGTTGCGGCGGCGGTCCTGGTGCATGGTGTAATCTTCGTGGTGGTCCCGTTCTCCGGGCTCGCCGAGCGGGATCGCCTAGAACCGCCGATGTATGTTGCGCTGGACCCATTGCCCCCGGATCCCGCCGAGGAACTTGCCGAGCCCGAACCTGAGGAAACCGCGGAGCCCGACCCAGAGCCCGACCTAGAGCCCGACCCAGAGCCCGAGCCCGAACCGGAACCTACCCCGGAATCGCAACCCGAGCCTGATCCTGAACCCGAGCCCGCCCCCGAACTGCAGTCCGAGCCGGACCCCGAACCGGCAACCGAGCCGGAATCCGCACCCGAGCCAGATCCCGAACCAGAACCAGAACCGGCACCCGAGGAACCCCGCGCCCCGGAGCCGGACACGGCGAGCGACGAGGATTCTGCTCCGCCGGCGGAACCGACACCCGAGGAATCACCTCCAGCCCCCAGCGGCCCCGCCTTCGTGGAGACGCCACCTCCTCCGCCCCCGCCACCGCGGGAGCGGCAGTTCTCCGATGTGCGCAGCGATTTTGGTGGCCAGGATTCTCAACCTGATTCCGGCTTTGTGGACGCGCAGATCTCCTCGCTCTACGACTGGCAGTCGGAGCATAGCGACGCGCTGGAAGCGTGGGAGGAGCGCCAGGAAGAGCGTCGTTCCCGCACCACCACCGAAGAGCCTGCGGATGATCGTTCCGCCGCCTCCGATAACACCTTGGCGCAACGGTTGACGGACTTGATCGAGGGAATCCGAACCTCCAGTTCCAACGTGGTGGACTCCGACGATCCTCCGCGGCGTGACCGGGATCAAAGTGACGATAGTTCCGGTGACGGCAGTGGCATCGTGGTGGAGGATGGCTCCGGGACGCGCCGGAGAACGGAAGGCGCCGCGGTGGATCTCTCCTCAGTCTCTTTGGGGTCGGGCTTTCCGCCGGAGTATCCGGTGCGTGTCCGTTTTCAGGTGAACGCCGCGGGCACGGTTATCTCTGCCCGTGTGCAGCCTCCCACGCCGGATCCGGATCTCAACCGGGCTATCGAAGCCGCCGTGGAGCGGTGGCGCTTTGAGTCTGCCGCCGATCGCCGGTCAGCACCGGTGGAAGGCTCCGTGACAATAATCGTCCAAACCAGATAGGATGGCCCCGTGGAAGAGAGTTTTATCATCCGGGGAGTCGCCTTCGATATAGACGGCACGCTCTACCCGAACCGACGTATGTATCGCGCCTCCCTGGGGATCGTGCTCAGTAACCTGCGACTCTTTCGAGCGTTTGGGGCCGCCCGCAAAGATGTGCGTACGCGTCATCCCATTGCGGATCTCCGCCGCGAGACGGCGGAACTCACCGCCCAACGACTCAAAATCACTCCTCACGAGGCGGCCCAGCGCATCGATGAGGTGATCTACCACCGATGGGAGCGGGTGCTCACGCGAGTTCCCCTCTATTCCGGCGTCACGGATCTGCTTACGGACCTGCGCGGTCGCGGTATTCCCCTGGCGGTGATGAGTGATTTCCCCGTGACCGGCAAGCTCGAGCTCCTGGGTATCGAAACCTATTGGGATGTGGCGTTTTCCGCGGAGGACGTGGGGTATCTGAAACCGAACGTTGAGCCCTTCGAGGAACTTGAACAGCGAATGGGGCTTCGCGCCCGGGAGATTCTCTACGTGGGAAACAGCTACCATTACGACGTCCTCGGGGCGGCGGCGGCCGGGTTCCGTACCGCCCATCTCGGCGGAGATGGGCGCAAGCCGGGTCGCGCCGATATGGCGTTTCGCGACTTTTCCGCCTTGCACACCTGGATCATTGAGCGCCTTCCGGAAGTTCAAAACCATCCAGACGATTAACAGTTTTCACGAAAGTGCACTATACTAACCGGTGATTTGGGAACTGGGAGAGGGAACAATGGGTTTTACCATCAGCGATATCATCGTGCTGCTGGTCGTGGTGGTTATACTCGCCGTGTACCGACAGCTGGACCGCAATAATCGGTCCTTGGAGAAAGTTAAACGCTTTGTCGAACGCGTGCAGGGCGAGATGGACGAAATCGTCGCTGAGAAGGTGACGATGCTCAAAGACATCGGTATCGAAGTCGATGTCCACCAGAAAGCTGCCAAAGAAGTCCTGAAGCGCATCAACGCCATTGAAGAAGATCTCAACTCCCGTACCGATAGTCTCGAAGCGATCGGATCGCGGCTCTCCGAATACGAGCAAGCTCTGGACCAGCTGATGAATCTCACCCAGCGCACGGAAGAGAATATCGCCCGCGTCCGGGACGAAAGCGAATACGTGGACAAAGTGGGCAAGCGCATCAAGGCGACCCAGGCGAAGATCGAAGATCTCGATCAGTCGTTGCCGGGAATCGTGGCGGGATTTGAGAAGCAGAACGCCGATCGGCTCAGCGAGGTGGAGAAGTCGCTCTTTGAGAAGGTGCAGGAGCGCGTCGGTGCACTGCAGGAGCGGGTCGACGGCGCCGGCAGCCGGGTACAGGAGTTCTCTGAGGAAGTGGCGCGCCTGCAGAGTGAAACTGATGAGCAGAGTCGGGAGGCCCGGGCCGACCTGGAGACGCTCCACGAGCAGCTTACCGCCTCCGCCCGGGAGGAGACCGCGGATCTGGTCCGCGGTGTGCGCGAGGAACTCGAGGAGAACCGCGAGCAGGTAGAAGAGTTCCGCCGTGAGACGGAGCTGAGCTTCGAGGAGCTTAGGCAGGGCATCCAGCAGGAGTTCGTGGAAACGCAGCAACAGCTTGAGGCGTTGGGCGATCAGGGACGCACGCTGGAGACCGAAGCGCTCACCGCCCTTCGACGTTATATCGACGCGGAGACCGAAACGGTGCGCGATCAACTCACCACTCAGCTGGACGAGGTTCGTGGCCAGGCGGGGCAACTGGTGGGAGATGCGTTGCAGACGGTGCACGACGATGTGCAGCACCAGGTATCTGAGCACCGGAGGCAACTGGACGAGGCGATCGCCGAGTTGGAGTCCTCCAGCCGCAGTGATCAGGACGCGATCCGCGAGCGGTTCACCACGCTTCGTCAGGAGGTGGATGAGTGGATGGAAAGGAACCGCCAGACCGCCGCCGAACTGGAGCAGCAGGTGGAAGCGCTCCAGGAAGAGAATCGTACTCGCGAGGAAGAGCGGACTCGGCTGATCGAGCAGCGTAGTGCTGAGACCGCGGAGTTCCTGGACAACCACCGCGCCGATCTGGATGGACGCATGCGCCGGCTTGAGGAGTCGCTCACCACCGCCCTGAGTGAGCTCCAGACGCGCCTGCACGGGGATGTGGAGGCGGCCGGGGCCCAGGTGGAGACGCATCAGCAGCACATGAATGAAGAGTTCTCCGCCTTGCGACAGCGCTTCGAAGAGGATATCGCCGGCATGCAAAAACTCGGCACCTCCACCAGTTCTCAGCTCGAAGAACTGCAGGAACGTCTTTCGCAAGAGGTTGAGTCGCTTGGGCAGCGAATGACCACGATAACTACTGAGCTGGGTACCAGCATCGATTCCCGGGCGCAGGAGATAGAGCAATCGGTGTTACAAGATCTGGAAGCGCGCTTGTCGGACTACGAGAAAGAGCTTAACTACCGCTTCACCAAGGTGGAAGCGGTGAGCGGTGATATCGAGGCGTTGGAGCAGAACCTGAGACTCACCATGGACCGCATCAGTGAGCGGGTGCGGGGAGACTTCCTGGCGTTTGGTGAGGAGATCAGGGGCCAGCGGGAGGATGATCGGCAGGAGGCTGAAGCCGCGATGCAGGTGCTGCGGGATGCGATGGCGGAACTTGAATCCGGTCTGAACGAGCTGAAACAGCGCGCCTACGACAGTGTCAGTGAGAAACTGAAGGTGTTTGAGGATGAGTTCTTCGCTGACCTTCGGGAACGCTCCTCTGCCATGGATGCGCGCATCGACGAATGGCGTACCGACGTCACCGAGCGCCTCGAGGCGATGCAGGGCGAGCACGAGCAGGAGCGGGCGGGCATAGAGAAGCAGTACGGAGAATCACTGCGACAGCGCCTACACAGCTTTCAGGAAACGGTCAACGGCCAACTGTCTAAGCTGGACGAAAGCATCGGTTCTTTTCGGAATGGGATCGAATCGCGGATCGAGGCGTCGGAGGAGCACTTATCCTCGCTGGAGTCCTCCCTACAGGATGAAGTGGAATCGTTGGGCGAGCGGGCGCGCCAAAACTTCCGCCAGGAGTTTTCGCAGACGGATGAACGTATCCGCGGTGAGATGAAGGAGTTTGAAACCGGCGTCTACGAGCAGGTCGAAGAGATCCGACGTCAGGCTGAGAACGGCCGCAGTCAGGTAGAAGAGATGGTGGAGGCCTCGCGCAGTGATGTGGCGGTGTGGCAGACGGAGGTCCTCAACCAGTTGCGCTCAAATAACGCTGATGTCAGTAACCAACTGGCAGATGCGAAGGTGCGCCTCTCGGAGAACCTCCAGGAACTGAAGCGGGACTTCGCTCAGGAAAAGGAAGAACTGGTGGAGGAGAGCCTGGCGGAACGGCAGCGCGTTCGCGACGATCTGGAATCGCTCTCCGGTGGCGTACGGCGGCTCGAGTCCGACCTTCAGGAGCGCAGCCAGGCGGCGCTGGACGAGTTCCAGACCCGGTTTACCGAGTTGCAGAAACGGGCGGACGAACATGAGCGCGATATGACCGACCGTCTCGAAGAACGGTCTCAGGAGTTTCGCGCGCTTGTCACCAACACGCGCGACCAGTTCCAGGCGATGCGCGATAAGCTCATCGGCAAACTCGAGGAAGAGGCCAGTACGCTGGGCACCACGTTACAGGAGATCGACAAACGGCAGAAGGCGTTCGTGGAACAGACCAAGATCTTTGAGCGCGCGGATAATCTCAAGGTCGCGCTCCAGCAGAACATCGAAGATCTGAAAGGCGACATCGCGCGGGTCGAGGGCATGCGCGGTGAGGTGCGAGACATCGAGGGGCAGTTTGCCAAGATTCGTAAGATGTCCGCCGATGCCGGGGAAAAAATGGCGCGCTTCAACGCCGACAAGCGCCGCATCGACCTGCTCGAAGAGGACTACAAGCGGCTCATCGGTCTGGCGCAGAGCGTGGAAGAGAAGATTGCCCACGTGGGCAATAGCGACGACCAGCTCCAGGAGATTACCGCCCGCCTCAAGAGCCTGGACGAACTGCAGAACGAGGTGGAATCCCGTTTTGACCGCCTCGAGAAGCGGCGCGGCATGATCGACCAGACGTCCGACGGGCTGGAACGCAACGCTCAGGCGGTGGCCACGATTGAGCAGGAAATCGAAAGCCTCTCCGGACGGCTGGAGCAGATGCCGCAGCAGATCAGTGATCTGTCAAAAGAGTTGCAGCAGGTAGCGGCGCAACGGAAAGAGACGAAGGCCGCCGTGGAGCAGCTTTCCAAGCTGGATGAGACGCTGAGCGATGTGGAACACCGCATGCAAGAACTCAAAACCGCTCGGGAATGGTTGGCCCGTACCGAGACGCGACTCGAAGAGATTCGCCGCGACGCGGGAGAGCAGGTGAAACTGCTGGGTAGCATTATGCGCGACGAGGCGAAGAAGAACCCCGACGGTTCCAGCGGCGCCCCTTCAATGAGCGCCCGGGAAACGGTGCAGAAGCTCGCTCACCAAGGCTGGAAAGTGGAGGAAATCGCCCGGGCCACCAAGGTGAGCCGGGGCGAGGTAGAATTGATCCTGGAGCTTACCGGGAAAAGATAAACTCCACCGATCGGGCGAATCCCGCAGGTCGCGTGTGGCGGTGTCGGACCCCCTCCATTTCAACCAGTTCTACGGAGCTTCCTGACTCCCGCAGCCGCTCAACGAACTCCCGCTGGGCGCCGTTGGTAACGATAATGTCCTGGTTGCCTTGAATCATGAGTACCGGTTTGCCGTGGTTATCGAGCCCGCTTTCGTTCTCGTCCAGGAGACGTTTGAACTCCGGGAACTCAGCGTCGAGCTCGTCCGCGTAGAGCGCGTCGTAGAACGCTTCCGTGTACAGTGGTTCCCGCTCGTAGGGATAGTAGTACTGGAACTCATCCACGCACATCCGCAGGACGTCCTCTTCCAA
>CAYQRW010000091.1:0-6471 GCA_964419735.1 uncultured Spirochaeta sp.
CCGTGCATCGCGGCGTGGCGCATACCGAGCGGGTCAAAGATGAACTCATGCATAACTTCGTGGAACGGTTTACCGGTGATGCGTTCCACGATGAGACCCAACAGATAGTAGTTGGTATCCGTGTAGTGGTGTTTCCGTCCGGGCTCTGCGACGGGCTTCAGGTGCTCTTTACCCCAGGCGATCGCTTCGGTTGTCGAAATCCGAAAGGAGGAATCTTTCGCCATCTTCTTCCAAAGGGGGTAGAAGACGTCGAACAATCCGGAGGTCTGCATCAGCAGGTGCCGGACGGTAATCTCTTCAGAGTAGTCGCGACCGCGATAGACATGGAGACCCGCCAACACGTCGGCGTCAAGATAGGCTCCTATTCTGTCGGTGAAACTAAGCTTACCGCGTTCTGTGAGGATCGCGATCACCGTTGCGGTAAGCAGCTTCCCCACGCTGGCCAGGTGGTTCGGCTGATCCACATGGACGGGAGATCCGTTGCCGGCTTCGGCGAGGCGTACGTCTACACCAAGCTTGTCCGACTGTACCAATAGGAACGCACGCCTGATCCGACGATCACGCCGCACCTGCTCTCTGAACGATTGTTCTATTCTGAATTCACACGCCGCTATGTCCACGGCTATCCCCCTTCAGGAATTCACAATCCTGAAGACTATGGTTCGAACTGGAAAAGTTCGTCCAGGCACCGTCCGAATCGCATGTATTGACAGATATCACGGGAGTACGTATCGTAACGCTATCTTTTGAGGAACGGGAGGTCTATATGAAGGCTATTGTAACGGAGATGCTCCTGTTCTGGAGCCTCTAGAACGGGGATCCGTCGGATCCGCGTAGAGGTTTCACACGAGTAGTCCATTTCGTCACCGTGGCCGTCGCATTCGCGCCGTAGCCGCATAGCTCACCAGAACAGGGCATCTGGAGTTTCCACTCAGTCGTGACGCGTTGAGGGATAGCTCTATGTCCAGAACAGCCATTCACATCAGAAGGACACGCGAAAGCTACGTCTGTACATCCTGTGGACGGACGGTACCGCCCGCTGAATCGGGCACACGCAACCGCAACCACTGTCCTTACTGCCTCCACTCCAGACACGTTGATCTGCGCCCGGGCGACCGCCGCAGTGGATGCCACGGCGACATGGAACCAATCGGCATCTGGGTACAGCCCGACGGGGAGTGGAGTATTCTGCACCGCTGTACCCGTTGCGGGTTCATCCGTTCCAACCGGATCGCCGGTGATGACAACGAGGCGCTGCTCTTGATGATCGCGGCGCGCCCCCTCGGCCGCTTACCGTTTCCGGTCGAGTCTCTAATCAGAACCGGAGGTACCCGATGAGCGCGCGAAATACGGATGACTACGCGGCCCTTATCCCGTGGGGATGGCGGCGCTACACCGCGACGGGCCCGTTCGCCGAGCGGCCGGGACTCCTTCTCGGCCGCGTGACGGGCCACCAGCACCACCACTACACCGTCGTCGCCGGTTCCGACGCACACCGCCTCCGCACCCAGGTCTCGGGGGCGTTCAGCTATCGCGCCGCCGGTCCGGCGGACTACCCCACCATCGGTGACTGGGTCCTCATCGACGCCGAGTCGGGAGTGATCCAGGAGGTCATGCCGCGGCATACCACCATCTCCCGCAAGACCGCCGGCGACGAAGCGCTCGAGCAGGTGATCGTCGCCAATATCGATGTGGCCCTCCTCGTCTTCGCGATGGACGGCGGCCGAGGCTTCACCGTCGGCCTCGTCGAGCGGGCGACGACCACCGCGTGGAACTCCGGGGCGCGACCGGTGATCGTCCTCAACAAGAACGACCTCGCCGATGCGGCCCGGCGGGAGCAGGTCTTCCGCGATGCGGAGACGGCGGCACCGGGGGTGGAGATCATCCCCGTGAGTGCCCGTGACGGCACGGGAGTACCCCAACTTCTCGCCGCCCTCGCCCCGGACGAGACGGTCGGCATGCTCGGCAAGAGCGGTGTCGGCAAATCGGCACTTCTCAACGCCCTCGCCCGCGAGCGGGGCGAGGAGATCCGGGTGCGGGAGGGAGCGCTCCGCTCGGGAGACCTCCAGGGCCGCCACACCACGACGGACAAGCAGCTCTACCTCCTCCCGGGAGGCCCAATCATCGCCGACGTGCCGGGGCTCCGGGAACTCCAGCTCTGGGCCGACGAGGCGAGCCTCGATGAGACGTTCCCGGAGATCGAGGCGCTCGCCACGGAGTGTCGCTTCAACGACTGCACCCACCACGGTGAGCCCGGGTGCCACGTCCAGGCGGCCCTTGCCACCGGCGAGCTCCCGCTGGAGCGCTACGAGCGCTACCTCGACCTGCAGCGGGAGATTGCGTACCTCAGTCGACGGAGAGACCAACGGGCCAGACAAGAGGAGGAGATGAAGTGGAAGAAGATCGCCCGGCATATCCGGGACTACGAGAAGTCCCGAAGGCGCGCCGAGTGACGGCGTACCGAGTGAAACAGTGGATACGCCCCAGCAGTAGCTACTGGTTAGCAGTAACGGTGATATCAATCACATCGGAGTGGGGGCCACTTGTGGCGGAGTCGGTGTTACCAACCACCACCTCCAGCCGATGCTCTCGCCCCTGCACCGCGGTCTCCGGAAAGCCACTGACGAATACGGGATTCTGAGACCTGCTCAGATCCTGGCTATCTAGGCGGAGGGAGTACGGAACGTAACTCGCTACCGTGTCATCATCGTGGGCCATGCGCCAATCATGGTACGGCGAGCTCAGCTCTATTCCATACGGTGCGTTCGCTTCAACAAAGATACTCACATCTCCGGTAGCGCCCTCGATAAGTTCGCCGAGATCCAAATTGTTGGTACTCAGGGTGAGGGTAAGCTGGGGGCCTACCTCCAGGATCACACTGAGCGTCGCCTGGGACTGAACGCGATCTTGATTATCGTAGGCGGAGATCGTCACATCGTCCAGATAGGCCCCGGCCTCCGGCAGCTGGTCCGGGGCTACCCGCACAACAAAACTCTCTACGGCGCTTCCACCGCCAGGGATCGTCCCGGTCAGAAGTGAACCTCCATCATCGAGGTCTCCGAGGACGTTTTGGTCAGTAATATTGTCCAAGATCTCATAGGGAATCACCGTGTCAGCGCCCAGGAGAGTCCTATTCTGGCTATCGCCGGAAGCACCGCTACTGAACCCGATCCGATAACTGCGATCCAAATTGATCGCGCCGCCTCCCACCGACAGTTCTACCGATCGACTTACTTCAACACCAATATGAGTAGAGTACGTTTCGGTCACCGGATCCGGCGAGGTCATCTCGATCGTGCCGAAGCCGTACAGGGCGAAACTGCCCCAGGCCAAGAACAACACGGATAACAGTGTTCGGTTCTTCATTACTTTCCTCCGGCGTCCAGCGCGATGGTGAGCGTACCCACGTCGAGAGGAGGCACCGCGTCGGACGGCACGGAGAATCGCGTCTCCGATCCAGCTTCACCAAGGCGCAACGCGTAGTCTCCGGGTGTGAGATCATAGATGAGGAACATCCCTTCTTCGTCCGTGTATCCGGTATAGACGGTCTCTCCCGCGTCCATAACACGAATCACGCGCAACGCCACGGGCACTCCATCTCCATCCACCAGTCGACCGCTCCCATACAGAAGTTGCCCCCCGCCGACCCGGAGCCCAACCCCACTCCGATATTCAGATTGGTAGACCACGTCGGACCAGTCCAGCGCGTAGTCGATCGGAAGACCGGGGATTTCAACACGAATCGCCTTCTGATAGTAGTCCGGCACCGAGCTCAAAACGGCCCCACCCAACACACCGGAACGCGCCTCAGCGTACTCCCCACGTGGATTGACCAGAATCGTGTCAGCGGGCAGCGCCGGATCCGCACCGATCACCGCGAAGCTTCCGGTGGTGGGGCGGCCCACTCCCAGAACACCGTCGGCATAGTAGACTCCGGCCCCAAGGCGAACTCTGGCTTCCGAGCGCTCCACGGTGTCGCTGATCACCGGCTCTCCCGGCGTGATCCGGACCGCTCCCGCAGCCTCTCCCCGCGGGTGGGTGAGGCGCACGTTCCCGGCGGCACTGCCCACCTCCCCCGTCTGCATATCGACGCCGTCGACCGATAGACCGGCACTTCCACCGGCCGCGCGGATGTCAAAGTTCTGTGTGGTAGACATGTTCACTACCTCCTCCGGAAGAGCAGCCGTACTCCGGTAGCGCCCCCTTCCGATCCCGAAGGCCAATGAGATCCGGCCACGAGCTTCGGGACGCTCGATTATCTGATCCACGTTGAGCGCTGCTCGGAGACTCACACCCCGCGCGATCTGCGCGCCAAGATAGGCAAATGCCGTTGCGTGGTCTGCCCCGCCACTGCCGGATACGGTGTACCGTCCACCGGCCACCAACGAGAACCCGAGCGGTAACGTCTGGTTCAGCGTGAGACCGGCCACCAGGGGAGCTACCCGAGTGGGACGAGCGTCTTGCAGAGCGCCCGGCGCATAGAATCCGGAACTTCGATGGAGGAGGGATATGCCGAAAGAGGGTATCCACCGCCGAGAGGGTGCACTGAAACGGTATCCACCCTCCACCGCGTAGTGATATGCAGAGGCCGCGGCGGCGGCGCCATGGATGCCCGCTCCACCCACATAGACGATTCCAAGCGGCGAGGAGGAGGTCAGGTGGACGCCAACTAACTGATCATCTACGGTCGCCTCCGCATACGTCACTGCCGTGGTTCCCGGAGCCAGCCCCCGCCGGTAATAGGCGCTACCCAGGGGGATTTCTACATCCCCGTCGATGGCACCGACCGCCACGCCGTACTCAGCGTCCCCCACGGGTAAGAGCTCGGCGGCATGGGCTACACGGTCCACAATTTCCGTCGTCTGACCGAGTTGGTCGGTGATAACCACGCGTACATCGTTGAGACCGGGAACGAGGGGCAAATCAGACACGGAATACCGTCCGGGGGGAAGGCGCTCAGCACGGATAAGTCGGTCATTGAGGTAGATCTCGGCGCTACTCTCCGTCTCGACCTCAAAGGATGCCTGGAATCGATCAGCCAAGACTGGGGTGCCTCCCAGGCCGGCTCGCTGCTCGATCCCTACTCCGAACACCGTCTGTCCCGTTTGAAATCCGAATGAGTCGATGCGGGTGGTGCCGGCGGTCACTCGTGTAGTCCCAAACAGGTCACGGCTGATCGCCGCCTCCCATGCTTCGAGCGTGCCCTGATCGTTACCAAACTGCGTATTGACCCTGCCCGCGAGTACCGTACCCGCGTAGGTCACGTTGGGCAGCACCTCCACTCCGAGGCGGTTCCGTGTCTCCCGCGGATCGTCATCGGTGGCGCCACGAGTCACCTGCTGGGCATTCACGTAGAAAGGAAGCGCCGCACTGACGCTCGCCGGGGCCGCCACGGCGCCCGAGTAGGTACGTCTCGCGCCACGGCCACTAATCGTCTGGACCGGCTGCAACGACGGCGGTATACGCACCTCCGCAGAGAGATCTGCGGCGGAGTACGTTACTTCGAGTCCGGCGGCGATTAACACCTTAACGGTCAACCATTCCTGCTCAAGGGCAGAGGCCAGAGTTCCGGGCCGTGAAAGTGAGAGCACGTGATCACGAAGATCCGCCGCCAATACCTCCGCCAGGGTTCCGTCGGACTGGAGCTTGGCGGTGACCACTTCCCGTTTCACGGTCCGACCGTCGCTGATCGTCACGTCGATCGGTACTTCAAACGCCTCCTGGGCATCTACCCGTTCGAGGGCCGTCGCCCACAGCAGGGCGAAGAGCATGAGCCACGAAAACGTGCATCTGTGGGTTCGGGTCATCACCATGGTTTCCCACACCCCTGCGTCAACGAGACACGGTAAGGTTGGGGGTCACCTCGACGGAAGCAGGGAGGATTGGCTGGCTCAACACCACCGGCTGCTCAACCCGGGCACCGGCAAGCAGGTTAACTCCGGAGAGGACAGATAGCGCATCGGCACCAAGTTCGTACCGGAGAGCTGAGCCGTCGGGGGCCACTCCTTCAAGAACTACCGCGGCCTCACGCACGACTACATGCGCCGTTCCCGGGTTTTCAAACTCCAGAAGAAGGTCGGTAACCCCACCGGCGGGGCCAGGATCACCGATGACCGTAGTCGTGCGGTGCACCACTTCCCCTTCTGCCTGCGGCGGGGTGATGTAGACTGCGCCTACGTAGCGGTACATGAAAGCAACGCTCACACCCCGGGGGTCGTCGGCGGCGGCATCGATATCGTCCACGGCCACTTGCTCGAAGATGATGCGATACGCCTCCTCCCGCGGCAGGTCACTATCACCGCGCCATTGTACGCGGACCGCCTGAGTCTGACCCGGCTCTAAGAGGAGTCGTCCCGGGAACACCATGAACTTCGCTTCCGCGGAGTTGCGGACCTCATCACCATTCGGCTGAAGTTCGCGGGTAGTGGTGCGAATGCGCACGGCGATCGGCTGGCTTTGGGTATTGGTGAC
>CAYQRW010000091.1:6571-8863 GCA_964419735.1 uncultured Spirochaeta sp.
TCCTTTTCGTCTCCGTCATGCAACCCGGGGGTAGCGGTGCGCGCGTCGCGCCCAGTGAAGGTATGCATATCGGATGCCACCGTATCCGTTGCAAAGCTGTTACCCGGATTTGTTACGGCCTCGCCGCCATAGTTCAACGCATATCCGAGCCGGTCGAAGGTGCCGGCATCATCCGCCTGCCCTTTCAAAGTGAAGCCGTTCTGTGATTCCACCGAAACCGTATATCCCGCTCGGACGTTACTCCGCTCCACCACGGTGGCGATCAGTCGCTCCGATACGACGGACTGGAGATCGAGTGCTTCGGAATCCACTGGGGTGATCGTGATGTCCACTCGTTGCGGTACGTTTCCCCCGATGTTGAGGGTGTCGCTGTCGGAGCCTTGGAAAGCCGGGGTGGCAAAGGCGAATCCGGCAGTGGCTACCATGAGAATTGCCATGATCGATATCGTGTTTTTACTTGTACGCATTGTGCGCCTCCTTGCTAAATCTGGCATCCTCACTGCACGAAGCGTGCCAACCTGAGCAAGAACAGCAAAAAAATCTGATATTCGTGAATAGGCGAAACTTTTGGTATTATTTTGTGATATTAGTGAGATAATACGAGGATAACGCGCCGGGCGGGCGGCTGCTCAGGTGGTCAATCGGCGCTGGGCACCGAAATTCGACATTGGCGTCGAAGTGAAGCGGCCGACAGTTCGACGCTCATGTCGAACTTCGCAGGCCAAGCCGCTCCAGCCGGCTCCTGAGTCGCCGCTCCCCGATGCCGAGGCGGCGAGCTGCTTCGCTCTGGTTGCCGGCAGTCGCCTCCAGGGTTATGCGGATAATCTCTCGTTCGTAGGCGTGCACCCTATCATCCAGAGAGAGAACCTCCTCATCGTGGGAAGGCCCCCACGTGTCCGATGGGGTTTCCGCGTCTTCCGCGGCACAGGCGAGCTCCGGGGGCAGATCATCCCGCCGAATCACGGTGTCGCGCGCAAGCACGACGCACCGTTCCACGATATTCTCCAGCTCCCGGACGTTGCCGGGAAAGTGGTAGCGCATCAGACACTGCCGCGCCTCCTGGGAGATCCCTTCAATGACACGACCGTTCTCCTGGGCGAAACGCTGCACGAAGGAATCCAACAGGAGCGGTATATCCGCTTTACGTTCCCGCAGGGGCGGTACGCGAATTGCAATAACACGGAGTCGGTAGTACAGGTCTTCTCGGAACTCGCCGCGCGCGACCATGTCCTTCAAACTTCGATTGGTGGCGGCGACGATGCGGGCGTCAAAACCGACGGACTCATCGGAGCCAACCGGATCAACGCGCTTAAACTGCAGCGCCCGCAAGAGCTTCACCTGCACCGACAGGGGAATCTCACCAACCTCATCAATCAGCAACGTGCCCCCATCGGCTTCCAGAAATCGCCCCTTCCGGTCTGCATGGGCTCCCGTGTAGGCGCCGCGCTTAACGCCAAAGAGTTCCGCCTCAATAAGGCTTTCCGGCAGAGCGGCGCAGTTAACGACCACAAATGGGCCGGCCTCCCGAGACCCCGCCCGGTGCATCGCACGGGCCAGTACCTCTTTGCCGGTACCCGATTCACCCTCGATTAGTACGTTGGCGGTCCCGTCCGCCGCACGCGCGAGAACACTTAACGCTGCGCGCATGGGAGCGCTCAGAGACTGGAGCAGCGCTGCGCCGGTCTCTTCCCGGTTTACAGCGGTTTGGAGAGAAGTCCCTTCCCGGAGCTCTCGACTGTGCTGAAACGACCGCAGCACAACGCGGCGGATGTCAGCCCCTTTCAGCGGTTTTACGAGATAGTCGTCGGCTCCATGCTGGAGAAACTCCACGGCATTCTGCACCGATTCGTGGGCGGTAATCACGATCACCGGTGTGTCGGGATTCAGTGCGCGCATGTAATCAACGATTTGCATGCCACTCCCGTCGGTGAGAAAATGGTCAACAAGTACCAGGTCAACCGGCCGCTGTTCGCACAACGCGATTCCATCAATCACCGTCTCCGCCTGAAAAAACGTGATCTCAGTCTGATCGATGGTGGCACAGGCGGTGGATATCAGTTCGAGCTGGATCGGATCATCATCTACGGCGAGGACGGTGTAGGCCATGCTGTGGTAATTATCTCATTCTCAGCGGAAAAGCGCTATGGACGGCACCTAATCCAACGGCAGCGATAACTGCCCCGGGGAGTCCGGCGCGGTGCTCCCGATCCCCTCGAATCCAACCGACTGCGGCGAGTGAGACGGCTCTTCCAGGCGGATGTGGCGGACTTGGTACTCTCCCTGGCGGAGCCG
>CAYQRW010000091.1:8963-10031 GCA_964419735.1 uncultured Spirochaeta sp.
CCGCTGACGGACGCCTTTAAAATCCCACAGATCGGAAAACCACTGGTTGCGTTCCTCCCAGAAGAAGGCGCTGGCGCGGCGGCGGTCACGAACTTCCGGCGGGAAGCGCCGCTTATCCCCCTGGCGAAAGATCAGGATGTACTCGTGTTCCAGGGTAACGTAGGCACCGGAGGGGAGCATCCCCGACCCCATGAACTTATTGGGGGCGTTGGTCTGCTTGCGCCATAGAATCGCCGGCAACGATTGCAATCCGATCGCCTCGCAGGCCGCGGTTATGCGGGTGTGATTGGGGTACAGACGAAAATTTGCGCCGATCTTGCGGGTGGCATCGCCGATGTTGATACACAGAAAGCCCCCCGGTCGGAGCACCCGAACAGTTTGGTGCCACACGGTATCCAGGGTTTCGTGCATGGCGCGGTACGCGCCGGCGCCGTCTTCGGCCTGCAAGCAGCTCCCAGCGTCCGGGTTCTGGTCGGCAAAGATCGTGTCCCACATTTCGATCATCGGATAGGGCGGCGAGGTAACGACGAGATCTACTGAGCCATCCCCCAGCGCTGCCATGCGCGCCGCCGACTCGAAAACTACCGAGTGCCGGGTTTCCATCAGAATCGTGGTACCACGGGGACCGGCCTACGTCAATGCGGACAGGATTGGCCGTGACGCTCGTAAGTCAGTACGTTACGGGGAGTATAATGAAGGCGTGCGGTGGTCGTGGGCCGGTAAAAACGGAGGATAGACTATGAGAAATCTCATTACATCGAAAATATTGCTTCTTGCACTGGTGGCTCTTATGTCGGGAGCGGCGTTTGCAGGGGGAAGCGCCGAACAGGAGTCGGCGGAGCCGGAGGAGAAAATCCTGCGGGTTGGACTACGCAAGCTGACAACGATCGATCCGGCACTGGGAGCCAACGATCCGGAGGTCATGTTTAACCGACTGCAGTACGATTACCTCGTCGAAATTCGGGCTGATGGAACGTTGGAGCCCAGTCTGGCCACCGACTGGGAGGTCAGTGATGACGGCCTCACCTACACCTTTACCCTCCGCTCGGGGGTGACGTTTGAGGATGG
>CAYQRW010000091.1:10131-11983 GCA_964419735.1 uncultured Spirochaeta sp.
GCAAACGACGAGTACTGGGGCGGAGCACCGGCGCTGGACGGTATTGAACTCGTCTTCTTTGATGATGATCAATCACAGCTCGATGCCTTTAGAAGTGGGGCGCTGGACTTCATTATCAAAGTGCCCGACGACCTCTTGGCCGCCTTGGAGCAGGTTCCAAATGCCACCGTTCTGAACCGCCCAACCAACACCCATCCGGTTATCCGCGTGCGGACCGACGAAGGATCGGTGGGTGAGGATGTACGCATTCGCCAGGCGTTCAAGTACGCCACGGACCGGGAGCTGATCAATCTGGACGCGCTCGATGGTGCCGGGACGGTGGCCAACAACGACCCCATCGGGCCGACCTACGGGGAACTCTATAATCCACAAGAGAATCGGGAGCACGATCCTGAGCGAGCCCGAGAACTGATCACCGAAGTTCTTGCCGACGGTACCGGAAACGGGTATGTCAGCGAAGTAGACGGTGAGGCGCGCCTCGAGATTCCCTTCTACGTGGGAGATACGTTTGAGTACGGATTGGTGGCAGAGTTCCTGCAGCAGCAGTGGAGAGAGTCTAATATTTACGTGGAGCTCAATATCGTCCCGGAAAACGTCTACTACGCCGAGGGCGACAACAACTGGCTCAACACCCAACTCGGCATGACCGCCTGGGGCGCCCGGCCGACACCGCAAGAGTATCTGAGCGTTGCCTATACGGAAGGTGCCGCGTTTAATGAATCCCGCTGGTCCAATGCGGAGCTCGATCGTCTCGCGGAGGAGGCCAAGAGAACCGCAGATATCGAGGAACGTTCTGAGATCTACAACGAAATCAGTCGAGTCTTCAGAGAGTCCGGCCCTATTCTGATACCGTATTTTCGTCCGGTAGTCGCCGCCCACACCGATAGAGTAGAGGGCCTGGTGCTACACTCCTTTCCGGGACGAACGGACTTTACTGGGGTTGACTTCCGATAGGTTTCTCATGGATCACGATACCAAACGGGAGCGGGGGGTCGTAGCAGCCCCCGCTCCCGGTAAAACTCGCAAGAGGCGGGCGCGCGGGCATGCACGGGGGCGGGCGCTTGCGCGTGTTCTGCCCATGGTCCGGCGGAATCCTTTGACGATTATCGGCGGAGCGGGGGTTCTGCTGTTTGTCCTACTGACGTTTTTTGGTCCGCTGCTTGCGCCCTATCCCTACGATCAGGTTATCCGCGGTACCGATGTGGGCGGAGAGAGTCGCCGCGCCCTCACCAGCCAGCCCCCGTCGGAGTTATTTCCCTTTGGCACGGATCAACGGGGCCGCGATATTCTCAGCCGGATGCTGTGGGGCGCCCGGGAAACACTGGGGTTGCCGCTGGTGGCCACGGCGATTTCGGTGGTCCTCGGGGCGTTTCTTGGTCTGTTGATCGGATACGTGGGCGGCCTCGTGGATGACATCGTGTCCCGCCTGCTGGACAGTCTGATTTCCATTCCGGCGATGGTGCTGGCGTTGGTCATGATCTCGACGATTGTGCCTCTACTTGCTGCATCTGAAAGCGAGCTGATCCAGGCCTTTGGACCCAACAATATCAGTCTCACCGCGGTAATCGTGCTCATTTACGTGCCGATCATATCGCGCGTGGCGCGAAGTGCCACGCTCTCGGTCCGGGACCGCGGGTACATCGAGGAGGCGCGCCTCCGCGGCGAAGGAACGTTTCACATCCTGACGCGCCAAATCCTGCCGAGCGTCCTCCCTGCGCTGGTAGTGGAAGCGGCGTTGCGGCTCTCGTACGCAATTATTCTGGTTACCTCTTTGGGTTTTCTCGGTCTGGGGGTGCAACCGCCCTCTCCCGAATGGGGGCGCATGGTGCTTGATGCGCGAACTCAGATGGCT
>CAYQRW010000092.1:0-11815 GCA_964419735.1 uncultured Spirochaeta sp.
GCGGCGGCGATCTCCAGCGTCTCGGCAAGCTCGGCACCCCGGGCGCCTCCCTCGTTGATAATCAAGGTGGCCGCCACGATTTCATCCGCAGTGTTCACCATGAGGTTACCCTCATCGTCTATGAGTTCTTTCAGGAAGGTGGCCACGTTGCGACTGAAGAGCTGCCCCGCGTGGTGCGCGGCACCGGCGGCGAGATTCACCGGACCGAGAATACGTACTCCTCCGTGCTCCACCGTCTCTCCAGCTCTGGTGAGTTCGCAGTTACCACCGCGCTCCGCCGCCAGGTCCACCACAACGCTACCCGGCGCCATTCCCTCCACCATCTCTTGGGTTACGAGGATCGGTGCCTTCTTCCCAGGAATGGCGGCGGTGGTAATCACCACATCGGTTTCGGCCACCACCTCCAGCATCTTTTCCCGCTGCTTGCGGTAGAACTCCTCATCCATCTCCCGAGCGTAACCGCCGCTGGTCTCGGTATCCCCGGAATCCAGTTCGATCTCCACGAAGCGTGCCCCGAGACTCTGCACCTGCTCCTTCACCGCGGGCCGAATATCGTAGGCACTCACCACCGCGCCCAGCCGCTTGGCGGTGGCGATCGCCTGCAGACCGGCTACTCCCACCCCGACGACGAAGACGCGCGCCGGAACCACCGTACCCGCGGCGGTCATCATCATGGGAAAGAGCTTCGGCAGCGCCGTGGCCCCCAGCAGTACCGCGCGGTACCCGGCAATGTTTGCCTGCGATGAGAGCACGTCCATGCTTTGCGCCCGGGTAATCCGCGGAATCCGCTCCAGGGCGAAGGCGCGCTGCCTGCGCTGCGCCATCACCGCAAAATCGGGATGTGGAGCGTAGGGATTCATCAGCGCCACCACGGCGGCACCCTCCGGTAGCTGCTCCACCACACCGCCGGCGGCGGGATCAGCGGCAGCGGCAATCCGCACCGCACATAGTACATCCGCCTGCTGCAGTGCCTCAGCCCGACCGACGATCTGAGCGCCTTTTTCCGTGTACTCCTCGTCGAGAAAGCCCGCGGCTTCTCCGGCACCGGACTCGACCAGAACGGTGGCCCCGGTTTTGATAAGTCCCGGCACGTCGCCGGGTACCAGTGCCACCCGGGGCTCATCAGGGGCAGTCTCTTTAATCACCACGATGTTCATCCGCACCTCCTGCACGTATACCCTACGCCGGGATCTACATGAGCGCAAGGATAAGGATTAGCCCGCGGCCGTTTTGGCCCGGACGGCCACTCCAGCGCCTGTCCCGCAGCGAAACGTCGCTGAGCTTCCGGCAACCTACCCCGCCGGGTGGTGCCGTTGCACCAGGTCGGCGGTGATGCCACCGCCCAGCACCACCAGGGGCATTCCCCCGCCGGGATGCGCGCTCCCCCCGACAAAGTAGAGGCCCCGATAGCGACGAGAACGGTTGCGGTGGCGCAAGAACGCCGCCGCCCGGGAGTTGGAGGAGATCCCGTAGAGGCTCCCTCGAAATGAGTCGGTGCGCTGGGCGATATCCGGCGGCAGCATGCGCGACTCCACCTCGATCAGTGATTCCACATCGGTACCGAGCTCCGCGCTGAGTCGCGTCAGTACCGCCCGGCGCACGCGGTCCGCCTCCGCCTCCCAGTCTTGCCCGTTGTCCCAGGGGGCGTTTACCAAGACAAACCAATTCTCCCCGCCCGCCGGGGCATCACCGGGACTCCCCTCCTTGGAAGTGATGTTGAGGTAGATCGTAGGGTCATCGGGGCAGCGCCCCTCCTGGAAGATCTGGTGGAACTCCCTCTCGTAGTCATCGGAGAAGAAGATGTTGTGCAGGCCGAGCTCCGGGAATCGCCGCCGGATTCCCCAGTAGAAGACGAGGCCGGAACTGGAGGGTTCCAGGCGGCGGTAGCGCTGGTAGAGGGGCGCCTCCGTGTCGTGGAGCAGCTTTTCGTAGGTGGTGATCACATCGGCGTTGGATATGACCACCTCCGCCGGATGAGGTTCTCCCGCCACCACCAGACCGGTCACAGCTGAACGGTGTGCGGGCTGGCGCGGCGCCGCGCCTTCGTGGTTCGTCATAATCCGATCCACCGAAACCCCGTAGCGAAACTTGACCCCCAACTCCCGGGCGAGCCGTTCCAACCCGCGGGGAACGGCGTGGATGCCGCCTTCCACCGCCCAGGCGCCGAGGCCGTACTCCACGTGGGGAATAATGTTCAACGTGGCCGGCGTCTGGTAGGGGTCGGAGCCGTTGTAGGTGGCGTAGCGGTCGAAGAACTGCCGTAGGTAGGACGAGGTAAAGAACGTGCCGTTGGCGCGATCCATGGTGCGTAGCGCGTCGATCCTGCCCAGCTGTACCAGCGAGGTCCAGAACCCCCGGGAGCGGTAGGTGGACCACTCATGGAGACTGCGCTCGAGAAACAGGTGGCTGGTGATGCGGTGGATGCGCTGCGAGTAGTCCAGGTAGCGGTCGATATGCTCCGGGGGCTCATGGAAGACGCGGGAGAACTCACGCTTCATCGCTTCGCGGTCCTGGTAGGCCACGGTGCGCGGGCCGTCGCGCCAGAAGTAGTGGCAAATCACCGGCAGCGGTGTGAGAGAGATGTAGTCTTCCAGGCGGCGGCCGGCCTCCTGGAAGAGGCGATCGAAGACCGGTTTTAGCGTGAAGAGACTGGGGCCGGTGTCGAAGCGGTACTGTCCGAGCTGTTCCGAGAACGCCTTCCCTCCGGGACCGGATTGCTTCTCGTACACCTCCACCGGATAGCCTGCGGCGGCGAGGCGGATCGCCGCTGACAGGCCGCCGAGGCCGGCACCGACGATTGCCACCCGCGGTGCTTTCTCGCGGGGCGCTCCGGCCTGGCCGGAGGCCGCCATGCCGGGCCCAGGTTCATCAGACTGATTCATCATGTGGGGTAAGGTACCGCCTCCTCCTGGCCGGGAGCAACTTCCACCGTGGTTCCGCCCACCTCCACGGTGAGGGTCACGGGACCATCCTCCCCATTGGCTACGGTGACGGTGATATGGGAGGCCCCGGCAGTGATCGTAACGCGCAGGCGAGCCCCCCAGCGCTGCAGCACGAAGGAAAGTGACTCCCACCCGGGCGGCAAGTGCGGTGCGAACCCGAATCCGCCCTCGGTGAGGTACAGTCCGGCAAACCCGGTGACGACGATTTGCCAGCTCACGCCGCAGGCGGCGGTATGGATCCCGCCGATGAATGTGCCGCCGCTGACCGCTTTGTTGTCGTTATACAGATCCACGGTGCAGGACTTCATGAAGTAGCGCTGCGCCTCCTCCATGTGACCCACCCAGGCGGCGACGATGGCGTACACCGCGGGGCTCAGGGAGGATCCGTGTTGGGTACGCGGTTCGTAGTACTCCCAATTGGCGCGCATAACCTCCCGATCATAGGCGGTGGGATGCATGACAAACAGTTGGGTCACGTCGGCCTGTTTACTGACCTGGGTATGGACCGCAACGCCGTTGGGCCACCCCCAGTACTCGCCGGAATCGAGAAGTCGCGACTTTAGTTCGTTCGGCGTCGTGTCCTCCAGTCGGAAGAAGCCGTCAAACTGCGGGATAATCCCGGAACCGGTCTCCGGCTCCGCCACATACAGGTGGTCCGCCACGTGGCGCCAGCGTTCAACCTCGGTATCGGAGAGGCCGATCTTCGCCTCCAGGGCGCTCAGTTCTTTCGGCGCCTCGTCCCGCATCCAGGAGTACACCTCCTGGGCGTACCGGGTGGTGAAGCGCGCCTGAAAGTTAGTGAAGAAGTTGTTGTCCACGTTCTCGTGGTACTCATCCGGACCCAAAACCCGGAGGATCTCGTAGCGATCAAGGTCGTGACGGTAACTGGCACGGGAGGCGAGAAAGCGCGCCACCTCGAAAACGATCTCCGCTCCGTACTTCTCGAGGTACTCATAGTCATGAGTAACCGAGACGTACTTCCAGATCGTGTAGGAGATATCGGGAGAGACGTGGATCTGCCAGTCGTTGAAGTGGGTGCGGATCGGTCGCCCGGAGATAACGTCCCTGAAGAAGAACGAGGGACAAATCTCCTCGCCGCTGTCGCCACTGATCCATGCGTAGTACGCCCCGGCAAATCCCAGTTCCCGCGCCTTCTTTCGAGCACCGTTGAGCGTCCGGTAGCGGTACATCAGCACCTTCCGGGCGATCTCCGGTGCGGAGAACAGGAACATCGGGAGGTTGAACACTTCCTGGTCCCAGAACGCGGCTCCCTGGTAGGACTGACAGGAAAGTCCCCGGGCGCCGATCGGGAGATGGTCGGTGTGCGCCGGGGTGGCGATGATGTTGTGGTACAGATTGTACCGCAGCACCGTCTGCGCCGTTTCATCGCCGGTGATCTTCACGTCCATGTCGCTCCAGCGCCGCTCCCACTCCTCGCAGTGCGCCTGGGAGAGCGCCTCCCACCCTTGATCCAGCGCGTTGGTGAGGGACGTGGAGGCCGCCGCCTGAACCGCGGAAAGCGCCGGTCGGTCGCTGTCGTTCACGGTATCCGCCGTAAAGGAGCGCTCTCCCGGGGCGATACCCACGTATCCTGGAGCCGGCACCTCCTCCGGCGGCGTCACCTGAGTGAAGGGGTTGGCGCTGCTTCTCAGGTCGTTGGTGGTGTACACCGCGGCGTATTTAGTGAGGACGATCGTCTGGTCCGCTTCGAGTTCCAGGTCAAAGGTACGGACGATCATGCGCTCACCGGAGTCGGTGAGGCGACTGGCCACATGCATGCCGTCGGCAAACGCCAGCCGGGAGACTTCCCGCACCACCACATCGTAGCCGTGTTCGCCGGTGACGCAGGCGATTTCCAGCTCCTCGCCGTCCTCAGCCGGTGTATAGGTGGAAAAGTGCTCCCCGTTGAGGCTCCACACATCGCCATCGATTCCGGTGCGGAGGGAGAGCTTCAGGGAGCGGTGGGCGGTGATATGCATGCGGGATGAAATGCGGTGGAGGTCATCGTAGCCGGCGAACCGCTCCTCCCGGATCTGCAGGCCGTGTTGATCCCAGGTGGCATCCACACTCCATCCACCGTAGCGGAAGTTCAGGGCGCGGCGGTACCGTGACCACTGCGCATCCCGCCAGTGAACCGGCGTTCCATTCACCGCCACCTCGGTGAACAGCCCATTCGGGGCGGTAACCAGTTCCTTCCAGACGCCGTCGGCGTTGTCATAGGTATCCGAAACGACGCACGCCACGTACTGCTCACGACCGTCGTCGGCAAACGTCCCACGGTAACCGAGGTACCCGTTGCCGATCATGTAATTGCTGCCGGTGGTGACCACCTGTTCGGGAATGAACTGGGTCTCGTGGATCTCCCAGGAGTTGTCGCTGTTCACATTGTTTTTGAGTTTCATCGGCTCTTTCCAAAAAAAAGGCGGCATACCCGATGGATGCCGCCGCAACTGAGAATCTCAGTTAGTCTTGATTTACCCTTTCACGGATCCCGCCATCATGCCACGGACAAAGTACCGTTGCAATCCGAAGAAAACCACCAGGGGCATCGTCATCGTCAGGAATGCACCGGAGGTCAGCACGTACCAGTCCTGCCCGCGGGACCCCACCATTTCGGCCAGTCGAGTGGTCACCAAGGCGACATCAATACTGGTTCCTAGGAAAACCAACGCCACCAGTAAGTCGTTCCAGACCCACAGGAACTGGAAGATGGCGAAGGAAGCTACCGCCGGTACCGAGAGTGGCATCACCAGATAGATAAACTTGGTCATGGGGGTAGTGCCATCTACCTCGGCGGCCTCGATCAAGTCGCGGGGTATCTGTGAAATATATCCGTACAACAGATAGGTGGCTAGAGGCAGCCCGAATCCGGTGTGAGCCAGCCAGATTCCCAGATACGTACCGTTGAGCCCCGCCTGATTGTAGAGCCGGAACAGCGGCAACAGGGAGGTCTGGAGCGGCACGACCATCAGGCCCACCACGAAGATGAACATCAGCCGACGACCGGCGAAACTCATCCACGCCAGTCCGTACGCGGCGAAGGCGGCTATGGTAATCGGAATCACCGTGGCTGGGATCGTCACCAGGAGACTGTTCAAAAACGCTCCACCCATACCGTCTTCAGTGATAACGAAGATATAGTTATCTAGCGTCCACTGCCCGTTGGTAAAGGGCTGGAGAACGGCGGTCCACCACCCACTCGTATTGATCGCGACGGGTGCACGGAACGAGCTTATCAGCAGACCAAAGGTGGGAATCGTC
Source organism: uncultured Spirochaeta sp. (assembly GCA_964419735.1). GTDB lineage: Bacteria > Spirochaetota > Spirochaetia > DSM-27196 > Alkalispirochaetaceae > Alkalispirochaeta. The sequence goes on from CAYQRW010000092.1 coordinate 6,204, forward strand.
CACAAAACGACGATCACGATCACCGCGAGGTTGAGGAAGATCCGGTTTGAGATCTCCTTGGAGGTTTTCTTTCTCTTTTGGATTACGAGAGTGTCAGACATATCTTCCTCCTACGCCTCGTTCATATTGCGGATGTTGCGGATCATCACCGGTGTCACCGCGATGAAGATCAGAACCGCCAGGGCCGCCCCGCGCCCGTACTGACCTCGCGTGAACATCTGGTTGTACATCATGTTCGCAACCACATCGGTATTGAACCGTCCACTGGTCATAACGAACACGACATCGAAAATTTTGAGAACGAGAATCACGATCGTCGTCGTCACGGTCAAGATCGTCCCGCTCACGTAGGGGATTATTACCTGGAAGAAGATGCGGAACTCGCTGGCACCATCGATCCGTGCCGCCTCGAGCAAGCTGGCAGGAACTCCTTTTACGGCAGAGGAGAGGATAACCATGGCGAAACCGGTCTGCAGCCAGATCATGATGACGATCAGAAAGAAGTTGTTCCATGGCTCGATTCGCAGCCAGCCGACAGCCTCGCCGCCAAGTCCTACAACGATCGCATTCAGCAAACCTATTTGCTGGCCGAACGTGGCGTAGTAATAGACGAATCGCCAGATCACCGCCGCCCCAACGAAGGATATCGCCATGGGCAGAAAGATAAGCGATTTGGCAAACTTCTCCCATTTGATGCGATCAACCAGAACGGCAATGACCAATCCCAGGGACACCGCAAAGAGCGGCACAAAAATGATCCATAGGATGTTGTTTCGGATAGCGATCAACAGCGCCGGATCATTGAAGGCGGCCATGTAGTTCTGGAGCCCGGGATTGGTGGGAGTCCCCCCCCGCGTATAGTCAAAGAAGCTAATATATATCGTCCGGAGCGTTGGATAGATGATATACACGAATAGAATCAGAAACGCCGGCGTGATAAACACGTAGGGTCTCAACTTGTCGCGCGCTGAGATTGGTAGCTGCGCGACCAGATTGTCTACCGTCAGGTAGAGCGCCCAGATTCCCCCAACGCCCACCACTAGTGCGACGACGGCTATAAGAAGCTTGGGCACGTCCTCGTTGCGCATGAAGTTGAAACTCCACGCGAATATCACGATCAGCACGGCCGCGATAACGATTGAAAGAATCGCCTGCAGCGGTCTGTTCTTTATTTCTGCGGAATCACTCATAACACCCCCGCGGTGAAATTTTCTACACACCCAATAAGAAACCGGTCGGACCGGCTTTCCGCCGCCCCGACCGGCATCCAAACATGTGAAGCGACGGTTAGTTGCCCGGCCAACTCTCGTCGATACTCGTCAGCAACTGGTCCAGGTCCGCATCTTCGTTGTTCACGTAGGCGGTCATTTCGGTCCAGAACGTACCAGCACCAACGGCACCCGGCATCAGGTCCGACGCGTCAAAACGGAACGTTGTGGCGTTCTGCAGAATATCCGCAACACCACGGTCCGCCTCAGTCGGATACCAGGAGAGTTCCGCATCCTGGTGGGGACTCGCGAAACCACCGGCCTCGATCCATCCGCGGGCGGAATCACCGGTGCTGAACCAACGCATGGCTGCCCGTACTTCCGGTCGATCCGTGAACGCTCCGAAGAGGTCCCCAGCACCGAGAACGGGACGTCCCAGACTTTCATCGATCGTCGGCAGGTAGAAGAATCCAACCGTCTCACCGATTTCGTCTCCGCCTTCCGGCAGGAATCCGGCGATGAAGTTCGCCTGTCGATGCAGGATCGCGGCGGGAGGATCAACGGTGAGAGGAGTGATCGCGTCACCAAACGGCGTCAGAACGATTCCCTCCCGGCCTCCGAGAACGTAGTCTTCGTTAAACCAGATCTCCTCCATATAGCCGATTGCCTCTTTCACCTCGGGACTATTGAACGGCAGCTCGCCGGCAACCCACTGGTCATAGACCTCGGGGGGGTGAATGCGGAGCATGATGTCCTCGACCCAGTCCGTGGCCACCCACCCGGTAGCTCCCGAGCTTTCAATTCCGATCGCCCAGGGGGTGTATCCGTCTGCCACGATCTGATCGCTGAGAGCTAACATTTCGTCCCAGGTTTCCGGCACTTCGTAGCCTTCTTCTTCCCACACGGGAATGTTGTACCAGACGAGGCTCTTCACGTTGGCCCGGTAAAACACACCAGCTTGGATTCCACCGATCTCAGCAAGGTCCGTCCAGGCGCTGCTATACTGCTGCTCCAAGTAGTCCATCCCGAACCACTCGCTCATATCCTGGATGTAGTCGCCGGCTACGAGATCCGCCGCCAGTCCGGGCTGAGGGAACGCGGCGATGTCCGGCGGGCTTCCACCCTCGGTGCGAACCGTGATCAGCGTCTCGAAGTCGCCACTGCCTTCATAGACGATATCGATACCGGTGGCTTCCTCAAAGGGCTCCATGGCGGTGGCGAAACGGCGCGCATCCTCGTCGACAAACGCCCCGAAGACATTGACGGTGGTTCCCGACAGATCCTGACCATCGGTCCAGGGATTGTCCGTGTAGTCCCGATCGGGATCAGCAGCCTGCTGTCCGCCCTCCTGCTGTCCACCGGCGAACGCCATGGGCAGCGCAAACACGAACAGCACCGCTACCAGCACTGCAACTGTTCTCTTAAACATAGTACCTCCTATTAGGTTTTCCTCTTGGTTGCATAATACAACCAACTCCGAGGATACCATGGCGAATTTGTGCTGTCAAACAATTTTTTTTGCCGATTTCTCCAGGAAAATGGGCCTTTTTGTCTTTGACAGCAATGGTACGCGGGTGTAAATTGGTTTGGGCAACCAACTGAGATGGCACATTATATTAGCGACGTCAACATCACCCGCGTCCTCAGAACGGTTTGGCTCCATCGCGGCCTCAGCAGGATCGATATCTCCCGCCGACTAGAGCTTAACAAATCGACGGTATCCAAGATCGTGGGCTACCTGGAAGAGCTCAAGCTGGTGGAGCAGGCGGCCGTGGGTGATGCGGGGCCTACCGGCGGTCGTCGCCCGATTCAACTCCAGATCAAGGCGAATTGGGGTTGCGTCATGGGGATAGAGATTCAGACTGAAGCGTTTACGGTGGTAGGAATAAACCTGCACGGCGATGTGTTCTTCTCTCACACGGAGCCGCTGGATCTGCGAATGCATGACCTGGTGGACTCCTTTGTGGACATCGTCCTCCGCTTCAAACCCAGCCTTGAGCGCACCGGCCTGCCCATGATCGGCATCGGCGTCGGTTTGCCCGGTTTCGTCGATCCCGCCCGGGGCGTGCTGAAGGCCTCGATGCCACTTGAACAGTACGAGGAAGTCGATTTTGTGACGCGGGCCCAGAAACAACTCGATCTGGCGGTGCCGATTCTGGTGGATAATGACGCCAACTGCGGCTGCTGGGGAGAACTGGCGTTTAAACACAGCACCCGTCCCGAGAATTTTCTCTTCGTCCTGGGAGAGCTCCGGAAACATACGATTGAAATGGACGACTACCGCATCATGGCGCTGGGAATGGGGTTAGTCCTCAACGGACATGTGCATCACGGAACGGGCCACTCCGCGGGAGAGTTCCGGAGTATTCTGTACCGGGCAGGAACCGTGAACCAATTCTCCATTAGCGACACCGAGGCTCGCCGCTTTTTGCAGGATCGCCAGGTGGACGAAATGATCGTGGATGAGCTGGCCCGCCATATCGCCTTTCTGATTAATTCGCTCAACCTCGGCAAGGTGGTGATCGGTGGTCCCATGGAAGTGCTGGCGGAGGATCTCATCGCCGCGATTCGTGAACATACGCAGCAAAACTGGGCCTACCCCACCATGGTGGACTGCCAGATCGGCGTGTCGCGCCTGGGTGAACAAGCGGTGGCCTACGGAGCGGCCGGGATGTTTCTGGAGCACCTGATTCGTATTCCCCCGGTGCAGGTTGATGACGAGAGACACGTCCCCTGTGGCGTTCAATTGCTCCCACGGCGGGGAACCGAACTGCCGGTGTAGTCGAGCGATAGGGAGCGAACATAAACGAGCGGGGTGTTACTGTACGCGGCGCCCATCTGGTCGGCCGCGCCAGCCGGACATACTGTCCCACACACCCAGATGCCGAACCACCCAATTGAACCACGGATCGGGGAGGATGCCCCGCAAGAGTATCGCGATCCGCACCGTCCGCGGACGTTTTGGTGAACTGCGCCCGCGGCGCAACGCGCTTTCCACGATCGCCTCGGCTACCACATCGTGGGTGCGAAGAAGCGGTACGATTACGCGCCCTAACCCCGTGAGCCGAGCTCCGGCAAACATGCCCTCGGCGATGTAGCTCGGGTGGATCGAGCTCACCATGACACCGTGGGAACGCGCTTCCCCCCGAAGCGCCTCAGAAAACCCCCAGACCGCCCACTTCGCGGCGGAGTACACCGCCAGCCCGGGCACGCCGATCGTTCCCGCGGCGGAACTGATGTTGATGATGTGCCCCCGGCGGCGCTGATACATTCCGGGAACCACCAGCCGGGTGAGATAGACCAGCGCGTTGAGATTCACGTCCAGGGAGTTCATCCACGTGTCAGCCTCCTGATCCGCAAACTGCCCCGGCGCCAGATGGCCGGCGTTGTTGATGAGGATGTCCACCGGGCCGAGGGCAGTGGTACTCCCGCACAGCGCCCGCCGCTGCTGATCGTGGTCGGTGATATCACAGACCTCGCTATGAAGCGGAAGATCTGGGAGATCCGAAAAATCCGCGGAAAGCTCCGCCACGGCGGTAGCGAGGGCATCGCCGTCCAGATCCCAGAGAGATACCCTGCTCCCAGCGGCGAGCAGCCGTCGCGCGGTAGCCAGACCGATCCCCCGGGCACCGCCGGTAATTACCGCGTGACTGGCGGCCAGGTTGACTCCTACCTTCCGTGCACTCATGGCCGCTCCCCTTGCTGAATGATCTCCACCAAGCTTCGATGTTCCTCAGTACCCATAACCACCTCCCGGGGAACCAGGTCTTCCGCGGCGACCGCCTCCCGCGCCTCCTGGGATACCACCAGCAGCCCCCGGGCAAACTTGGCGCGGAGGATCCGCCGTACCGATTGGTCGATTCGCTCGCGGGAGATCTCCCCAGCGTCCACCGCCGCCTCCAGGGCGCGCACCGCCCTGCCAGGATGTGCCGGCAGGAGAAGCACATCAGCCCCCGCCTGGACCGCCCGCACCGCAATCGTGTCCGCATCGAAATAGCGGGTGAGTCCCTCCATGATAAGCGAATCGGTAATCACCAGGCGGTCGAATCCGAGACGCTCCCGCAGAATACCTTCGACCAGGATCGCGTCCAGCGTGGCCGGCACCGGAGAACCGGAAACCTCTGGAACGGCGATGTGCCCGATCATCACCCCGTCCGCTCCCGCCTCAATTCCTCGCTGAAACGGCACCAGTTCTATCCGTTGCAGGCGCGCCATATCGTGGGCAACGGTGGCCGCTTCTTCGTGGCTGTCCTGCACGGTGTCTCCATGTCCAGGGAAGTGTTTTACCACCGCCGAGACTCCTTCCGCCTGGAGCCCGCGCACCGTGGCGCCCACCATTTCCGCTACCTCCTGGGGATCGCTTCCGTATGAACGGGAACCGATCACCGGGTTATCCGGATTCGT
>CAYQRW010000093.1:0-8711 GCA_964419735.1 uncultured Spirochaeta sp.
AGCGTATCACAGATGCGTAAGTTGTCACTTCCCGGCGGGTCCTATCGGTGCAGCCACTGGTAGAGCGTTTTGCGGCTGATACCGAGCTCCCGTGCCGCTTGGCTCTTGTTGCCGTGGCAGTCGGCGATAACCGCTTCCACCCGGTGACGACGCGCTTCGGGATCCTTCGGGAGAGGCGAGGGCGTGAGCGCGGAGGACGCCACGGACGATCGATCCCCGTGATCCGCGGGGCCGCCGTCCTCCCCCACCAGTATGTCGGCACCCTCCAGTACCGCCGTGTCTTCGAGAATTGCCGCCCTGGTGAGGACGTGTTCCAGCTCCCGGACGTTTCCGGGCCACTCATAGCTGACCAACCGTTCCAGAAACTCGTCGGTGATCCCCACGATCCTGCGGTTGAGGCGGGAGGCGAGCAGGTGCAGGAGATGGTGCACCAGTTGCGGGATGTCGCTGGGTCGCTCCCGCAGGGGCGGCGTCTCGATCATGATCGTGGTAATCCGGTAGAAGAGGTCGGAGCGAAAGCGCCCCTCCGCCACGTCCCGCCGCAAGTCCCGGTTGGTGGCGGCGATGATTCGCACATCCACGCGGGTCGCCTTCTGGCCGCCGATGCGAAAGACCTCTCCCTGTTGAATCACGCGCAAGAGCGCCACCTGCCCGTGGGGGCTCAGGTCGCCGATCTCATCGAGAAAGAGCACCCCATGATTCGCCAGTTCGAACTTACCCTTCCGCCGATCATGAGCGCCGGTGAACGCGCCCTTCTCGTGACCGAAGAACTCGCTCTCCACCAGAGAGTCGGGAATCGCGCCGCAGTTCATCGTGACGAAGGGCATTTCCCGCCGGGGGCTGCGGTGGTGGACCGCGTGGGCCACCAGTTCCTTGCCGGTGCCGGTCTCACCCAGGATGCAGATGTTTACGTCGTGCGGTGCGGTGCGGCCGATGAGCTCATGGACGCGGCGCATCTGACGGGAATCTCCCACCAGAGGAGCGCGGGAGCCGTGCATCGATGCGGTGCGGGGCACGCTCTTCAGGCGGCGTACGGTGGAGTCGACGATCGCCGTCACCGGGATGCGCTCGAAGGCGGAGCCTCCGGCGTAGCCGTGGACCGGTACCTCCCGAAGAATTTCTTCCAGGTCGATCGGTTGCGTGATCGATCCGCCAAAGAGAAAGCTCAGGGGCGGAGCATTCTGTCGGGTGACGATCTCCCACATTTCCCGGGCGGTGGTGATCGCCGTGGAGATCTCGTTCTTTTTTTCCATTGTGTCCGTAACCGCCCGGGTGAGTCCCACGTTGAGGATCAACCCGTCTACCTGGATCTCGCAAAAGTCCTGCACCTCCTCCGGGGAGAGGGCGAATCCGAATACCGCAAAGCCGGCGGCCTGCGCCTCTCGCAGCATCTCTAGCTCCGCCTCGTGATGCAGACCGTGGGCGGCCATGATCTCGCGCATGACGCCGTCGGCGAGGCCCGTGGCGGGCCAATTGGTTATCGCCCGTACCCCGAGGGCTGATAGGTGTGTGAGGCGCTCCGCGGTGGATGCGGCGGGATCATTGGGCATCATCCCCGCCACCACCGGCACGTCACCGCTGTGGGGAAGGATGTGCCGCCGAAGGAGCTCTTCGGTTTGGTCGTTGGCGTTTCCATAGGAGAGAAAAGAGGCCAGTGATCCCACGCCGGCGGTGCGATAGGTACCGGCGCTGAACACGAACAGGATGTCCGCCCCCGCCCGGACGGCGGTGGCGGTGATGTTGCCCGATCCCGGAGAGACGCCGATGAGCGGGCGGTCCGCCGGCTTGTGGGCGACGACGCGCTGAATGACGGGATGTCGTGCGGATATTCCGGTGAGCATCGGTGTTACCTGTAACCCAGGAGGTGGAGACGTAACGCAACCATATGGAAAGGGTAACATGTGCCGGCCGCGCCGTGGGGCACAAGAATCCCCAATTTTGCCGGTGACGGGGGTGTTTACTCGGTCGACAGACCGCTCGGGACCGGCTCCGGGGCGGGTCGGCGGCCCCGCAGGGTTGGCACGGCATTTTCAAAGAGGTCGGCACACCATCAGAACGGGAGGCAGCAATGAATACAGCCAAAGATCGCTCCACGATTCTCGCGGAGCTCCGGGAGAAAGTCAAAACGGGAGTACCCATTATCGGCGGCGGCGCCGGGACCGGTATTTCCGCCAAGTCGGAGGAGGCCGGTGGCATCGACCTGATCGTGATTTACAACTCCGGTCGCTATCGCATGGCCGGGCGCGGATCGCTGGCGGGATTGATGCCCTACGGCAACGCCAACGAGATCGTGAAGGAGATGGCCCACGAGGTGATCACCGCCGTGAAGCACACGCCGGTTCTGGCCGGGGTAAACGGAACCGATCCGTTCATGCTGCGGCGCCATTTCCTGCAGGAACTGAAGGATCTCGGGTTTGCCGGGGTGCAGAACTTTCCCACCGTGGGGCTCATCGACGGCACCTTTCGGCAGAACCTGGAAGAGACGGGCATGGGATTTGATCTGGAGATCGATATGATCCGCGAGGCGCATGAGATGGATCTACTCACCACGCCCTACGCCTTCGACACCGACCAGGCGAAGCAGCTCACCCAGGCCGGCGCCGATATCGTCGTCGCCCACATGGGACTCACCACCAAGGGGTCGATCGGCGCTGAAACCGCCAAGACTCTCGACGACAGCGCCCGAATGGTTCGGGAGATCGCCGATGCCGCCAAGAGCGTCCGGGATGACGTAATTATCCTGTGCCACGGCGGACCGATCGCGATGCCGGAAGACGCCAAGTACATCTTCGATCACGTGAAAGGCGTGGACGGCTTCTACGGCGCCAGTTCCATGGAACGGCTCCCTACGGAGACCGCGATTTCCGACCAGATCAAGGCGTTCAAGAAGCTGACGTTTTGAGTGGTGCCGGACCAGGGCGGCGCCGCGCCGGCGCGGGCCGCGCAATTGACAACGAGGAGCAGGCAGTATGAAACAGGCATATGTAGTTGGAACGTTTGATACCAAGGCGGAGGAACTCACCTACGTGGCGGAGCTGATCCGCGCGAGCGGAACGTCGGCGGTGACGGTGGATGTTTCCTCCAAGCCCCACAAGGGCGGGACCGACGCCGCCACGGCGGATATCTCCAACGCTGAGGTGGCGCGCCACCACCGGGAGAATCCCGGATTTCTCGGTTCTACCGATGACCGGGGCGCCGCCGTGACGATGATGTCGGAGGCGTTGGGTGAGTATCTCGTCGGTCTCGACGACTTGGGCGGAGTGATCGGTCTGGGCGGATCGGGAAATACCGCGCTCGTAACCGCCGCCATGCGGCGCCTTCCGGTGGGAGTCCCCAAACTCATGGTCTCCACCGTGGCCAGCGGAGATGTTGAGCCCTACGTAGGGCCCAACGACATCACCATGATGTATTCCGTTACCGACGTGGCCGGGCTGAATCGCATCTCCCGGGCGGTGCTGGGAAACGCCGCCCACGCCATGGCGGGAATGGTGGCCCATCCGATTCCGGAACCGGCCACTCAGAAACCGACGCTGGGAATGACGATGTTCGGCGTGACCACGCCCTGCGTCACGGAGGTTCGCAAGCAGCTGGAGACGGAGTTTGATCCGCTGGTCTTTCACGCCACGGGAACCGGCGGGCAGTCGATGGAGAAACTGATCGACTCCGGCATGATCTCCCACGTGATAGACATCACCCTCACCGAGGTGTGTGACCTCCACATGGGGGGAGTCATGAGCGCCGGCGAGGATCGCCTGGGCGCGATCATCCGCGCGGGAATTCCCTACGTCGGTTCCGTGGGGGCGCTGGACATGGTGAACTTCGCCGCCTTCGACACGGTGCCGGAGAAATTTGCCCACCGCAACCTGTATAGGCACAACGCCAATGTCACGCTCATGCGCACCACCGCGGAAGAGAACCGTGCCATGGGGCGCTGGATCGGCGCCAAGCTCAATCAGATGACTGGGCCCGTGCGGTTTCTGCTTCCGGAGAAGGGAGTCTCCCTGATCGACGCCGAGGGTCAGCCGTTTCATGATCCCGCCGCCGACGAAGAGCTGTTCTCCGCGATCGAGGCAACGGTGCAGCAGACCAACGATCGGAAGGTGGGGCGCCTTCCGTACAACATCAACGACACCGAATTCGCCGCCGCTCTGGTGTCGGCGTTTCGGGAACTCTGGAGGAACCGATGAACGGAACATTCGTACTCAAGAAGGAAATGGCGCGAGACCAGTTTGACTGGGGAGAGATCGCCTGGGCTTGTCGCCCTGAGAACACCGAGAGCGCACAACTGGCGATCCTCGACGTGACGATCACCCCGGGCATGGGCCACAACTTCCATCGTCATGTGGACCAGGAAGAGATGATCTACGTCCTGGAGGGCGAAATCGAACAGTGGATCGAAAAGGAGAAGCAGATCCTGAAGCCGGGGGACGCGGTCTTTATCAAAAAGGGGATCGTGCACGCCAGCTTTCAGCGGGGAGAGCGGCCGGCGCACCTCCTGGCGATTCTGAGTCCCTCCGTGGGGGAAGGCGGCTACGCCATGGAGGATGTCTCCGGGGAAGCGCCCTGGAACGCGCTGCGATAGAGTGGCGCCGGACGGTGTCGTACGTTCTCCGGCCCGGCCCGGCCCGGTCGCGACGCTACGACTCGAGCGCTCTTTCGAAGACGTCCACCACGTCCGGGGCGAAGTGCTTTTCCCTCTGGGCGTGGATCTCGGCAAGCGCCTGATCCGCCGACCACGCCTTCTTGTAGGGGCGCTCGCTGGTGAGTGCGTCGTACACATCACAGGCGGCAAAGAGACGGGCGGTGAGCTCCGCCAGAGCTCCCGTCAACGAGGCGAACGAGATAATTGACGGCCCCCGGAATCAATTGATAACCTGAACAGTCAACAATAGAACGTCGGAACCAGCTCAGCTGCAGGCGGCCGCAAGGCCACGGGATGCAGCGGCCGCCTCCGTCCGACAACCGGAGGTGACCACAATGCGTATTAGCAGAATCGTTCAACTATGTTCCGTATGCCTGGCAGGGGCAGTCCTTATACTCGGGTGTGAGAATCCCACTGGAAATGACGGTGACGATCGAGATGGTGAGAACAACGGTGACGGAACCGAGTCTGACCTTGTTATCTCCACAGACGGAGCGGCAGACGTCGCGAGACACACGGCGACTCTCAACGGGACGCTCGAAGAGATGGGAGCGCTGGAGAGTGTGGATGTCAGATTCCAGTACGGCGAAGCAGAGATCACCGACTGGGACGACGAAAGCCAAGTAACAAGCACAGCTACCCAAACCCTGACCTCCGCCGGAACCTTCGACGGTGAGTTTGCCACGGAGATCGCTGGTCTAACCGGAGATACCGACGGTCCTACGGACTACGAGTTTCGCGCCGTGGCCTATGACGCCGCCGGAACCGCCATTGTCGGGGATGTGAGCTCCTTTACTACCGTCGGACTAGGGCACACGGATCGGGTTCTGGCTCTTGCGGTGGACCACAGTAATGACGTGCTTTACACCGCATCTGAGGACCAAACTGTCCACAAAATCGACATCAGCGGCACCACGCCACACCGCGTGTGGGTCTACGAAGGCCACTCTGACGACGTTACCGCCTTGGCGATCCATCCTGAAACGGGGAATCTCTACACCGGGTCCGAGGACCGAGAGGTGCATATCATTGATCCTACCGGGCCATCCCCCACACGAGAGAACGTCTATATTCCCCGGCCGGACGGTGGAATCAATGATTTAGTCTTCGATGAGAACATCCTATACGTGGCCGCAGACGCAATCGACCGAGTCGACACAAGCGGCAACAGTCTTTCCGCGGATTGGGACGATCACTATGCACCGAGTTCCGACAACAACGTACCGCAGGCGCTAGCGGTAGATCCCAACAACGATCACATTATCTATAGTAGTGGAGGCGATGGAGTCGACGATGGGGGCGAACTGTTTCGAATAGATACAAGCGGTACGACCCCCTCGAGTACTGAACTCACGATGGCCAAGGATCTGGAGCTGGAGCGGATCCGGGCGCTTGCCACCGCAGATGAAGGTGGCAACACAGTTCTCTATACCGGAGCTGATGACGCAAGCCTGCGGAAGTTCAGCGATGTTGTTGCGGGAACCTCCGGCACCGAGGAGTGGTTCAAAGAGTTCGGCTCGGTGAATAACATTACCTCCATTGCACAGAGAGGACCGAACCAGGTTGTGGTGGGGTCATACGGTTCGGTGTTTGATGCCGGACAGGTCCGCAAGAATACGGCCTCTGATGGAACCAGACAGTGGCTCTATAGCGACCATGTGCACTATGTCTACGCTGTCGCCGTCGACAGTGATGGAGACGTCTATAGCGCGTCGCGGACCGGCGAAGTACACAAGATAGACGGTGACAGCGGCGAGCAGCTCTGGCGGTATCGATGAACCTGGTCGATTTGTCTGACTGATGTCGGGCCGCATCCCCACGCACCGGCAAAACAGGCTATTCTCACCGGATGCGCGAGTCCGATTATGAGTCTGATTATGAGTCCGATCACGAGGCTGGTGGACGTCCCGTGGGGCACCTGGTTGAGTTTCTGCGGGAGGTGCCGCTGTTCTCGAATGTGGACGTGGACACGGCGGAGTACCTGGTGGAGCGGTTGCGGCCGTTCGAGGTGGCCGCCGGCACCCGCCTGATCCAGCAGGGCGATGAGGGAGATGCGCTCTACCTTCTTTCCTCCGGTCGGCTCGAGGCGATTGATGAGGAGCGGGACCAGATTTTGGGTGAGATCACCCCCGGGGAGATCGTCGGCGAGACCGCCCTTCTCACTGATGATCCCCGCGGTGCTACGGTGCGGGCGGTTACGGAGGCCCGGGGATACGTGCTGGAGAAGGGTGAGTTCCTAAACTTGCTCCAGCAGTACCCCCATGAGCTTCAAAGTGTGGCGGAACTGATCACCCGCCGTGCCGCCGTCATCGAGAGGGAGCAGTACCGTCCCACCCATGAGGAGATCGTCGCGTTTCTTCGCCAGGTAGACCTGTTCTCCTCGTTGTCCGACAACGTGCTCGGTGAACTGGCGCCGCATCTGCAGTGGTTTACGCTCCCCCGGGGTGAGACGCTCCTGCGTCAGGGCGAGCCCGGGGACCAACTCTACGCGGTGGTGTCAGGACGGCTGCGCTTCGATGTTCAAGTCGCCGGAGAGACGATCCAGAGCGGCACCATCTATCGCGGTGATGTCGTTGGTGAGCTCTCGATCCTCACTGAAGAGGTGCGCAGTGCCACGGTCACCGCCGTTCGGGACTGCGGTCTGCTGACCCTGACCGCCCGCACCATGAATCTCCTCATGCATCGCTACCCGCAGGTGGTGTTGGGGCTGACGCGAATTCTCGCCCTGCGGCTGCAGTCCCGGGCGCGTCCCGGGGCGCGGGCGCAATCGGAGACGATCGCGATCATTCCCATTCATCCCGGGATCGACTCCGAGGAGTTCGTTGACACGTTTAGAAACGGAATGCCCGATGCTGCTCAGGTTTGCGTTGTGAACCAACGAGACGCCGGCGCACTGCAGGCCCGCGCACCACAGAGTGATGCGCAATTTCGAAGCTGGTTGAGCCGCGTGGAGGACGACCACGACCACGTGGTGTTGGTGGGAACGGCAGACGACGACTCCTGGAATGAGCTGTGCCGACGCCATGCGGACCGGGTAGTGCTCTTGGTCGACCCCGGTGCCTCGCCGGACCTCACCCGTTTTGAGTTGCGCTATTTGGGAAACCGACGGGATCTGGATACGCAGCTGCGGGAACTGGTGTTCTGTCGTGCCGCCGGGAGCGAGCTTACGGTGGGGCGGATCGCGGAGTTCCGCGCGCGCCGATTCCACACCCGCCACCACCACGTCCGGGGTTGGGCCGCGCAGGACATACGCCGAGTGGCGCGGTTTGTCTCGAGCTCCGCCGTGGGACTGGCGCTGGGCGGTGGTGGGGCGCGAGGAATGGCGCATATCGGGGCGGTGCGCGCGCTGCGGGAGGCGGATATTCCGATCGATCTGGTGGTGGGAACCAGCATCGGTTCGCTTGTCGGGGCGGTGGTGGCTTTGGAGCTGACCCATGAGGAGATGAAGGCGGCGGCGTGGCAGAACCTGGTCACCGATAGTCCCTTTCGTGACCCCGGGTTACCCCTGACCTCGCTCCTGCGGGGTCGGAGGATGACCGCGGGCTTGCGGAAGTTCTTCGGGGAGCGACGGATCGAGGAGCTTCCCATTCCCTATGCGGCGGTGGCTACGGATCTGGCGGCGCGGGATCTGGTGGTGATGGATCAGGGACCGGTGTGGAAGGCGATCCGCAGCAGTTCATCGCTTCCGGGCCTGTTGCCGCCGGTGTACGACGAGGGACGCCTCCTGGTGGACGGGGGGCTGCTGGACAATGCCCCCGGTGACGTGGCGCGGAGCCTGGGGGTGGGCAAAACGATCCTGTTGGACGTCTCCGGCAACGTGCACAGCGCGGGGGAGGCGTTCCGGGATGCCTACGATGGCGTGGCTCCCGGAAGTGCGCCCGGGCTACGCGCTTTTTTGCGCCGTAAGCGCCGCGCCCGGACGGATGGCGCGCGGTGGCCGGGAATCGGAGAGACGCTCATGGATGGGATGATCGTGGGAAGCGCCCGCCATGGTCGGGAAGCGGGGGACCGCGCCGACCATTATCTACGTTTTCCGGTGGAGACCTACGCGATGCTCGAGTTTGGAGCG